>CACXIM010000043.1 GCA_902767725.1 uncultured Bacteroidia bacterium | reverse complement strand
CATCGGCCATGTGCTCAACATCGCCATGTGCATCTTGGGCGCCTTCGTGCATCCCTTGCGACTCAACTTCCTTGAGTTCTTCAAGAATTCGGGTTATGAAGGCTCAGGCCGCAAGTATAAACCATTGCAAAACACTTAATACAATGAAAAGAAACTACGAATTGAACGAATTTGACGAATTTCGATACGTGAATTTTGCGGCCAAGGCCGCGAATGTGTACGAATGCTATTCGTATCTATCTGCAACGAAGTTGCAAAATTCAATTCGGAATAATTCGTATTATTTGTGTAATTCGTAGTTCAACTTATTATATTCGTAATCAAACAATTAAACAAATCAACAAATAAACACTTAAACATCATGTTAGAAACAGTATTAGGTTATCTCGGTCTTGGCCTCGTGTTGGCCTTGGCAGGTATCGGAAGTTCAATTGGCACTTCGACGGCGGGCAACGCTGCTGAGGGCGGTCTCAAGAAACGTCCTGAGGCATCGGGCAATTTCATGGTGCTGTCGGCACTGCCGGCCACCCAGGGTATCTACGGCTTCGTGGCTTTCTTCATGCTCCTCAACAAGATGAGGGCTGGTGAACTGACGGGTCTCATCGTGTTTGGAGTGGGTCTCTGCGTGGGTCTCGCCTGCATGATCTCGGCCATTCGTCAGGGACAGGTTTGCGCCAACGGTATCGTCGGCGTGAGCCAAGGTCACGACGTGTTCACCAACACGCTAATCTATGCCGCTCTGCCTGAATTCTATGCAATTTTGGGTTTGGTTGGCGCACTGATGGTGTAATTCCGAGAGTACTACCATTCAAAAACAAAGGCGACTCCGTTTTGGGGTCGCCTTTTGTGTTTACATATCGTCTTTTAGCTTCTCAATCATCCTTCGTTCTTTCTTCGTCGGACGACCTGCGCCGCGGTCACGCCATTCGGCCTTGTAGGCGTGCATGAACTCGATGCGCTCGTATTCTTCCTTTGGCGTGAGGTCGTTGTAGACCTCGGGCACCTGCTTGGCGGAGACGCGGTTCTTGATGACGGTCTTCACTTCCACGACTTTGTGTAGTTGCTCAATCTGCACTTGGATGACATCACCCACCTTCACTTCACGCGAGGGCTTCACGGGGTTGTCGTCAATTTTCACCTTACCTCCTTTGATGGCATCCACAGCGATGGAACGCGTCTTGAAGAGACGCGCAGCCCACAGCCATTTGTCTATCCTTACGATATTTTCTTCTTCGGCCATTTTTTTTTGTTTTTATTGGGATTGCTTCACAAGAAATACGCAGTATTCAACGTAGTTAAATCTTGAAAAAACCTATTTAAAAAATACAATAAATCGTATCTAATTGATTTTGAATGATTTTGTATATAAGATTTTTAATAGATTGCTGGGCCGCAAGGCCAATCCCATAAAATCACTTCTCCTTGAATATCAACTGAATCGGCACACCGTTGAAGTCCCATGTCTCGCGAATCTTGTTTTCCAGGAAGCGCTTGTAGTTCTCTTTCACGTCCTTGGGCAGGTTGCAGAAGAAGATGAACTGGGGCGCGATGCTCTTCAGTTGGGTGATGTACTTAATCTTAAGGAAGCGTCCGCGTGAGGCCGTCGGCAACGGCACGGAGTTGATGATTTCCTGCATCTTGTCGTTCAACTCGCGCACGGGGATGCGGCGCTCGCGGTTCTCATAAACCTTGTGCGCAGTTTCCAGCACCTTATAGATACGTTGCTTGTTAATGGCCGAGGTGAAGATGATGGGGTAGTCGGTGAAGGGTGCCGTTCTGGAACGGATCAGCTCTTCGTAGGCCTTGTGTGTATTGGAGTCTTTCTCCACGAGGTCCCACTTGTTGACCACCATCACTAGGCCTTTCTTGTTCTTCTCGATGAGACGGAGGATGTTCATGTCCTGAGCCTCAAAGCCTTGTGTCGCGTCGAGCATGAGGATGGCCACGTCGCTGTCTTCGATGGCGCGGATGGAGCGCAGCACACTGTAGAATTCGATGTTTTCCTCTACCTTACTTTTCTTGCGCAGACCGGCTGTGTCGACGAGCATGAACTCCATGCCGAAGGCCTTATAGCGCGTGTAGTTGGCGTCGCGGGTGGTGCCTGCGATGTCGGTGACGATATGACGGTCGGTGCCAAGGAAGGCGTTGATCAATGATGATTTTCCGACATTGGGCCTTCCCACCACGGTGAACTTGGGCAGGTCGGTGTCGAAGTCGGTTTTATCTGAAGGCAGCAGCTCGCAGACCTTGTCGAGGAGCTCACCCGTACCTGTGCCAGTCATGGCCGACATGGGGAAAGGCTCGCCCAAGCCCAAAGCATAGAATTCACCAGCCAGTATTTCCTTGTTGGGCTCGTCTATCTTATTGACAGCCAATATGACGGGTTTCTTTTGTTGTCTCAAGATGACAGCTACGTCCTCATCCAGGACATGCAGACCTTCGCGACCGTCGACGATGAAGACGATTACATCGGCTTCGTCGATGGCAAGGTCCACCTGCTTGCGGATTTCCTCTTCAAAGATGTCGTCCGACCCAACCACATAGCCGCCCGTGTCGATGACGGTGAATTCCTTGCCGTTCCAATCGCTCTTGCCGTAGTGCCTGTCGCGCGTCACGCCGCTCGTCTCTTCCACGATGGCCATGCGCTGCTTCAGCAGACGGTTAAAGAGCGTCGATTTTCCCACATTGGGTCTCCCCACTATTGCTACAATATTTGACATAATGCTTTGAGTTTAAAATCGGGTGCAAAAGTACACAATTTTCTGATTCAGTGTGCTGAAAGTATGCCATTCTGTTTACCTCACATGCTGCGGGAGGATGGAACCACGAGCCAATGCTCGTACATGGCGTGTCGGAGACACGCTACATCATCGGATTGAGTCTGCTGTGGCGTGCCAACGGCACGCGGTGAGAGGTCGAGGACCCCTGACTGCGAGTGTAGGGTAAGTGGAGTGTCGTGTCTTCGACACGTGGTGCGAGGTCGATGGCCCCTACACTGCGAGTGTAGGGTAAATAGGATACCGTGTCTTCGACACGCTAGGCTTCGTAGCCAAAACGCTTAAGCTCAGCTTCATTGTCGCGCCAGTCTTTGTCGACCTTGACGAACAGTTCCAAGAAGATTTTCTTTCCTGTAAACTCCTCAATGTCAGTACGGGCCTGCATGCCGAGTTTCTTGATGGCGCTGCCGCCTTTGCCGATGATGATGGCCTTCTGCGAGTCGCGGGCCACATAGATGACGCTGCGGATATGGATGCGGTGCTCGGTCTCCTCGTAACTTTCAACCTCGACTTGTACGGAGTAGGGGATTTCTTGTTGGTAGTTGAGCAATATCTTCTCGCGAATGATCTCGGTGATGAAGAAACGCATCGAGCGGTCGGTGAGTTCGTCCTTGGGGAAATAGGGCGGGCATTCGGGCAGTTTCTCCAAGATTTGCTTGAAGATGAACTCCACGTTGGCATTGTATTGCGCCGAAAGCGGAAACACAGTGGCGTTAGGTAAGGTCTCTCGCCATTGTTCTACGGCCTGTTCAACTTGTTCCTGGGTGGAGAGGTCGATCTTATTGATGAGAACGACGACGAAGAGGATGAGGTCGGCATCGATGAGGGCCACGTTGACGAACTGGTTCATCACCTCGTGCATCTTGTAGGCCGGGTCCTTGATGATGCCGGGCGTGTCGGAGAAAACGATCTGGAAGTCGTCGCCGTTGACGATGCCCAAGATACGGTGGCGGGTGGTCTGTGCTTTCGAGGTGATGATGGAGATTTTCTCGCCGACGAGCTGATTCATGAGGGTGGACTTACCCACATTCGGGCGTCCTATAATGTTGACATAGCCTGCTTTATGTGCCATAATGAAAAAAATTTCTTGTTTTTTGCCTTGCAAAGAAACAAAATTATTATTTTTGCAGCCGATTTCGGGAGCGAAATTTTTTGTTTTCCGAGATTATTCGCACGATGCGGGGTAGAGCAGAGGCAGCTCGTCGGGCTCATAACCCGGAGGTCGGAGGTTCGAATCCTCCCCCCGCTACCAATGATAAGGATGGCCACGGCCATCCTTTTTCTTTTCTATCGCTCTCCTGAAATGCGTGTCGAAGACCCGCTATCTTATATACCCCACACTGCAGTGTGGGGTCATCTGAGCAGTCCCACTCTACTACATCAGTATGCTATGTCAGTCTCGATACACCCTAGTAGCGTGTCTCTGACACGCCATAGCGATGCCTCGATAGGTGTCCTCCCCACACGATATGTGGGGTAAATAGAATGGTGTGTCTTCGACACACGGCCTATACTATTGCCGTAGTATAGTCACTGCCTGCACAGTGGAATCCTTCCCGCGGTAGAGGATGTCAACCTTAAAGTCTGCCGCCTCAGTGTAAATATACAGCGGCAAGATCTCGTTCAGCTCGGGCACGTAGTCGAAATGCAGATGGATGGCTGTGCCTGAGAGGTAGTTTTCGTCGGGCTGCATGGCATCAGCGGCATCCAAGGGACGGATGGAAAACACGGGGTCGGCCATCACGAGGGCACGCGGCAGTTCGATGCTGAGCGTGTTGTCGGGGCGGCTGAACCAGCCTTTGATGGATTTCCAAGTGCTTCTCTCTTCGGTCGGGTCGACTTCGGGAGGCAACACGATGACGCCGGTGCGCAAAGTCTGCTGCAGTTTCTGGGGCTCCAGCGAGTAGCTGCTGAGATATTCCTCTCGGTCGCGCTGTTGCCATGCATTGAGGTTGCTGTTGTCGCCACGGTTGGGCGCAAGGGCCTTGGCCTGCTTGTATTTCACCTCGTCAATCCAGCAGATGCGGTCGTCGGTCATGGCGATGGCACGGATGCGGGTGATGTCGTCGTAGTTTTTGTCTTTGTATTTCAACTCAACAACATCAAGGTCGGCAGTGGTGTGGGGCTCGATGACGCTTTGCGTCTTGGGTACCTTCACCACGTCGTATTCGTCCTTGTACATGTCGGTGTAGTGGATGCAGAGGAAGACGCGCACGTTCTCGAGTCTCAGGTCGGAACGGTTGCTGAGGCTGACACGCACTTCGCTCTTGTCTTTCCAGAAGACCCAGCTCGAAGTGGGCTCAACGCTGACGTCGATGTACGACTGCTCGATAAGCAGGCTCTTGAAGGGACCGTAGAGGTTTTCCTCGCAGAACTGCATGTCGGAAAGCAGCTCGTCGTAGATGCCTTGGTTGCCACGACGGAAGAAGTGGTTGAAGATCTCCTTGCGGCTCTCGTCCATGTCGCCTTGGCTGGCGTGGTAACGCGCCTTTTGCAAGTTAGGGCTGAAGAGGCCGTAGCCTTCCATGGTGGAGGCATAGAGGCGGCGTAGGTATTGCCCCTCTTGGGTCTTGGTCAGGTAGGTGCGCATGTTGTAGGCGTCGAGCATGTCGGTGAGTCGCTCGGCCTGACGTGGGTATTCCACCGAGGCTTGATGGAAGCGCAGCATGGCGGTGTTTTGGTCGCCCAACTGCTGATAAAGCAAGCCTTCAAGCATGAGTGCCGGCGCGGTGCGGGTGGGGTAGAGCTCGGTGTAGCGTTTCAACATGTCGTTGGCCTCGCGTTGCTTGGTGCTCATAGGCAGTTGAGGCAGCTCTTCCTCTTCGTTGTCGGGACGCGGCTGTCCTGTCTCGATGTCGTTCATGCTGATGCTAGGCTTGGGTTGGGCCTCGGAAGCGCTTTCAAGGATGAGTCCCATCGACTGCAGGAGCATGGCCTCGGCGTTGTTAGGATATTTGTCGAGGATGTTCTGGGTGTGTTCCAATGCTTCGTCAGCCCTGCCGCCATAGAGGTCCAAGTAGGCACGGTCTTTCTCGACGCATAGGGCATCATACTCTCCCATGTATTTTTTGTAGATGGGAACATAGTATTCCAGATAGTTGCGGTACGACTCGCGCAGGCGGTCGAGGTCTTCGCGGATTTGTGCTTTCAGTTTGTTGTCTTTTTCATATTGGGCAAAGGCTTCGTCAAGGCTCTTTTCCATGTCGCCGCCCGAGGCCAGGTGGAAGAGGGCGAAGATGTCGCTGTGCATCATCATGATCAGCTCTACCAAAGAGGTGTCATCCATCAGACTTTCGCCGCCACGGGCCACGCTGCGCATGAGCATCCAGATATTGCTCAGTTTTTCGTCTTGTTGTTGCAGCTTGTAGGTGTATTCCAGCAGGGGAAAGAGCTTGCGTTTGGCTTCCAGCACGTCAGGAGCCACGCCCGTGTAGTCTTGGCTGGCCATGTAGTCGAGGAAGTCGTCGAAGCTCTCGGCATGCATCTGTGCCAGCTCCATGGCGTTAATGACGCGGATGGTCTGCTCCAAGTCGTAGGGCGCATCCGATTGTTGTTGCTCTTGGCTGCTGAGGTTATCGTAGGCCTCAACAAACTCGTCGATTGGCTGGTAGTCGTCGAGGTCCATCGAAAGGAGGTCGATGCCTTTTGTGGGGTGGCAGCCGACGCCAGCCACAAGCAAAAAAAGCATCACGGCAAAGGCCGCAATGCTTTTGTATGGAACTGGTTTGAACATGATGATGTTTGTTCGGTTTTTCTTTATTCTTTGGTGAGGCTTCCGCCTATATTGCCATAAATGGACATGGTGCCGTTGTAGACAAACAGGTTGATTTCGCCATTCCCATTGCAGGTCCCTTCAAGTTGCAGTTGATTGTTGACCAAAGTGGCAACCAGGTTTAAGTTCAAGACCAAGGTGGGCGAGATGGTGAATCCGTTCATTTGATAGTTGAAGGTATAGGGGACATCGGCCAATACGATGTTAACTTTGTTGCCATCCACGGTTCCGTTGGCCGTTGATTCCTGTTCGTTGATTTTGTAGGTAACCACGACTTCATTCATGGTTTCGCCTTCGCTGATGGTGAGGATTGTAGGCATTTCTATGTTGGTGACTTCTTGTTGAATTGGGTCCATGCCTGTTACACTGGCTTCCATGGTGCCACTGAAGAGGGCGTTGCCTTGATACTCACCCAAAAACTTGGCGTTAGGTTTCTCTTCGCAGAATACATTGATGCTTACAGAGGCGGTTTGTTCAGCTGCATCGGTTACGGTACATGTGATAGTCAGGGGGCCAGTCTCTCCGATTCTAATGTTGAAGGAGTAAGAGATAGAGGGTTGTTCGTCAAAGGTTATGGGATAAGAGCTGATGAATTCTCCGTTTTGCTTTATGGTGGTCTCGACCATGGTCAGTTTCTCGCCTGTGGCAACATAGCCAATCAAGAGTTCTTCCTCAGCATAGAAATGGGCATTTTCGGTCAGATAGCCTTCGCCTTGCATGAGGGTGATGGTTGGGGCAATTGGGTCTTTCTTGCAGCTGGCAAAGAGCATCAATCCGATGCAGCAAGCCAAGAATAATGTGAATTTCTTCATGATGATATGCTATTTTGTTTGTTGTTTTACGAGTTTTCCGCTCAGGGTCCCCGACACTTCTTCAAAAATCTGTTCCTGACCCATAAAGGTGGCCGATCCATTGCCCGTAAAGGAGCCTGTGATGTTCAAGGTGTCGCCCTCGGTTTTGGTGCCTTCCAATTGCAGGTCAAGGTTGAAAAGGTATGGGTTGCTGATTTGATGCGTTTCGTCGATGACAAGGTGGAGTGGTTCGAAGGTGGCTTTGTCGTTTGCAGCGGTTCCCAAGGCTTGATGTGTTTCGTCGTCAACGGTCATGGAGGCGATAAGAGCATTGTTCTCTGTGCCTTTGGCGATAACCATGCCGATGCTATCGATGGGGAAGGCCATACCGGTTTGCTGCTGGTTGTTCATCGAGGTGATGGTGAGCGTAAACTGGCCGAGATAATCACCGACGTAGTTTGTGGTGTAGTCAACGGGCTCGGGCGTAGGCTCAACGGGTTTCTTGCAGGCCGTAAAGATGACTGCAAGGCTGCATAATGCAATGATGAGAGTTTTTTTCATGATTAATCGTTTTGATTTCATAGTTTATTTGTTGCCAAATAATAATTTAGTGCAAAAATAAGACCAAAAAGCTTTAGTTAAACGCTTTTTATGCAAAAAATCGTATTTTTGAGCCTCATTTTGTGCCTATGAAGAGGAAATGGATAGCTTGGGTGGTGGTGCTTGCCGTTATGGCATTGAGCATTGTGTTGCTTTATGTGCTTGGTCCCGTTGAGGGCCCAATGCCGTTGTGGATGTCGATTCTGCCGCCTTTGGTGGCCATTGCGATGGCCCTATTAATTAAAGAGGTGATTTCGTCGCTCTTTGTCGGTATCCTGACGGGCACTTTCCTCATGGCCCTGTATGGCGGGGCGAGTCCAGCCTCGGCCTTGGGTGGCGGACTGCTGCGTGTGGTCGATACCTACGTCGTAGGCTCGTTGTTTGACGCCGACCATGTGACGATTATCGTTTTTACGCTTCTCATTGGCGGTATGGTGCGCATCATCACGGCCAACGGTGGCATGCAGGGTGTGGTCAACTGGCTGTCGCGAAAGGCAAAAGGGGCGCGTTCGGGACAGCTGATGACGTTCTTCATGGATCTTTGCATTTTCTTCGACGACTATTCCAACACCCTTGTGGTGGGCAACACCATGCGTCCTATCGCCGACAAGCTCAAGGTGTCGCGCGAAAAACTGGCCTATATCGTCGACTCCACTTCGGCACCCGTCGTGGCCGTTGCTTTCGTTACGACTTGGATTGGTGCGGAGCTGAGCTACATCCAAGATGGCATCAACGCCATTGGATTGGATGTCTCGGCTTATTCAGTGTTTTTCCATTCCTTGGCTTATAGCTTCTATCCTTTTTTGACCCTCGGTTTCGTGCTGATGATCATCTTCAGCGGTCGTGATTTTGGCCCTATGCTGAAGGCTGAACGCAAGGCGCGCATTGCTTCTTTCATGGAAACGGATATGTCGAACAGCGTATTGAGACCTGCCCATATCATCGATGCTTTAATTCCATTGGCTGTGTTGATTTTCGGTACCATCATCGGACTGATAGCCACGGGTTACGATGCATCGGTGTGGCAGACAGAAACGGGCTTCTTTTCCAAACTCTCCGAAACCATAGGTGCAGCCAATTCCTATAAGGCTTTACTCTGGGCTTCGGTGCTCTCACTACTCACCGCCATCGTGATGACTATGTTGCGGGGCGACATGAAGTTTGGAAAGATCATGGAGGAGATGGTAGAAGGCTTCAAGAGCATGTTCAACGCGGTGCTGATTCTGACCATGGCTTGGTCCATCGCTTTGGTGACCAAAGATATGCATACAGCAGAATTTGTTTCACAACTGCTGGTGCAATGGTCGCTATCGCCCGTAGTGGTTCCCGTGTTGACCTTCCTCTTGGCTGCTTTGATCGGTTTCTCGACGGGCACCTCGTGGGGCACGATGGCCATCCTCTATCCTTTGATTTTGCCGGCTTCGTGGCTGCTTTGCCAAGAGCAAGGCATGAGTGTCGATGCTACCATGCCTTTGTTCTACAATGTGGTGGCCTCGGTGCTGGCGGGCTCCGTCATGGGCGACCATTGCAGCCCAATTTCCGACACAACGATTATGAGTTCCTTAGCCTCGAGTTGCAACCATTTGCAGCATGTCAGGACGCAGATGCCATACGCCCTCACCGTAGGTGGTGTGACGATGCTGTTGGGCGTGTTGCCTACGTCTTTGGGACTGCCCTCTTGGGTGGCATTCCTGATGGGCTTTGCGGTGCTGGGTCTAGTGGTCCGTTTTGTGGGAAAGAAGGTTTAATTGCAGCGTTGTCCCTCATACTGCTGTACCTCGTCATATTTGTATTCCAACGAGATTCCTACTTGTTTGAACATCTCCTCGGTTTCAGCGCCGTCGTGGTAGCGGCGTTCGCACACCACGCGGACGATGCCGCAGTTAATGATGAGCATGGCGCAGGTGCGGCAAGGGGTCATTCGACAGTATAATGTGCTGCCGTCCAAGGCGATGCCCCTACGAGCGGCCTGACAGATGGCGTTCTGCTCGGCATGAACGGTGCGTACGCAGTGCTGGGTGACACTGCCGTCTTCATGGATGACCTTGCGGAACAAGTGCCCCACGTCATCGCAATGGGGAAGGCCCTTGGGCGAGCCCACATAGCCCGTCACTAGGATTTGTTTATCTTTCACGATAACGCATCCGCTACGCCCACGGTTGCAGGTGGCACGCTCACTGACGGTGTCGGCCAAGTTGAGGAAATAGTCATCCCAGGAGGGACGCACATGCAACTGTGTCAACACTTTTTCCACCTGCTGGTGCAGCTCTGGTATGGTGCCGTCGTTCATGAAGACGAAGTCAGCCTCCTTGATACAGGCGCCGAGGTTCTGCTTGTTGGGGTCGGTGGCGGTCATCTCGCGTTCCTCATTGGCCACGAAGGTCTCGAAGTCGATATGGTCGGTCTCCGAGCCACGCAGGTAGATACGGTCGTAGCGGATCTTACGGTCGGCATCGACGGCGAAGAGGTAGAACTCGCCCTTCTCGCGCAGAGAATGAATCTCGCCTGGTGTACGTACGCTCTCGATGACGGCATTCTTGCCTTCGGCTTTGGCGCGCTCGAAGAGCTGGTCGGTGATGTAGCTCGGACAATGTGCAGCGCGCAGGTCGTTGCCCACCATGGTGAGGGTGTCGCGGTTCACCTCAAGCCCGCGGCGTTGGCACTCTTCTGTGATATAGGCCCGCACCGAGTAATGCACGAAGCCTTTTTCCTTGACGAGATAGTCGACGATGGTGCCTTTGCCTGCACCGAGTGTTCCTGTTATTCCTATTATTATCATGGTCTTGTTGTTTTTAAGAGCAGGGGCTCCGCTGCGCTTCACCGCCTGCTTATTATCCTGTTGTCCCTACGGGACTGGTATTAACTCTAAACTCTAAACACTCAACTCTAAACTACTTCACTTGTTCCTTGATTTCAACCACCCATTTCGTCACGTCAGCGGGCTCAAACTGCTCCATCTTGGTCAGGAGGTCCTTCGCATCGGCGCTGACGATGAGGTTCTCGGCGTGCTCCTTGCGCATGAAACCTTCATGTGCAATGTGTTGGATGAACTCCACGATGCCGTCGTAGTAGCCGTTCACGTTGTAGAGCGCGACGGGCTTGTCGAAGACACGGAGTTGGCTGAGCACGTAGGCCTCGAAGAACTCGTCCATGGTGCCGATGCCGCCTGGCAGAGCGATGAAGCCATCGGCCATGTCCTCGAGGATTTTCTTTCGTTCGGCCATCGATTCTACCACGATGAGCTCGTCGATGCCGTCGTGTCCGACGTGCATGTCGAGTAGGTGCTTTGTGATGGTGCCGGTCACCTTGCAACCGCGTTCTATCATCACGTCGGCGATGACTTTCATCAGGCCCACGCTGCCACCACCGAAGAGTAGCTCACAACCATGGTCGGCCAATACATGCCCCAATTCCGCGGCTTTTTCCTTGTAAATCGGGTCGAATCCCATGCTGCTACCGCAAAAGATACAAATTTTCTTCATTCGCTAAATTTTTGCAAATGTAGGTGTTTTTTTCGTAGTTTTGCAAAACTAAAATTGAGAATCATGAAAATCACAAAACTTATCCTTGCTTTAGGATTGGCTTTTTGCCTGGCCTCTTGTGGCAATCAGCCGAAGACGAACGAAAGCGTCACTAATGGAAACGCTTCAGAAACTCCTGTAGTAACCGATGAAGTACAAGTCGCGGAAACGCCTTTTGACTGGGACGCCTTGAAGATTGGCGCCGAGATTCCAGAAAAGATGGATGGTTGCACTGTAGAGCCAGTGACCTATATGGCGGAAGGCGAGGAACAAATCAAGTATGCCATTAAAAAGGATGGTGAATTGTTAGCGAAGCTGGAACCAGATTATGATTTTGAGAAAAATGCTTTCACGAATACTATAAGTGTAATCAACATCTATTCCGACCAGTATAAGAGTGAGAAGAACATCCATGTGGGCAGCAATGTCAGCGATGTGCTGGCCGCCTACCCTGATTTGTTCACAAGTCTTATGGTCATGGGCGATATCTGTCTGGATGCAGGCGGCACACAGTTTATGGTGGCACCGGAGGATTTTGACGGCAAACTCCCCGAAGTCACAAGCGATGAGGGCGCCATCATAAAGAATCCTACCTTTAAGCCGGAAGCCAAGGTCAAAATGATTCGCATATATTAACGGGCTTTTGGCGTTTTTTCTATGGATAGAACGATAGGTATACTCGGCGCTATGGCCGAGGAAATCGATGAGGTTAAGGCTCTCTTGACGAACAAAACCGTAGTCAAAATCGCGAACCGTGAGTTTGTCGTAGGCAAGATTAATGGCATTGCGTGTGTGGTGGCCTTCTCCAAATGGGGTAAGGTGGCTGCGACGATCACGGCGACTTTACTGGTACAGGAGTTTGGTGTCACCGACCTCTTTTTCATCGGCACCGCAGGTGCCATGGCCGAAGGCCTCAAGGTGGGTGACATCGTTATCTCTAAGCGGCTTGTCCAGCATGATTTGGACGCCCGACCCATCATTTCGCGCTTCGAGCTCCCCTTGCTCAACCGTGTTTACGTTGATAGCGATCCTGCGCTAACCGAGTTGGCGGGCAAGGCAGTGACCAACCTTTTGAATAAAGGTGTGGAAACCATGGTGGGCGAAGAGGCAGTGAAGGAGTTTAATCTCGCCCCGGCCCTGTATTTCGGCGACATCGCCAGTGGCGACCAGTTCATCAACAGCAATGAGAAACGCGAGGAAATCTTGGGTTTGTTGCCCGATGTGCTCTGTGTCGAGATGGAAGGTGCCGCAGTGGCGCAGGTCTGTTTGGAATTCAATGTGCCTTTCACGGTCATCCGCACCATCAGCGACACCGCCGATCACAACGCCCGTGTCGACTTCGGTAAGTTCATCATTGAGGTGGCGAATGCTTATTCGCGGGCGATTATTGGGGAGATTCTAAAGTTAGTCTGATAATCTCCCAATACATCCCCATCCCCACTTCCAAAATATCATCCGGGAAATCAAACATGGGGTCGTGAAGGGCAGGCTGCTCCAAGCCTGAACCAATGCCGAAGAAGCCGATAGGGCAGACGTTTCCAAACCTTCCAAAGTCCTCCGACCAGCGGAAAGGCTCATCCAAATGACCGAGAATTAATTCAAGGTTCTTTGCAGCTTGTTCAATGGTTTTTACGCAGTTGGCGTCGCTGTTGGTGGCGGCGAAGGCTTCGTGTTCGGAGAAACTGAATCCAAAGAGATAATCCTTGGCCTTGGCGCGACAGAATTCGATGATTTCCGTTGACATCAGTTCCAGATTGCGGTCGTTGAAGCTGCGCAGCGTAAGCCAAATCTCAGCATGGCCAGGGGCGACGCCAAAGGTCTCCTCACCAAGCGTGGCATGGGTGATGACGAAGGTGGTCAGAGGCTTCACGGCCTTCAGCTGCTCGCGTTTCTTCTCCAGATGGTGGATGAGTTGTGCCAGAAGTTCCGAAGGGCTATGTCCCGTCTCGGGCTGAGAGGCGTGTGCCGTGCGACCGTCAAAACAGAGTTTCAAGCCAAATGAAGCCGCCGCAAAACAACCATCACGCACCATGATTTGGCCTTTCTCAAAGCCAGGCAAGTTGTGAAGTCCGAAAGCCACATCGGGTTTGATTTGTTCAAACTGCGGGTCGTCAATAATGGCTTGGGCGCCTTGTCCGGTTTCCTCGGCAGGCTGGAACAGCAGCACCACCTCACCTTGGTCGGGACGCTGTTCACCGAGCCATTGGGCCAAACCGCAGAGGATAGTGGCATGGCCGTCATGGCCGCATTTGTGCGAAACACCTTGGTTTTGTGAGCGATAGGGGATGTCGTTCGGCTCTGGGATGTGCAGCGCGTCAATGTCGCCACGGATGAGGATGCACTTGCCGGGTTTTGCACCTTTATAAACAGCAGCCAGTCCGTAGCCGCCGATTTTCTCGATGATTTGGTCGGGGTGGGTTTGCTTTACCCATTCGTTCAGGATTTTGTTGGTCAGCGCCTCATGTCCTGATAGTTCTGGGTGAGCGTGGAGGATATGTCGCAGTTCGATGAGGTTTTGCATGTCTTGAAATTTGCCACAAAACTACTGTTTTTTGCAATGCGTTTCGGTTTTAATCTTATCTTTGCAACCAAATTTTTGAAAACGATGCAATCAGTTTTGTATCCTCTGAAGTTTAAGCCCATTTTCAAAGACAAAATCTGGGGCGGTCGAAAAATCAAGGAAGTGCTGGGCATGGACTATGGCCCATTGCCCAACTGTGGTGAGGTGTGGCTGCTATCAGGCATTTGGGACGAACAGAGCGAAGTCGCCAATGGTGACTTCAAAGGAGACGAAATCAACGACTTGGTGGAAACTTTTATGGGCGACCTGGTCGGCGAGAGTGTCTTCGACAAATACGGCGAGCAATTTCCTTTGTTGCTGAAGATCATCGATGCCAACGACTGGCTTTCGGTACAAGTGCATCCCGACGATGAATTGGCTCAGAAACGTGACTTGGGCAACGGCAAGACTGAGATGTGGTATGTGATGCAGGCCGACCAAGATGCCGAACTCGTCATGGGCTTCAATCGTGAATTGACACGGATGGATTATGTCAATGTATTGAAGGACAACAAACTGCAATCAGTTTTAAACCATGAGCAGGTGATGAAAGACGATGTCTTCTTCATTCCGGCAGGTCGTGTCCATGCCTTGGGGCCTGGCATCATGGTGGCCGAAATCCAGCAGACCAGCGACACCACCTACCGCATCTACGATTGGGACCGTATCGACGTGGCCGGCATGCGACGCGAGTTGCATATCCCGCAGTCGGTGGAAGCCATTGACGGAACGATGCCCGAAAAATATAAAACTGTGGTGCCAGATGTGATGAACAAGACCGTTCCCGTCGTTGATTGCCAATACTTTGTCACCAACCTCCTCCAACTTCAAGGCGAGATGGAAAAGGACTATTCCAACCTTGATTCTTTCGTCATTTTGATGCCGTTGGAAGGTTATTTTTCGTTGAATTGGGAAAATGGCTCGGTTTTTGTAAAAGCAGGAGAATGTGTTCTGATTCCCAATCTAATCAAAAAGGTGAGCATCAGAGCGGAACAGTATTGCAAATTGCTCGAAATCTATTGCCAACTTGAAGAGAATGTTGAATGCTGAATGTTGAATCTTTAAATTCTTGAATACTAAATCAATTTTTAAATCAATGAAAAAACTTATGACACTTTTGCTGATGGCTCTGATGGTGTCGGGCCTTCATGCGCAAACGAAATCAGACTTGCCGAACATCACCTTGAAGAATCTGAAAGGTAAGGACGTAAACATTGCCAAACTCAACAACGATGGAAAACCCATTGTCATCACATTCTGGGCCACTTGGTGCGGTCCATGTATCAAGGAACACAATGCCATCAACGATGTGTACGATGATTGGAAAGCCGAGACTGGCGTGAAGCTTTATGCCGTCTCTATCGACGACTCGCGTTCCACGGCCAAGGTGAAACCCGTGGTGGAAGGCAAAGGCTGGGATTTTGATGTGCTTCTGGATGTGAATAGCGACCTGAAACGGGCCATGAACGTCAGCAATCCACCACACACTTTCCTTTTCGACGGCAACGGCAAGCTCGTTTATCAACATACAGGCTATATCGATGGTGCTGAAGATGACCTTTATGAAGAAATCCTAAAACTTGCAAAGAAGAAAAAGTGATTCATTGGCGCGAGACTTTGAGACGCGAGACACGATTTCTTGTCCCGCGTCCCGCAGTCTCGTTTCCCATGTCAAAAACATACATTTATGCGCAAACACATACTAGTTTTACTCACACTCGCCCTGGGCTTCAGTTTCAGAGCGAGTGCTCAGTCATTTGTTGAAGGCGGTCAGGTGAGCGGCAGCTTCCAGACAGACGCCCAGTATTATATGCTCGACGAAGGCATCGGCATTAATGACCTGAAAGGCAAGAAACTTGGCCTCAATGGCTTCGGCAAGGTGAACTACACCAACGGCAACTTCTCGGCAGGCCTTCGTTTTGAGGCTTTCATGCCCGAATTGAACGGTTTCCGCAGTGAACTGAACGGCGTAGGTCTTGCCAACTTCTTTGCTACTTACGACAACGGCTTCATTGGCATGACCGTGGGCGACATTTACGACCAGTTCGGTAGCGGTCTTGTGTTCCGCACTTACGAAGAATGGTCACTGGGTATGGACAATGCCTTGCGTGGTGCGCGCGTGGTGTTACGTCCTACTCAAGGTGTCACATTGAAAGGCGTTTATGGTCGCCAACGTTTCTTCTGGTCACCGTATCTTGAGCGCGACATGGGCAACGACGACTATCGTGGCGTCGTGCGCGGCGTGGATGCCGAATGGGACCTCAACCAGAGCATTCCTGCGATGAACGAATCCCAATTCAGAATGAGCCTCGGCGGCAGCTTCGTCAGCAAGAAACAGGCCGACCAGAGCTCGTTCTACAACATACCCGAGAACGTAAGTGCCGCTGCTGCTCGCATCAACTTGGGCTATGGCAATTTCGCCTTCAGCACCGAGTATGCCTATAAGATCAACGATCCTTCTGCCATCAACAATTTCATCTACAAAGAAGGTCGTGCCTTGATGTCGTCGCTGAGTTACTCACAGCAGGGCTTCGGCGCCGTGTTGCAAGTGAAACGCATCGATAACATGAGCTTCAAGTCGATGTACACAGGCAAGCAGAATGACCTTGACATCAACTTCATTCCACCTATTAATTATACCCACACCCACAGTTTGCCGTCGATGTACACCTATTCGACCCAACCCAACGGCGAGATGGCTGCTCAACTGCAAATCAACTATACCATCCCGAAGGGCACGGCCCTTGGCGGTAAATATGGTACCAAGTTGGCCTTCAACATGAGTCAGGTGAACGACATCGTGCGCGACTCCGTTAGGTTTGGCAACGAGATGGGCCTGAACCAAGCTGGCACTTTGGGCTATACGTCCAAGTTCTTCGCCGTCAGCGACCACCGCTTCTTCCGCGACATCAACTTTGAGATTGACAAGAAGATCAACAAAGACTGGCACCTCACCGCGCAATACATCAACTTGTATTACGACATTGAGACCATCGAAGGTCATGCCGGTGCACCCGTCGTGAAGGCAAACATTGGCTTCATGGACGTGACCTATAAGATTAACAAACGCCAAAGCTTACGTCTCGAACTCCAAGGCTTGTGGGAAAACGAAGTCCACAAAGGTTACGAGGTTGAGGAAAGCGAGAAGAAAGACTTCCAAAAACGTGGCGACTGGGCTGCGGCTTTGCTTGAATACTCCGTCAACCCGCATTGGTCGTTCTCCATCGCCGACAAGTGGAACTATGGCAACCCTGTAGAGGAGTACCGTGACCATTACTTCACGGGCACGGTCACCTATATTCACGACGCCACCCGTGTCATGCTGAGCGCAGGTCGCCAAAGCGAAGGTGTGGTCTGTGTGGGCGGTGTGTGCCGCACGGTACCCGCATCCAGCGGCGTGTCGCTGACCGTCTCGACGAGTTTTTAATTGATGTTTAAATCCTTAAATCCTAAAAATCAGAACAATGAAAGGTATTATAAGAATAGGATTGATGGTGCTGGCAGTCATGTTTGGCATGAACGCCTGCGATGTCGAAAAGGAGCCTTATATCCAAGGTGCAGACGATGAGAAAGCGATTTTGAAATTTGAGGTGAATGATGTTACTGGCACTGTTGACGAAAGCTCAAAGATCGTGGTGCTGGATTTCCCTGCGGGCACGGACGTGAGCCATTTGACGCCTCATATCGTCGTCTCGACGTACGCTACCATTGAACCCGAATCAGGTGTGGCACAAGACTTCACCAACCCCGTCTACTATACCGTGACGGCTATGAATGGCACCACCGCTCAGTATATGGTGGAGGCAGTCGTGCATGATGCCGACAACGAGAAAAGTATACTCTCATTCGTCATCGACGGTGTGGAAGGCGCGATTGATGAGGTTGGCAAAATGGTGACGGTGCAGATGCCGCAAGGTACTGATGTTACTGAACTTGCCCCAACCATCGAGATATCGGAAGGTGCCACGATCAGTCCAGCGTCGGGTGAGGCACAAGATTTTACCAATCCCGTGGCGTATACTGTTACGGCACAAAACGGCACGACGGCGGTCTATACGGTGACAGTCGTTGTGGAAGGTGGAGAGGTAGTGCCTACAGGCAAGACGGTGCTGATCAAGGACTTCACTGGCGCACGTTGCGTCAACTGCCCTGCCGCCGCTGAATATGCCCATAGTCTTCAGCATCAATTGGATGAGGACCATATCTTTATCATGAGTGTTCATGCTGGCTATTTGGCCCAGCCGATTGGCAGTTTCCCCAATTTTCTAACGGAAGAAGGCACTGAATGGTATAACAACCATGACGCGAATCCGTTGTTTGCTGTCGACCATGTGGCCCTGACGGATGGTAACACATTCAATGAAGGGCAAATCGATGCTCCTGTGACTGCTGCTTTGGAAGAGGAACAGTCGTTTGAGATTGTTGTTGGTGCCCGCTATGACGAAGCCGATCGCCAACTTCAGGTGTCGGCCCAAGCCATCGCATTGAATGACATGGATGGACAGTTCTACATCACGGCTTGTTTGGTGGAGGACAATATCGTTGGTTGGCAAACCATTCCTGGTGGTGTCGATAAGGAATACGTGTTCCGTAACGTGTTCCGAGGCACAATCAATGGTGCCTACGGCGAGGCGTTCGAAGATTATCATGTGGATTCCGACGATACTTTCTCTTTCAGCTATAGCACCGAAATCAATGCCGACTATAATGCTGAAGAGTGTTACCTGATGGTCTACATCTACGACAAGAGCCAAGGTGACAAGATTTTGCAGACAGCGGTAAAGAAAATCAAATAAGCAAACGGCCTCATGGTCTTCAACTCCATAGAGTTCCTTATCTTCCTGCCCATTGTGGTATTGCTTTTCTATGTGCTGCCACAAAAGCTGCGATGGGTGATGTTGCTCGCGGCCAGCTGCACGTTCTACATGTGGTTTGTGCCCAAGTACATCCTCATCCTTTTGGTCACCATCGTGATCGACTTTTCGGCAGGTGTGCTCATGGAGAAATATGCCGACCGAGCCAAACTGAAAAAAACCTTCCTTGTCATCAGCATCGTGAGCACGCTCATGGTGCTGATGATTTTCAAGTATTTGAATTTCCTAACGGCAAACTTGTCGCTGCTTTGTGCACAAATGGGCATTGAGTGGCATTGGGTGACGGATATTATCTTGCCTATCGGTTTGTCGTTCCACACCTTCCAAAGCATGAGCTATGTGATCGAGGTGTATCGTGGCCACCAAAAGGCAGAGCGTCATTTCGGTTACTATTCTCTATACGTGATGTTTTTCCCTCAATTGGTCACGGGCCCCATCGAACGTCCGGGTAATCTGTTGCGGCAACTGCACGAGAAGAAGGAGTTCCAATATGAGAACATCTCGAAAGGCATGCGCCTGATTATTTATGGCTTCTTCATCAAGATGGTGGTGGCTGACCATTTGGGGGCATACGTCGACAAAGTATATGCCGATCCATCTAGCTTTAATTCATGGAGCGTGATGCTGGCTATGGCTTTTTATAGTTTCCAGATCTATTGCGACTTCTTTGGCTATTCCACCATTGCCTTGGGCGCAGCCAAGCTGATGGGTTTTGACATCAGCGACAACTTCCGTACGCCCTATTTGGCCAAGAGTATCGCTGAGTTTTGGCATCGCTGGCATATCTCACTGTCCACTTGGTTCCGCGACTATGTATACATTCCTCTCGGAGGCAGTCGAGTCAAATTTGGGCGCTGGGCGTTCAATATCTTGGTTGTCTTCGTGCTGAGTGGCATTTGGCATGGCGCGGCCTGGACTTTCCTCTTTTGGGGTTTTGCCCATGGCTTGTTGCATATCATCGAAAAGGCCTTGCGCAACCGTTTCCCCGAAAAGGAAACGCAGTCCAAGTGGTTGGGTGTCGGTTTAGATGCCTTGCGTATTGCCAAGACTTTTGTGTTGGTTACACTCTTCTGGGTGATGTTTCGTGCCACCGACTTTGCCAACATGAAAGACATGTTCGTGGCAGCAGTTACCAACTTTGGTGGAGGTGAAAGCCTCGGCGTGAAGCCCGAGATATGGCTCTATTTAGGCCTCTTCATCCTTTCCGACTTGTTGCTCTTCAACAGCCGCTTCGACCAATGGTGCGACAACAAACCATTGGTTTTGCGGTGGTTCATCTATGGCCTGCTCATCTTCATGACGGTAGCCTGTTCGAGTGTCAATAGTTTCCCGTTCATCTATTTCCAGTTCTGACCATGAAGAAGTTCCTGATTCGCATATTGATGGCTGCCGCGCTGCTTTTCGTCCTGAACTGGATCTACACCCAATGGTTTTTCGAAAAGGACGTGGAAGAGCATTCCGATGTGCTCAGGCTGGTGATGAAGATGAGGGACGACAGCTGCCGCATCGTTTATCTGGGCGAGTCGTCGAACATCACCTGTGGATATTGGGAAACCAACAAGAGGAGCATCAGCGCCTATCTCGGCGACTATTTCCCTGGAGTGAAGACGGGCGACGTGACCAAAGAAGCCTCGCATGCCCAGACTTATTACTACATGCTGAAAAACATCCCAAGGAAATCTCCGGTTGAGACTGTGGTGGTGACGATGAACTTACGTTCTTTTGATGCCCGATGGATTTATTCGAATCTTGAGACGCCCCTTCGGAAGCAGCTGGTGCTCATGGAAAACTACCCGCCATTGATGAACCGTTTCCTTTTGGCACTGAAGGCTTATCCCATCAGGAGCGAGGCGGAGATGGATTCGCTGACGAAGCAACATTGGCGCGAAGACCCGCTGGTGTTCCCCTTCGAGTTTGAATGGGATAACGTTTACCAATGGGATTCGGCAACGGCTTGGCAGGGACGCAACAACTACGAAGGACAATACGACTCCAAATGGACCGAGTTAACTTGCCATTATATCAAGAGCTATGGTTTCCAAATCAGGGACGACAACCCGCGTGTGAAGGACTTCGACGACATTGTAGCCTTGTGCCGCAAACGGGGCTGGCATCTGGTTTTCAACCTGATGGCGGAAAATGTCGACAAGGTCAACGGCATGGTGGGTAAGGAATTGATGTACCTGATGAAGCAGAATCATGACTATCTGATGAACCGCTACGGAAATCTCGAAGGTGTCACGGTCGTCGACAACTTCAACCTGGTGCGCGACGTCAATTTCATCGATCAGGACTGGACCACGGAGCATTATTATGAGGAAGGTCGCCGCATTATTGCCAAAAACGTGGCAGAGGCGTTGAAAGCTTTTTATCCGAATGAATACCATGATCCCGACTCGTTGAAATACGACATAGGCCATTATTATTTCGGTGACGAAACGTGTACATTGAATACGACCTCGCCTTTTGGCCCGACATTGACCCTGCCCACTGACAGTCTTCGTGTGGATTGGGAGCGCCTGAACGTGGCCTTTATGATGCTACAAAATGACACTTTGCATGATGCCCGACTTGCTGTCCAAATGCTTGTTGCGCAGGACAATGCCATAGTTGGTTATTATGACGTGAAACCACAAATCCAAAAGATAGGAGAATGGGATTTTGCCACCTATGATTTGCCCGTCGATTCAATTATGCGAGCTGCGCAACAGGTCAAGATCTTCGTTTACAATCCCTCTGAAGATGCCGTGCAGCTAAAAAACATGGATGTCTCGTTCCGTCCAGCCTACTTGAAGCCTGGAGTCAAAGGCCAGCCAATGGATAAGGAATAAAACCAGGCCCCTGAGCCCTGAGCCCGTCGAAGGGTCGAAGGGCCGGTGATCAAGTGTTTGGCTTAATTGCTAACACAGTCAGCAGTATCCCCTCCACCTTAAACTTTACCTCCATCTCACCGAACGCCATGCCATACACGCGTTCAGGGTCGGCTTGGTATTGTGGCCTAGGGTCATGAGCCATCACTTCGATGAGGCTTTCTCTTTGGCTTTCAGGGATTTGTTGAAGCAAGTCTTCTGGACAATCGACCTCCAAGAGGTATTCCGCTGGTGTTGAGGCAAAGCCACTGACAGCATCGGGATGGCTGTCGGTGTAGGCGATATAAGGCTTGATGTCGTAGATGGGCGTGCCATCCATGAGGTCGGCGCCCGAAACGTAGAGCACGGGGCCGAGTTTTGGATCAAAGTCCACCTTTTCGAGGCGCACCGACGACAGTCCTATGGGATTGGGACGGAAAGGCGAGCGCGTGGCAAACACACCTTTGCGCACATTGCCGCCTAAGCGCGGTGGGCGTACGGTGGGTGACCATGAGTCGCGCAGACATTCCGAAAACTCCCAAAGGAGCCAGATGTGTGAGAATGCCTCCAAGCCGCGCACAGCCTCAGCGATGCGGTAGTCGGGCTCAAACACGATGCGGCCTTGCAGCGAGGCGATGATGCCGCTCTGTCGGGGAATGCCGAACTTGGTCGGGAAATCGGTGTGGATGCGGGCAATGACTTTCATGGTGCAAAGGTAATGAAATCTTTGATTCAACGGGGTTAATTATGTGACGCAAACGAAAAAAGCCTTACCTTTGCACCCTCATAATAAATGCAACCATGCAAAGCAACGAAGAAATATCCATCTTGGTGCTCTATACCGGCGGCACCATTGGCATGATGCAGGACTCCAAGACAGGAGCCTTGGTGCCATTTGATTTCGACAATATCTACACCCATCTGCCTGTGCTGAAGAATTTCGGCTACCAGATAGATTTCTATAGCTTCGACCCGCTCATCGACTCGTCGAACATGTCGCCCGATTTTTGGATTCTTTTGGCGACGAAAATAGGGGATGAGTATGAACATTACGACGGCTTTGTAGTGCTTCATGGTTCCGATACCATGGCCTACACTGCTTCAGCCTTGAGTTTCATGCTTGAAAATCTCAATAAACCCGTTGTGCTCACAGGTTCGCAGCTGCCCATGGGTATGGTGCGCAGCGATGGCCGTGAGAACTTCTTGGCGGCCGTAGAGATTGCAGCCGCCAAGGACGACGACACGCCGATTGTCCCCGAGGTGAGCATCTTCTTCCAAAACCAGCTGCTGCGCGGCAACCGTGCCACCAAGTTCAATGCTGAGAACTTCAATGCCTTCATCTCGTCGAACTATCCCAACCTCGCCGATGTGGGTATACACATTAAATATAATAAGGAGCGTATTCTGAAGCCCAATTTCAAGAAACTGAAGGTGCACACGTGCATGGACCGTCATGTCGGCATCTTGAAGCTCTTCCCGGGCATCTCCGAGGATTTCGTTTGTCATGTCCTGAAGACCCCGGGTTTGAAAGCGCTGGTGCTTGAAACCTTCGGATCTGGCAATGCCACCACAGCATCATGGTTCCTCGACGCGCTCAAACAGGCCATCGACAGCGGTCTCATCATCCTCAACATTACCCAATGCAAGGCCGGATCGGTGGAGATGGGTCGTTACGAGACTAGCCTCGACATGGCACGCATAGGCGTCATCAGCGGGCATGACATGACCACTGAGGCCGCGGTAGCCAAGCTGATGTATCTCATTGGTGAGGGGCTTCCCAAGGCGCGAATCCTCGAAATCATGCAGAATTCCATTCGTGGTGAAATGACGCTTTGAGGCTATTAGTCAAGCAATTGAATAATAATTGCAATAAAAAAACAAAGTTTTTTGTTTGCCTAATGAAAAAATGTTGTACTTTTGGCAACGATTTCAGAGAAGGCTTGAGGGGTTGGAAGGCATTTGGTTGGAAGGCATTTGGAGAGATGTCCGAGTGGTTTAAGGAGCACGCCTGGAAAGTGTGTGTACTCCAAAAGGGTACCGCGGGTTCGAATCCCGCTCTCTCCGCGGAAAGAAGAATAGTTTAATTAGAACAAAGTAATTCATAATAGTAATAATCAAAACATTCAAACTAAACTATGAAAAAATTAATTGCTTTCCTCATGGTTGCTGGCCTTATGACTTTTGGTTTCAGCAATCTCGCCGTTGCTCAAGATGAGCAAGCGCAAACCGAGCAGACGGAACAGACCGTTGCTCCTGAACAACAACCTGAAGTTGCTCCCGTTGAGACTGTGGAAGAAATCACTCCTGCTGCTACCACGGCTGAGCCCACCACTTTCCGTGAAGCCATCAAGAAGCAATTCATCGATGGTGGTCCGGCCTTCATGGGTATCGTGTTGATCATCCTGTTGATCGGTATGGCCATCTCCATTGAGAGAATCATCTATCTGACCTTAGCCACCGCCAACTCCAAGAAGCTTCTGGCTGGTATTGAAGCCAAGATGAAGAACGGCGACGTTGAAGGTGCCAAACAACTCTGCAAGGACACCCGCGGTCCTGTGGCCAGCATCTTCACCCAAGGCCTCATCCGTTATCAGGATGGCCAGTCACTCGAAGAGGTTGAAAAATCCATCGTTTCTTACGGTTCCGTCGCTGGTGGTAAGCTTGAAAGCGGCTTGAGCTGGGTTGGCCTTTGCATCAGCTTGGCTCCTATGTTCGGTTTCATGGGTACTGTTATCGGTATGATCCAGGCCTTCGACGACATCGCCGCCGCTGGTGACATGAGCCCGCAGATCGTTGCTTCCGGTATGAAGGTCGCTCTGTTGACCACCGTGTTCGGTCTGATTGCCGCTATTATCCTTCAGATTTTCTTCAACTTCATCGCTTCTAAGATCGAAAGCATCGTGAACGACATGGAAGACGCTTCCATCTCCTTCATGGACATTCTTGCTAAGTACAACAACAAATAATAAGTAATAATCATGAACGGTAAGCTTTCAAACATCGGTAAATGGGTATTTGGTCTGTTGGCCTTGATCACCGTCGGCTTGGGTGTGTATTTCTACCTCGGCCTGAAGGATGCCAGCCGCACCAACTTATTCCTGAATTGGGGCTACATCTTGATTATACTTGGTATCGTCATTGCATTGATTTCAGTCATCTTCACCGCCGCTGTCAAAGGCGTCAACGGCAAGACACTACTGATCGCCATCATTGCATTTGCTATTATTGCAGTTGTAGCTTATCTAATGTCGAGTGGCTCTTTTGCCAAGCCTTATCCTGCGGGAGAGACTGTCTACACAGGCAGGACTCACGGATTGGTCGAAATGGGTCTTAACTTCTTCTATATCACTCTTGGCGTTGCCCTTGTTTCCATCCTCTTCTCTGTGATCTACAAGGCAATTAAAAAGTAAAATCATTTCATCATGGCAAGAAAAACACCAGAAATCAATTCGAGTTCACAGGCTGACATAGCATTCTTGCTGTTGTGTTTCTTCCTGATGACGACCTCGATGGACGTGGACTACGGTATCACCCGTCGTCTGCCCCCTCCGATTCAAGCCGAACAAGAGGACACCAAGGTTAAGGAAAGAAACGTGATGAATGTGATGGTAAACAAGAGCGATAAGTTATTGGTCAATGGCCGTCCTTGCGACATCTCCATGCTGAAGGACCTCGCCAAAGACTTTATGACTCCTCGCCCCAACGATGAGACCGCTCCTGAAACGGAAGACAAGACCTTTGGCGAAGGCATTGGCACTATCAAGATGTCAAAAGGTGTTATCTCCCTCCAGAACGACCGCGGCACTTCGTATGCTATGTACATCAGCGTGCAGAATGAGTTGGCTCGTGCCTTCAATGAAATGAAGGCAGAACTTGCCAAGAACACGTGGGGCAAGACCCTCGAGCAACTCACAGAAGAACAAACCAAGGCAGTTAACGAGGCCGTGCCTGTGCGTGTCAGTGAGGCCGAACCCGTTGACTACAAAAAAGACTAAAGGAGGATAGAAATATGGCAAAATTCAGAAAAGAAGGAAAGAAGGAAGTGCCACAAGTGAGCACCTCTTCACTGCCTGACATCGTCTACATGTTGATATTCTTCTTCATGATCACGACTACGATGCGTGACGTCGAACTCAAGGTGAAGTCGTCACCTCTGCCGAAGGCCTCTGAAATTCAAAAACTCGAGCACAAGGCTTTGGTGAGCTCCATCTACATCGGCGCACCTCGTGACACCAAACTCGGTACGGAATCGCGTATCCAATTGGATGACGCCTTCGCCACGCCGGAAAACATCGCCGACTGGATCCAGAAGGAACGCGACTCGCGTAACCCTGCCGACATCCCGCTGTTGACTACGGCACTGAAAGTGCATAAGGACACCCGTATGGGTATTGTCACCGACGTGAAACAGGAACTCCGTAAGGTGAGTGCCTTCCGTATCAACTATACGACATTAAAAGGCAGCGCGTTGGAGAACTAATGTTTCATATAGTTCAATGAAAAGACGGCATCGAAAGATGCCGTCTTTTTTTGTGTTTCAAACATTATTACCGCTAAAAGATTAATCAAAATTCGTATCTTTGCAGACTCATAATAAGGATTTTGCAGATTATGAAAACACTTACAACGAACCGTCTTGTGATGCTTGTCATAATGGCTTTGGCGAGCCTCATTACCAAAGCCCAAATTCCTAATGGATACTATAATGATGCCATTGGCAAATCTGGTGATGAACTAAAAGCGGCCTTGCATGACATCATCGATGATCATACGACCATTCCCTACCAACAGATCTGGAATGCTTTCTGGAGCACTGACAATAAAGGCAACGGCGTGGTGTGGGATATGTATTCCGACATCCCGAATGGAACGCCGCCTTATACCTATTCAATGGGACAAAACCAATGTGGCGAATATGTTCAGGAAGGCGACTGCTATAACCGTGAACATTCGTGGCCGCAAAGTTGGTTCAGTGGCGACGACCAGGCTGTTCCAAGCCGCGACTTGCACCATGTGTTCCCCACCGATGGCTTTGTGAATTCTAAAAGGAGCAATTACCCTTTCGGTGAAGTGGATGTTGCTTCGTGGACTTCACAAAACGGTTCGAAGTTAGGCTCTTGCAAGAATTCCTTGGGCTATAATGGCATCGTTTTTGAGCCTATCGACGAATACAAAGGCGACTTTGCCCGTGCGTTGATGTACATGAGCGTGCGCTATTATGGAGAGGATGACAATTGGGGAACAAGTGGCATGACCAACAAGTCGGAGATCCTTCCTTGGGCTGTTACCATGTTGCTGCGTTGGAATGACAATGATCCCGTCAGTCAGAAGGAAATTGACCGTAATAATGTCATATACAGTGATTATCAGCACAACCGCAACCCCTTCATCGACCATCCGGAATATGCCCGCGGGATTTGGGATCCAAACTGGCAAGGAGGCGGCAATGTTGGCAACGGTGACTTTGTGAAAGTGACGAGTTCAGACGAAATCACCGATGGCGATTACCTGATTGTCTGTGAAAACAAGAGTGTCGCCTTCAATGGCGCATTGACCACCTTGGATGCGGTCGGCAACAACATTAGCGTTTCCATTTCCGATGGCGTGATAGTATCAGACGATGCCACTGATGCCGCTGTCTTCACGATTACGGCCAGAACTGAAGGCGGTTATTTCATTAAGAGCGCAAGTGGGTATTACATTGGCCAAAACAGTAACGCTAACGGACTTTCAAGTTCAACGACAACTGCTTATGTCAATTCCATTTCTATTGATGGTGGGAATGCCAATATTGTCAGTTCTGGTGGGGCTTATTTGAGGTATAATGCGGATTCGGATCAACAGCGTTTCCGCTATTTCAAGTCGGGCACTTATGCGGCACAGAAAGAAATCCAACTTTATAAAAAGGTTGTGGCTTACAGCATCACGCTGGCCTCGGTGGAACACGGCAGCATCAGTGCCAACGTGGAAGAAGCCGTTGAAGGGGCTAACATCATCTTGACAGCCACACCTGACGAGGGTTATGAATTGGATGCTTGGTTGGTCACCGATGCTGCAAATAACCCCATAGAAGTCGTTGGAAATCAATTTGTGATGCCTGCGAGCGATGTCACGGTGAGCGCATCCTTCACCTTTATCGGAGTGCCATATCAACAAAAGTACTATCTTGTTACTTCAACTGAACAACTTGTGCCTGGAAGGACGTATCTCATTGTGAACGCGGATTATAAAAAGGCTTTGGGAAAAACACAGAATTCCAACAATCGTTCCGCTGCCGATGTCACTATCGACAATAATGCCATTTCCACTTTGGGCGATGCTTGTGAGTTGAGGTTGGGAGGAGAAACTGGTGCCTGGACTTTGTTCGATGCCACCAACAATAGCGGATACCTTTATGCCGCTGGTGGTACAAGCAATAATTATCTAAGGACACAATCGACGCTAACGGATGCAGTAAAATGGACTATTTCGATTAGTGGAAACAAGGCGACCATCAAAACCATCGATTCAAACGTAAACAGGCATACTATCATGTATAACAACTCAAACAACCTGTTTTCTTGCTACGCTTCCGGGCAAAAAGATGTTTGCCTTTTCATCCGCAGCGAGGAATACGAGCACACGGAAAACACAACGCTCGCTTGCCTCAACACCTTTGATAAGCATACCGTTCACTCAGGAGTGGTCCTCGTGGCCAATAATGTTTTTGGCGTCGCGCTTTGCAACCAACCCGGCAATCTTGTCTTGGAAGACGGCGCGCAACTGCAACACTCCGTTGATGGCATTCAAGCCACGCTGAAAAAGTCCATTACGGCCTATTCTGGCGATGGGGGATGGTACACAATCGCGACGCCGTTCATCTCTTGCACTCCCACTGGCACTATGGTGGAGGGCGACTTTGACCTTTACTCTTATGATGAAGACGGCGATAGCGAAGGGAAGGAATGGATCAACTACAAATCCAACAACTTCACGCTGGCGAGTGGCATGGGATATCTTTATGCCAACGCTGCATCCAAGAGCATTCGTATGACTGGATCTTTGAATGTCGGCTCATACAGCGAGACGGTTGATTTGGCTTACAATAACAGCGATGCCGATTTGAAAGGCTTCAACCTGCTCGGCAATCCCACGGCACACGACATTACTTTCGCAAAGAGCGACAACGTCTCGGACGGGTATTATTATATCCAAAACGGTGACTCATGGATCTATGTCACGGGCAATGCCGTGCCTGTTGGTCGAGGTTTTTTAGTCAAGGCCAATGCCCCCAACCAAACTGTGACTCTCAACTCTCAAAGCAAGAGAAGCGATAGTCCGGAGGAAGGCCAATACCTATGCCTCACCGTGGGCGATGAAAAGGCTTACGTCAAACTCACCGAAGGTGTGAGCATGCCCCTGATGGACTTGAGGGGACAGCATTCGAGTCTCTATCTCCTCAGCGAGCATAAGCCTTATGTCATGCTCGTGCGAGATGGCGCCGAGTCGCTCGACCTTTGCTATGAAGTCCGCCATAATGGGGAACAGGTCCTCTCGGTCAATGCCGAAGGCCTTGGTTTGACCTATCTCCACCTCATCGATAACCTGACTGGCGCCGATGTGGATTTGTTGCATACACCTTCGTACGCTTTCGAGACTACTAAGATCGATTATCCTACTCGTTTTAAGCTGGTGTTTGATCCTTCAACAGGTCCCGTAGACAAAGATTCAACGGATTTCGCCTATGCTAAGAATGGAGAAATTTGTCTTGTAGAGAATTGCCATGGCGCGACGCTACAGATGATGGATATGACGGGGCGCACCGTTCTTATGGTTGGAGAAGTTTCAGGAAACGTCTCTACAAGGGGAATTACGCCGGGTGTTTATGTGTTGCGTCTCTTTACTGACGATAGTGTCCGTATCCAAAAAATAGTGGTGAAATAAATAGTAAATACATTTACTATCAATTTATTTACTTTTTGTATTTTTGCGCTGTAATAACCGCAAAAAGACACAAAAATGATTTTTGTTCCTACGAAATACCAGTTGCAGACGGTTGCAACGGGACGCATCTTTGACGATGAAGGTTGGACTTTGGATGATAAGCAGTGTGACAAGCCTAGCATGGTTCGCCCTGTCTATGAGAAAAAACAACTTGAGGTGAAGGAAGGTGCTTGTTTAGGCCTTTACCGCTATGCCGATTGGTTGCCCATCAAGACCATGCTGAAGCATCCCTCCGAACCCATCACTTACAAGAGTGAAGGTTTGGCAAGACGGCTTGGCTTGAATAATCTCTATATCACCTTTAATGGATGGTGGCCCGAGCGCAATGCCCGCATGACCACCTGTTCCTTCAAGGAGATGGAGGCCTATTCGGTGTGTGCTCGTTTGGGTGATGATTTGAAGGAGAAGGTGCTGGTGGTGGCTTCAGCAGGCAATACAGCTCGTGCCTTCGCCAAGGTGTGCTCTGACAACGGCATCAAGCTGCTGCTTTGTGTGCCTCAGGACAACATCAACGCCTTGTGGTTCGACAAACCCTTGAAACCTTGTGTGAAACTCATCACCACTGAGAGTGGCAGCGACTATTTCGATGCCATCAACCTTTCGAATGTGGTCTGTGAGTTTGACGGTTATTTGGCCGAAGGCGGTGCCAAAAACATTGCCCGCCGCGACGGTATGAGCACTACGATGATGTCGGCCACGACCTTCATCGGCCGCACGCCTGACTTTTACTTCCAAGCTGTGGGTAGCGGTACGGGTGCCATTGCTGCTTGGGAGGCTAACCTTCGTTTCATCGGCGATGGCCGTTTTGGGACAAACAAGGCCCGCCTGATAGTGTCGCAAAATAAGCCTTTTGTGCCAATGTACGACGCTTGGCGTGTCGACTCGCGCGCCCTGTTGCCCTACAATCCCGACCAAGCCCGCAAGGACGCTGCCGAGATTTGCGCTCCAGTGCTCTCCAACCGCAAGCCGCCTTACGGCCTTGCCGGTGGCCTTTATGATGCCTTGAAGGACACCAATGGCGATATTCTCGCCGTCAGCAACGACGAGGCCAATGCCGCTAAAGCCTTGTTTGAGGAGACTGAAGGTATTGACATCTACCATGCAGCAGCCGTGGCCACGGCCTCATTGCAACAGGCAATCGAAAAGGGAATGGTGAAAGCCGATGATTTGATTATGCTCAACATTACGGGTGGGGGCGAAAAGCGCTTCCAGGCCGAGCATGAGCTATTTTACTTGAAGTCGGATCACATCTTTAGGATTGGCTTTACGAAAGAGGAAGTTGAGCAGGTCTTGCCGGAGATATAGTAATATCCAGGTTTGAGATTCGTCAAATCGAGTTGAAGAGCGTTTCCGTTAGCGGTGACGCTCTTTATTGTTTTTCCCGAAGCGTCATAAATCACAACCTTTTCTAATTGTTCTGCCTCGATGGTCACAAAATCGGTGGTTGGATTGGGGAATACACTGATACTCATGTTGCTTTCCTCCACAAGAGTGAGGTTGAGTGGCGTTACCCAAAAAGTGACCATGGCTGTATTGCAGTTGCAAGGAATGGTCATGTGGATGTCGAGCCAGGCCACCGTTCCGGGTTCGATTTCGGGCCGTAGTGTAGCATAGCAGGTCACCTTGACGTATTCGTCGGGTTGGGTAGGGAAGGTGGATGACATGACGCCATTCGAATAGAAACTGAAATTGGTGAAAAACTCATTGGAAGGGTGCACGGAGACATCGACGGGGTCGTAGCCCGTGTTGTGGATAAGGAAATGGAAGATAGCTTGTGAGCCGGGATACATGGCCGTGTCGCCCGTGATGGCCTCGGCCTCAAATGTGTATTGCTCCACCATGTCGATTTCGATGTCGTCGATGGTCAAGTAGCTGCCGCTCAATCCAATGGCATGCACGGCGATGTAGTTGCAATTGTCGGGGATGGTCTCTACGAAGTTGGAGAACTTTTCGTATTCACCACTGGCGACGGATTCGGAGAGGAGTAGTGTGTGCATGTCGTCAGGATTGGGCGAGGTGCCAGCCCAAAACTCCAGTTGGAAGGCACCGTCGGCGATGGCCCAGCAGGTGAAACGGTATCTCATGCTGGGGATGAGGTACATGGGCATATACATCCACGCATCGTTGGTATTGCTGAAAGCGTACCAATTGCCTGTGTGGGGGATTCGATTGTGGTCTTTTTCGAGATAGCCACAGGTCCAGGCATTGTCGTCGCTGATCCAACCAACGGGTGTTTCCAAGTCGTGGTTGGCATATTCAAAGCTTTCGTTGAGGAGGTTGCCAGCAAAAGAGAAAGTAGTAGTCAGACTAATCAATAGAATGAGAAGTAGTTTTTTCATAGGATTCAAATTTGGAGCAAAAATAAGGAAAAACCAGCACTAACAATTTGCAATAACGAAAATTTTCGTATCTTTGAGGCGTTTTTTGGAAACACCTTATTATTGATATGCCCCACATTGTTGGTAATATGGTTTATTTGAACATCAAGGAACGCGATCGTTTCTGAAGGAATGTTCATGGTCTCGCGTCTCGCAGTACTGCGTCACGCGTCAAAAAACAACAATTAAACAATTAAACATACAACAACTAAACAATAACATCATGGAATTACCATTTGCAGAAGCGTGGAAAATCAAGATGGTTGAACCCATTAAGAAATCCACCCGCGAACAACGCGAGAAGTGGCTTAACGAAGCCCACCAGAATGTCTTTATGCTGAAGAGTGACTATGTTTACATCGACTTGCTGACCGATAGCGGCACCGGCGCCATGAGCGATCGCCAGTGGGCCGCCATGATGCAGGGCGACGAAAGCTACGGCGGTGCCCGTTCGTTCTATCACATGAAGGACACCATCACTGAACTCACGGGTTTCGAGTATGTCATCCCCACCCACCAGGGCCGTGCCGCCGAGAACGTGCTTTTCTCCTACTTGGTGAAGCCTGGCCAAGTCATCCCTGGCAATGCCCACTTCGACACCACCAAGGGTCACATCGAGAGCCGTAAGGCCTTCGCCATAGACGTCACTGTGCCAGAGGCATACGACACACAGTTGGAAGTGCCATTCAAGGGCAACGTCAGTCTTGAGAAACTCGAAAAGGTGCTGAAAGAAAACCAAGGCAATGTGCCGTTCATGGTGCTCACCGTGACCAACAACACCGTGGGTGGTCAGCCCGTCAGCATGCAGAACATCCGTGAAACATGTGAGCTTTGCCACAAATACGGCGTGCCGGTCAACATCGACAGTGCCCGCTTCATCGAGAACGCCTATTTCATCAAGACGCGCGAAAAGGGTTACGAGAACAAGACCTTGAAGGAAATCGCCCTTGAGATGTTCAGCTATGCCGACTCGATGACGATGTCGGCTAAGAAGGACGGTCTCGTCAACATGGGCGGTTTCATCGCCACTAACAAGAAGGACTGGTACGAAGGTGCCAAGTTGTTCTGCATCCCCTTCGAAGGCTTCCTCACCTACGGCGGTATGAACGGCCGCGACATGGATGCCTTGGCCGTTGGTCTGAAGGAGAACATCGAGTTCGAGATGGTCGAGACTCGCATCAAGCAAGTGCATTACCTCGCTGCCAAACTCGACGAGTATGGCATTCCTTACCAGCGTCCTGCCGGTGGCCACGCCATCTTCGTCGATGCTGACAAGGTGTTGACCAACATCCCGAAGGAAGAGTTCCCGGCTCAGACCTTGACCTGCGAGCTCTACCTCGAAGCTGGCATCCGTGCCTGCGAGATCGGTTATGTGCTTGCCGACCGCGACCCGGTCACACGTCAGAACCGTTTCGGTGGCAACGACTTCGTGCGGCTCTGCATCCCGCGCCGTGTGTATACCAACAACCACATGGACGTGATTGCTGCGGCCTTGAAGAACGTGTACGACCGCCGCAACGAAATCAAGCGCGGCTTGGAAATCACATGGGAAGCCGAGCTGATGCGCCACTTCACCTGCCAGTTCAAGAGACTCGGTTAATCATACCGAAGGCGGTTTCAATCTTTCGGGGAAGCCAATCGGCTTCCCCGAATTTTTTTGAAATATGGCTTATATTTGATAAGAATGATTACTTTTGCATTCCATAATCAATACTCATGAGTACTTCGGCAATCATCATCAGCATCTTGTTTGTTCTCTGCCTGACCGCTCCAATAGTCACTCGTGCGGTGGGTTTGGTCAATGCCGACGACAAACCCGTGAAGAGGTTTTGGATTCCGTTGATTTTCGGCCTCAGCCAAGGCTTGATGGCCGTGGCAGGTTACTATCTTGGCAAGTTGTTGAGCCACCTTTTCGTCGACGAGTTTGCACCCTATCTGGTCTTCGTGATGATGCTCGTGGTGGCCGTCAAGATGTTCGTCGACTCCATCCGGGTGCTGAAAGGTAAGATGCTTTATACGGTCAAGGGCGACTGGGACTTTCTCTTGCTTTCCATCATGGCAGCATTCAATGCGCTCCTGATATCGCTGACTGGCCCCTTCTTCCTCCCCGAAATGCCCATGGGAGCCTGGTTCTTCTTGGTTGTCGCCGTGGCAGGGTTTATATGGGCTTTCATCGTTGCCCGAATCGCCTTCAACCCGGGTGTGATGAAAAAGATGAGCTTCATCGAGTTCTCCGCGGCGGTGTTTATGGTGGTGATTGGGGTGCTGTATTTGTTTACGGATTTGATTTAGGGATTCAAGATTTAACATTCAAGATTTAAAATAAAAAATCATGAAGAGAACAGTTTTGCTATTCATAAGTTTGAGTTTTGTGCTGCTTGCTACGGCGCAGGCCCCGTCCAATTACTACAACTCAGCCAATGGTTTGACGGGCAACCAACTGAAGATGGCCTTGCACAACATCATCAAAGGGCATACCACCATTTCTTATTCCCGGATTTGGGATGCTTTCTGGAGCACCGACAACAAAGGTGATGGCATTGTGTGGGATATGTATTCCGATGTGCCTGGCGGGACGCCGGCCTATGTCTATCACCTTGGAGAGGATCAATGTGGCAACTACCATGGTGAAGGAGACTGCTACAACCGCGAGCATTCGTGGCCGCAGAGCTGGTTCAACAGCCAGACGACGCCGCGTACCGATTTGCATCATATCTTTGCGACGGATGGACAAGTCAATCATGACCGTGCAGCCTATCCATTTGGTGAAGTGCGTACGCCTTCGTCCACTTTCACCAATGGTTCCAAACTTGGCCCCAGCAAGACCCCGGGCTATACTGGGACGGTGTTTGAACCGATTGACGAATACAAGGGCGACTTTGCCCGTGCTTTGATGTACATGAGTGTGCGCTATTATACCGAGGACGGCAGCTGGGGTTCGAGCGACATGACCACCAAGTCGGAGATTAAGCCGTGGGCCATACAGTTGTTGATGCGCTGGAACGAGCAAGACCCGGTAAGTCAGAAGGAAATCGACCGCAACAATGTCATCTACACCGACTATCAACACAACCGCAATCCTTTCGTCGACCATCCGGAATACGCCCGCATGATTTGGGACCCAACTTGGAATGCCGTTGAGGTAGAGGAGGAGGCTGTCTTTCTTTTCCCCAATCCCATTGAGCGTGGTCAGATCCTGCATCTGAGTGGCAATGCCCATCAGTTTGATGCCGTGGTCCTCTGCGACCTGTGCGGGCGCACAATGTTCAAGGCTATGGGTAATGCTGTCGGCGATTTCGCCTTTACGCTGCCTGCCGATTTCAGCAGAGGCTGCTATATCGTCAAATTGATGCGCAATGGCAGTGTGGTGAAATACGAGAAATTATTGGTAAAATGATGTGTTGTGTTGTAGAGACGTACGGCCGTACGTCTCTACCCATCACATCATTTTCTTGTGTCTGAAATAGATATAGAATGCGACGGCGACTACCGCCATGAATCCCATGATGCCCCAGAAGGCCCAAGCTTGTTCTTGGAAGGGTAGTTGGACGTTCATGCCATAAAGACCGGTGATGAAGGTCAAAGGCAGGATGATGGTCGACACGAGGGTCAGGATCTTCATTGTCTCGTTGGTCTTGTTGGTCTGCATCGAGTCGAAGGTCATGGAGAGGCCTTCAATCAACTCCTCGTAGTCCTCGGTCATGTCCCACAATTTTTGCAGGTAGTCGAGGATGTTGCCCCAGTAGTCTTCCATGTACTCGATGTCGTCGGTGAAGCCTCTGACCTTACCAGTCTCGAAGAGGTGGAAAAGTCTGAGCTGAGGCTTGAAGATGGTGTTGATGAGGATGAGATTTTTGCGCGTCACGCTGATGCGCTCAATGATCTTCACCTGTTTTTCCTGCAAAAGTTCGCGGTTGATTAATTCGACGTCCAAGCCAACTTTGCGCAGCAAGTACACCGATTCGGTCATCAGCTTCTCGAGGATGCGATAGAGCAGGATATCGGAGTTGCGGAAATTCATCTCCTCACCATTTTGGATGCGTTCCTCATATTCCTCGAAGAGCTGCGACACGCCCCACGGGTTTTTCTCGATGGAGATGATGTAGTCCTTGCCCCAGAAAATCTTCACTTCCTTGATTTTCACGAACTTGTTCTGGCGGTCGAAGTTGGGGAAATGGAGAATGAGGAAGTAATAGTCGTCGTAAATATCGATTTTCGGGCGTTGGTTGACGGATTTGCAGTCTTCGATGTCTAAAGGGTGGAAGTGAAATCGGTCTTTCAGGAATTCAAAGTCCTCTTCTGTTGGGTTATTGAGATGACGCCAAGTCAAGTTCCCGATTTTCAGGCTGTTAATCATAGGCCTTCCCCCTTTCTTTTAAAGTGAATACTCTATTTACATCGGCGCAAAATTTGTTTCGCACCGCGAAAATAGTGTTTTTTGTTGAAAAAGGGAGAACAAAACTTGCAAAAAATGCAAATTTGTAAGTTTTTATTTCCACTCGAAGGTGTTGATCATGTGATCGATGTCCTGCCTGATGAAGTTGATGACGGGCTGCATCGAGTCGTTGTCGGGTTGAAAATTGAAGTAGAGGGCACCGCGTACGAAGTTACGGGTGCTGTCGGTGAGGTAGAACTGCATTGGAGTGGCCACACCTTTGCCGTCCATTTCGATGAAGAGGCCGTAAACTTTATGTTCATCATTGAAAATCAAGCTGTCGCGTACACCATTGGCTTTCTGCAGGTGTTTGGTCACCATGGTGTGGACGTCTTCAAGATACTCGCCCAAGTTGCCGTTGATGGGCTTGTGTGTCAAGTGGATGGAGCCCTTGAACTGCGGCATCTCGACGTTGACCCAGTTTTTCTCGTCGGGTGAATAGCGGTCGTAAGTGAGCATGGCGTAGTCAGGGCACTCGAAGCTGTAACGTTCGATGGTGTCGACGCGGCTGTACGACTTTTCGGGCAGGTCGATGCGGAAATAGCCGCGCGGCTTGGGCAGGTAGGCCGCTTCGTCGTCGCATGAAGCGACGATAATGGCGATGGCAAGGACCACAAGCGATATGGTTATTCTATTCTTCATCATACACGACTTTTACTTCTTTGATGCGTTTGGTGTCGGCATCGGTAATTTCCATCTGGAACTTCTCGAAGTTGAACTTGAACCCAATCTCAGGGATGCGGCCTTCGATTTCGAGAATGAGTCCTGCAAGTGTGTCAGCTTCACCCTGCATCGGCTCGAAGTAGTCTTCGTCGACGCCAAACACCTTACAGAAGTCGACGATGCTGGTTTGGGCCTTGAAGAGGTAGGAGCCGTCATCGAGTTTTGTGAAATGCTCTTCCACGTTGGCGGTGTCGAACTCGTCGTTGATCTCGCCCACAATCTCCTCAATCACGTCTTCCATGGTGATGAGGCCGGAGGTGCCACCGTATTCGTCGACGACGATAGCGATGTGGATTTTCTTCTCGCGGAAGTCCTGGAACAGGTCGTTGATCTTGCGATTTTCGGGCACGAAGAAGGCGGGTCGGACGAGCTTCTGCCATTCGTAGGACTGGGCATCGAGGTAGGGGAGAAGGTCCTTCACGTAGAGGATGCCTTCCACCTTGTCCAACGTCTCATCATAGACAGGGATTCTGGAAAAACCGCTTTTTATGACGACAGCCAGCATCTCGGTGAACTCCATGCCTTTCTCAACGCCGATGATGTCGACACGGGGAATCATCACGCCGCTCACCTCTTTTTCGCTGAACGACGCGATGCCTTTCAACATCTGCTTTTCCTCAAGTGGGGTTGACTCTTCGGTGGCGATGTCGACAGCTGTGGAGAGGTCTTCCATCGAGATTTCGCCTTTTTTCTTCTCCAAGTGCTTGTCCATGAACGAGGTAGAGTTGACCAACAACTTGCTCAAGGGCTTGAATAGACCGATGAGGAAACGCAAAGGTCGGGCCATGAAACGGGCCATTTTGACGGGGCGCTTTCCGGCATAAATCTTTGGCGTGATTTCACCCACGATAAGAATCATGGAGGTGACGATCACTGCTTCCAAGAGGAAGGCAGCCACGGGGTAGTTCACCATGTCGAACAGCAGCGCCATGATGTAGGTCGACAGAAGGGTGATGGTGACGTTGACGAAGTTGTTGCCAATCAATATGGTGGCCAGCAAGGTCTTGGGTTTCTCGCGGAGCTTCAGCGCGAGTTTGCTTTTGGCGTCATTGTGCGATTCAAGGTCTTCGATGTCGGCAGGTTGGAGCGAGAAGAAAGCCGTCTCGCTGCTCGAAATCAAGGCAGAGGCGATGAGCAATAGAACAAGCACCACCAATCCGATGATGGCGCCGATGGGTTGTTCGGAAAATCCTTTGTAGAAGTTGTTTGAAACAACGGTGAGCAGTCCTATGAGAGGGTCAGGGTCGGGTGTTTCCAAAATGATGTGTATTTATGTTTTGCGCGGCAAAATTACAAAAATATTCTGATATGGCGCATTGTTCTGTTAAAATGGCAGGTCGTTGCCTTCGTCCTGTGTGGGTGTCTGAGGCGTGTAACCGGGTGTGGGTTCAGGAGCTGGAGTGTAGGGCTGGCCGTAGGATGATTGTGTGGCAGGACGGGCGGGCGCCAGTTGCATCATTTTTTCGGCATTTACTTCGGTGACATAGCGGATGGATCCTTGTTGGTCGGTATATTGACGAGTGCGCAGTTTGCCTTCCACATACATGAGGTCACCCTTGGCGTAGTTGCGTCGACCTTCGGCAATGTCGTTGGCGAGGTTACCCCAAACCACGATGTTGTGCCAGTCGGTCTGTTCCACCCAATTGTTATCACGGTCTCGGTAACGTTCTGAGGTGGCTAAGGTAGCTGATATTTTGCGGTTGCCATTATCGAAAGTGGTTATTTCGGGGTCTTTTCCAAGACGGCCTATGAGGATGACTTTGTTCAAGCTTGCCATAGTGTGGAGTTTTTTAATTGTTTAAGTATAAGTCGATTAAGCGTGGAATGGGAAAATCGCCCAAATCCGTTTCGGGCGTCAAAAATAAATCTTTTGTTTCAATCCGCAACAATTTTTTTTCAAGATTTATTTCGATGAATTGGGCGAAGATAGTACGATGGGTTAGCTTGTGGGTGAAGACAGGGGAAACCTTTATGATAGTAAATGGCTTGTTTCCAATGAGTTGTTTGAATTGCTCAGTGGCAATGACTTCTTCAGTCGACAAAAGTTTTTCGCTTTCGATGCAGGGAAAATCATAGAGGTTTTTCCAAATGTCGTTGTTGCTGCGTTTGTGCAGGTAGATGCTGTCTTTAACTCTGATAACCAAATAGTTGAAGTATCTATTAGTAACCTTAATCTTTTGCAATTTAACGGGGCGTTGCATTACGGTTTGATGGGCAAATGCCAAGCATTGGGCTTGTAGTGGGCATAGAAGGCAGTTGGGATTCTTTGGTGTACAGTGCAAGGCGCCGAATTCCATCATTGCTTGGTTGTGAAGGCCAGGCTGCTTGCGGTTGAGGAGCTCCTCGGCGAGTTGGGCAAAGAGTTTCTGGCCTCCATTATTATTAATAGGTGTGTCTATATCGTAGAGTCGGGCCAAAACGCGGTACACGTTGCCATCGACCACGGCGTTGGGCAGGTTAAAGGCAATGGAAGCGATGGCTGCAGCGGTATAGTCACCGACGCCTTTTAGCTGTTTAAGTTGCTCGAAATCAGCAGGGAACTTGCCTCCGTATTGTTCCACGACCTGTTTGGCGCATTGGTGCAGATTGCGGGCGCGTGAATAGTAGCCCAAGCCTTGCCACATCTTCAGGACTTCTTCTTCCGAGGCTTTGGCAAGGTCGGCCACGGTAGGCCATTTCTCGATGAAACGCAGGTAATAGTCCATGCCTTGATTGACGCGCGTTTGCTGCAGGATGACTTCGGATAGCCAAACCTCGTAAGGTGTAGGGTCGTGTCGCCAAGGCAGGTCGCGATGGTTTTCGGCGTACCAATTAATTAAGGTGTCGTGTATGATATTCATCGTGGTTTTCGAGGCGAATTTCTTTATTTATAACTCTTTAGAAGAAAAAATTTGCATTAATAGGGTCAGCGTATTGAAAATGTTCGTACCTTTGCCGCAAATTTACAACAAACATTATAACTAACCATTAAATAAGAGAAAAAATGACTAAAGCAGAAATC
>CACXIM010000042.1 GCA_902767725.1 uncultured Bacteroidia bacterium | reverse complement strand
ACTTGCGGCCTCTTCGTCCCGAACGAAGCGCGCTACCGGGCTGCGCTACATCCCGAACCGTTTTGCGCTGCAAAATTACACAATATTTTGATATGGTGTGCAATTAATTGGTCAGATTTTTCTTTTCCGTCAAAAACTGATAATGCCCAAATGCTCCAAAAGAATCTTCAATCCGATGAGAATCAATATGATACCACCAATAATACCAGCCGACTTCTCGTATTTCGAACCAAAAACATTGCCTATCTTGACACCCAAGACAGAGAAAACAAAAGTGGTAAGACCAATAATGAGCACTGATGACCAAAGCCTCACTTGAATACAAGCAAACGAAACACCCACCGCCAAGGCATCAATGCTGGTGGCGATGGCCAAAAGCAGCATGGTCTTGAAATCGAGGGCACCGTTTTCTTTGCCTTCTTCTTCCTTACCCCAAATGGCTTCCCGAATCATGTTGGCACCAATGAGAAACAATAGTCCAAAGGCAATCCAGTGGTCGTAAGCTTCAATCATTTCCTGAAACTGCGCGCCTAAGAAATAGCCAATCGTGGGCATCAAGGCTTGGAATCCTCCAAACCAAAGACCGCAGACCAAAGCCATACGCCAAGAAAACCGCTTGGTGGTCAGGCCTTTGCAGATGGAGACCGAGAAGGCATCCATGGAAAGGCCTATGGCAATCAGTAGCAGTTCAAGGAAGGTCATTTGCGTTAGGATTATGGCGCAAAAATAGCACTATTTTTCGCTATTGTTGATAAAAAACCTATTTTTGCACGATGAGTAGGACCTCAAGCCTCTAGCCTCATGGCGGAGGGACATCCGCCATCTCCTATGCGTGAGGGTGTCCCTATCGCTTAGGAGATCGCGGGGCACCTCATTCCGCAAATGCGGAACCGCGATGAGGCTGTTGGATAAGGTTAACTTTTGAATAAAAAGTAAATCAACATCTTCAATATGAAAAAGACCATATTAATTATGCTGGCCCTGCTGTTGGCCGTGGGCGGCATGGCTCAAGAAAAGAAAGCCAAGAAAGAAAAGACCTATAATGAAAAAGGCGAAATCATCAAGAAAGGCTGGAACTTTGGTCCGCTGCCCGTGGTAGGCTATGATGCCGACCTAGGCTTCCAGTACGGTGTGACTTGCGACATCTTCAACTTCGGTGATGGCTCGCGTTATCCCCGCTACAATTACAAATTCAATGTGGAGGCTTCGCGCTACACTAAAGGTTCGGGGGTATTCCGCTTCTATAGCGACATGCCTTACGTCGTGAAAGACACGAAACTCTTCTTCGATGTGACCTATTTCTACGCCAAGAAATACGAGTTCTTCGGCTTCAACGGCTTCGAGGCCAGCACCTTCGACCCATATGCAGGCATTGAAGGAGTCAAGAGCGGCTACCACTTCATCAACCGCAACCAGTTCCGTTTTGTGGGTAGCATGCAAAGGCCTTTCTTTGGCGTGCCTAACCTTTATTGGACGGCGGGTTTGGCCTACTACAACACCAAAGTCGACCGCATCAACCTGGAAGGTTATGAAGACCAAGTAACCTTGTATGAAGAATACACCGCGAACAACATCATCAAGGAAGATGAGGCCCGTGGCGGCAACACCACGCAAATTAGGCTAGGTATGATGTACGACAGCCGCGACCACAACAGCGACCCAACAAATGGCATCTACGCCGAAGCCACATTAGTGGGAGCTCCCGACTTCATCGACCGCAAGGGCTATAGCAACCTGTCATACACCTTCTTGTGGAGACAATACATCCCTGTTTATAAAGACAAACTAACCTTCGCCTATCGTCTCGGCGCCCAAAACCGCATCGCCGGTAAGACACCATGGTACATGATCAACAACTTGAACACTATGTTCTTCCAAAAAATGTACACTGAAGGTTTGGGCGGTGCCGTGACCATGCGCGGCGTGAATCGTAATGGTGTCATCGGCGAAGGCTTTGCCTTTGCCAATTTGGAAATGCGCTGGCGCATCGTAGGTTTCCAGTTCATCAACCAAAACTGGTTAGTGGCCTTGAATCCCTTCTTCGATGCAGGCATTGTGACACAACCTTTCAGAGAGGAAGAAATGAAGGTGGCAGGCGGTTCTGGCATACCCAACTACGAACCTGCTTTTGAATGCTATGCTGGCAAAGAAGGCCTTCACATGAGTGCAGGCTGTGGCCTCAAACTCATTATGAACCGCAACCTCGTCGTGTCCGTCGACTTAGGCAAAGCCTTGGACAAGCGCGATGGCGAGAAACTGAAGACTTTCGTCGGGTTTAATTACATTTTCTGATTTTTCGGAAACAAATCTTACATTAATAGGCTACAAAACAATCGGTCGGCAAGGGATTTCCTCGTCGACCGATTCTTATTTGTAAGAGATTTGTGGTAGATTTGTTTCCCTTATTTTGCCTTCCCTTGGTTGGCGACAGCAGCCATCAGCGCGGCCACCTTCTCGGGATCTCCCAAGAAGAAGTCCTTTTGTAACTTCATGTTGTCGTCAAACTCGAAGACATACGGGATGCCCGTCGGGATGTTGAAAGCGATGATTTCGTCATTGCTCATGCCTTTCAGCACCTTCACCACACCACGCAAGCTATTGCCGTGGGCCACCACCAGCACTTGGTCGTGAGTCTCAAAGGCCTTCATGATGTTGTTCTCATAGTAAGGCATCACACGCTCGATGGTGTCGCAAAGGGCCTCGGTGAGAGGGATTTGCTCGTCGGTGAGTTCGGCATAGCGCGGGTCCATGCGGGGGCTCTTAGGGTCATTCATGTCCAACGCTGGCGGACGCACATCGAAGGCGCGGCGCCACAGGCGTACCTGCTCGTCACCGTATTTCTCAGCGGTCATCTTTTTGTCGAGGCCTTGCAGCTGGCCATACGACTTTTCGTTGAGTCTCCATGACTTGTACACCGGCAGCCAATCCATGTCCATGGCTTCGAGAGCCAGGTTCAAGGTCTTGATGGCGCGCTTAAGATAAGAGGTGAAGCAGATTTCAGGCTTATAGCCGTTCTCTTTCAGCGTTTTGCCTGCCTCGATGGCTTCTTGGACGCCTTTCTCCGAAAGGTCAACATTGGTCCACCCCGTAAAGAGGTTCAATTTGTTCCATTCACTTTCTCCGTGACGGATGAGGATGAGTTTCTTCATTGTTGTTGATTGTTTATTTGTTGAACTGTTTAAATCTTTAATTCGACGTTGTCAATTGTCGTTTTCTTTTCTGGGTCTATGCTTCTTCGGCTGTTCTTCTTGGACTTCCTCTTCAGCAGCAGTCTCTTTCGGAGTCTCCTTAGGTGTCTCTTCCACTTTGGGCATCTCCACCTCAACATGGCGGAAGATGTCGTCCTTGTCCTTGGGCCGGGCCTCGTCGTGCCACTTGAAGCCAGGCAAGTAACGGTCGCTTTCACTCAAGTCTTTCTCGGGATACATGGTCTCGTTGATTTCCTTGAACGACTTGATGATGGAAACATTTTGGTTCTCCATCTCAATCACCATAGTTTCCGAATTCGACACATCGATGCCTATGGTTCCGCCATCGTCGTCACGAATCCAATAGATGGTCTCGGCCTTGTCGCCATCCACATTGACGCGGTGTATATTGCCATTTCTGAATCTCGATAAGATGTCCTGCCCTTTGATTTGGTTGAAACCCTCAATAGAGTCCTGCGAGATGATGAATGCATTGCCTTTCTGTAGCACCCAGTCGACATTGTGGTCTTTGAGCTTGATGTCGATATCAACGCCCGTCAACTGACTGTCCTCGGCCCAAAGGATAGGTGCCACGCGCATTTGGATGATAGAGTCGGCCTTCAGATAGGTCAAGGTGTCGCATTTGCCCTGCATATCCGACTTAAAGAAACGCACATTCCGGCGAGCGATAAGTTTCTCTGCCTCCTCTTTTTGCTTATCAAAGTACATGAAAAGCGTGTCACCATGGATATAAAGCGAGTCCCCTCCATCGTAACTGATGGCGTATGCGCTGTCGGTGGCAAACGACAATCCTTTGTTCTCCCACATCTCCACGTAGTCGCCCCGCATAATGACTTTATAAGAGGTGTCAATCATGTCTACGCGGTCATAGGCTTGGGCCAGACCTCGAGTACGGTCGTAGAAGATGGAATCAGACCACATCTGTTGTGTCTCATTATGCATATAAGGCCTCTGGTAGAGGTGCACATGGTCCTCATTCACCAAATAATAGCCATGCGTGCCTTCAAGCACATTTTCCTTGTTGATAATGGTTGTCGGACCTTGAAACCACATCTTCTCGATGCTTGTATTATAATACAAGGAATCGGTATACATCTGGTATTTCGGACTATACACCTCCACATTCTCAAAAAACGAAAACTCTTTCAAGCGGTCGCGATAATAGCCGTAACGGCTTTTCAGGGTCTTGTCACCGCGGACCGTGGTGGCGCTGTCAGGATAACTGGCCAAATGCAAGTTGCGGTCGTAAGTGAGGTATTCGGTGTACAGTGTGGTCGAGTCATCGATGAGTTTCACATGGTCGAAGAACTCCGCAAAACGAGTGTTGCCATCATAGTCAAGCAGGTCGCTGAAGATCTCCACGCTGTCGTTGACGATGATATGTACATTTTGATAAGCGTTGAAGCTATTGGTCTTCTGATAGAAATAGGCGCTATCACAAAAGAAATACGCCGAGTCGTGGCGCATCTTCACATGGCCGATGAGACGCTGCACATCACCCATGCTTTTCGAGTAGACGGCCTTGTCATAATGCTCAATGTGGATGCGGGTCTTCTTGCGCTGCACGGTATCCTGCTCCTGTGCCACAATGGTTTGCGACAACAGCAGAAAAAGAGATAGTATGAGCAGGACTTTGGCTTTCATCGTGATGAAATAACGCGCAAATGTACGATTATTGTCCGAATTGGGCAAAAAAGATGTGGAGACGGTGTGCACTCCGTCTCCACAAAACAATGAATTCAAGATGATTACAAATTACATTGTCGGTTTCGTGGTAGAGACGTGGCGCGCCGCGTCTCTACAAAGTTTTTTACATGGTCTTTGCCCACGTGTCCTTCAATGCCACAGTGCGGTTGAAGACCAGATGACCTGGTGTGCTGTCCTTGTCGACGGTGAAATAGCCGATGCGCTGGAACTGGAAGTGGTCGAGCGGCTTGGCGTCGGCCAGATATTCCTCGACATAGCACACGAGGCGCACCTCCAAGGAGTTGGGGTTCATCATCTCCTTCATGGCCTCGAGCGGCGTCTTGCCTTCGCCTTGCAGGCGGGCCAGCTCGTCGCGCGGGTTCTCCACCTTCCAGAGGCGGTCATACATGCGCACCTCGGCTTCGAGGCAACGCTCGCAGCTCACCCAATGGATGGTGCCTTTCACCTTGCGGTTGGCACCCGGCATGCCGCTCTTGGTATCGGGGTCGTACTCGGCATAGACCTCCACAACCTCACCATTTTCGTCCTTCTTGCAGCCCGTGCATTTCACGATGTAAGCGTTCTTCAGACGGACCTCGTTGCCAGGTGTCATGCGGAAGTATTTCTTTGGCGCATCTTCCATGAAGTCTTCCTTCTCGATCCACAGCTCACGGCTGAAAGCGATCTTGTGGCTGCCAGCCGTCTCGTCTTCAGGATTGTTGATGGCTTCCATCTCCTCCACCTGTATTTCAGGATAGTTGGTGATGATGAGCTTCACCGGATTGACCACGGCGGCCACACGGTTGGCGGTGGCATTGAGGTCCTCGCGAATGGCACTCTCCATCAGGGCAAAGTCGTTCAAGGCATCATAGGTGGTATAGCCGATCTTGTCGATGAACTTGTGGATACCGCTCGGCGTGTAGCCACGGCGACGGAAGCCACAGATCGTGGGCATGCGCGGGTCATCCCAGCCGCTCACCAGACCCTCGTTGACGAGGACGAGCAGGTTACGCTTGCTCAATAGGATATAGTTGAGGTTCAGCTTGTTGAACTCGGTCTGACGCGGGCGATTGTCATCCATGTTGTCGCCTTCGCCACGGATCTCCTTAAGCCAGTCGACAAAGAGGTCGTAGAGCGGACGGTGCACCACAAACTCGAGCGTGCACAAGGAGTGGGTGACGCCCTCGAAGTAGTCGCTTTGTCCGTGGGCAAAGTCATACATCGGGTAGGCGTGCCACTTGGTTCCCGTGCGGTGGTGCGGCGTGTCAACCACGCGGTAGATGATCGGGTCGCGGAAGTGCATGTTGGGGTTGGCCATGTCGATCTTGGCACGAAGCACCATCTTGCCCTCGCCGATCTCGCCGTTGTTCATCTTGTTGAACAGGTCGAGCGACTCCTCGATGGGACGGTTGCGATAGGGACTCTCGATGCCAGGCTGCGTAGGCGTACCCTTTTGTGCGGCAATCTCTTCTGAGCTCTGCTCGTCGATGTAGGCCTTACCGCGTTTGATTAACTCTATGGCAAAATCCCAGAGTTGCTGGAAGTAATCGGAGGCGTAGTATTCGTTGCCCCACTGGTAGCCAAGCCATTGGATGTCCTCTTTGATGGCATCGACATACTCCATATTCTCCTTGGTGGGGTTGGTGTCGTCGAAGCGCAGGTTGCACACGCCGCCATGTTGGGCAGCGATGCCGAAGTCGAGGCAGATGGCCTTGGCGTGGCCGATGTGGAGGTAACCGTTAGGCTCTGGAGGAAAGCGCGTCTGCACGCGTCCGCCATTCTTGCCGTTGGCGAGGTCTTCTTCCACTTTCGCTTCAATGAAATTGAGCGACTTCTTTTCCGTTACTTTTTCTTCTTCCGGGTTTGTCATAGATGGTTGAATTAACTTCGTTGAATCTTCGATTTGTTGATTGTTGATTGTTTAATTGTAGACTTTAGTAAGCTTTATATTTGTCGCCAGTCTTCTCGATGAGGATGCGATAGTACTCGTCGCTATACTTGGGGTGCTCGCTCTTGATGGGCGTGTATTTGCTGCCGGGTTTAGTGGGTTGAGCGGTGTTGAGGTTGCCGTCCATATATTTCATGAACAGTTCTTGATAGAAACGCTTCCACATGGCCGTCAAATCATTGGCAGCGTCGTAGGAGAACTTGGTGAGTTCCCTGACTTGGGCTTCCCTGCCCTTGATGGTATTGACACGCTTGTCCAAGGCGGGGATGACGGATTCAACCCATTTCGTCTCCAGGCTGCGCTGCATCTTTCTGATTTCGGGATGGATGTAGTCATACTTGGTGTAGGCCCAGTTGCTCATCTGGTTGAAAGTCCAGAAAGCGGAAGTCTCCGACCACTCGCTCATCGAGCCATTGCCTTCGCGGAAGCATTCGGGGATCTCGGTCATGCAGGTGTACATCGGGCAGTAGACGGTGTTGTCGGTGTCGTCGACGCCAAACCAAATGATGCCACCGATGGGCCATTCCCAATAGCCACGGCTCTGGGCCACGAAGCTGAAGCCCGTCTGCTGGGTGGCAGTGGTGCGCTCATGCACATAGGTCACGCCGTCGACTTCCCAATCCATGGGGCGCCAGCGGTAGGGGCAGTGGAACGGGCCAGCACCCACGTCTTGCGACATATCGAGTTCGGTACCTTCGAGGTGGTCACGCATGAAGTCCATCATATCGAGGACGCTCACCTTCTTGTTGGGCTTCACCCAAAGCGGCATGCGGTTGGTCGGGAAGTTGTCGGGGGTCTGGCACATGTTGGCCGTGTAAGGCTGCAAGCGCTTGATGTCGCGACCCGTGGCATAACCCCAATAGTCCTTCATGTTGTCGGTCACCTTGTTGAACATGGCCCACACGCGGAGGTCGCAGAAACGGGCACCGTCGAAGGTAACGGGGTTGTAGACATCGGAGAACGAGAACTTGTCATCGGGACCGTTATACAGCTTGGCTTGCTTGGCGAAGCTGATGACATCGTCGGCATAGACGCAGTCGATGTTCGGGTCTTTCAGGAGTTTGTCGATGTTCTTGAAGGTAATGCTGGTCTTGCATTTGCGTGAAGCCAAGGGGAAAGTGGTGATGCGAGCCTGGTTGGCGTGACCGCTCACATAACCGTCGGGGATGCGGCGGGCCACCCACACGGCACCTTTGTTGGCCTTCCCTTTGCCGATCATCTCGAGAATCCAACACTCTTCGGTGTCGCTGATGCTGAATGACTCGCCCTCACTCACGTAACCATAGTTGGCCACCAACTCGCCCATGCATTTGATGGCTTCGCGAGCGTTCTTGGCACGCTGCAAAGTGATGTAAATCAGGCTACCATAGTCGATAATGCCGGGGCCTTCCCAGAGGCTTTCGATGCCACCGTAAGTAGTTTCGCCAATAGCCAGTTGATATTCATTCATGTTACCGACCACATTGTAGGTGTGGGCCACCTGCGGGATTTGGCCGCGATACATGCCACCGTCCCAATCATAGACGTCAAGCATGGCACCGGCCGGCCAGTCAGTGGCAGGATAATGGTAAAGTTCGCCATACAGCACATGGCTGTCGGCGGCATAGCTAATCATGCAGGAGCCGTCGGTCGAGGCGCCTTTGGTGATTAAAAAGTTAGTGCAGGCATTGGCTTTCCCGAAGGAAAAAATAAGGGCCAAGGCCAGGATTGCTGTGAATACTTTTTTCATATTGGTAGATTTTATTGTTTGTTGCACAAAAAAAACGCCACAAAGATAGGAAAATAATCGCACTCCAAAAGAAATAATACAACATTATTGATTTACAATAATATATCCGACAACAAACGACAACAAACGACTGCTGTCGACTACAAATGTTTAATCAACGGATAGGTTTGGACGGATGGTTTTTCTTTGCACAACGAAATCATTAAACATTATCTTATGGAAACACCTGAATATGTCGAAGGCATCCCGACAGAGAAGAAAAGAGTAAAAGAACGATTTGACCTCATCAAATCTTACTACGAAAAGCTTTGGAAAGACCTGCAACGAGAAACTGGCAGCAACTTTATCCATAACAAGTTTCTCGATGCCATTGTTTACATTGTGAAAAACGAAAGTGATAAGAAAACGGCCCGAGAGGCTTTACACAACTGGAAATCAACATACGCAGTCAAGCACTTGAAACAAGTGGTTGAAAATGCAAGTCCGCTGGAAGGAATGCCCTTGTTTTCGTCGATAAAAGATGGAGCACAAAAGAAAAACGGTTACAAGAATCTGATTCTCCTATACTACAAGTTTGAGGACGAACAGAAACCTTACCTCAACTTCATGGTAAAACTAACCATCGGTGTAACAGCATCAAGCAAACACATACAATATAGTGTAAACAAGGTGGAAGTGAACACGGCATAAAAAAACCGACCAAGTTACACAGTACCTCACTTTCGTTTGGACCGTCCATGGTCGGATTGAGTTTTCACCGCACTCTACATTACCTCTCGCCTAAACAATTAGAATGTATACGGTTTAGAACAAATACCAAAAAGCAGTTAACCCGACTTATTTGTTTGCAGATCTGCTATCGGCTTACTTTCTGGCTGCAAAATTACAACAAATATCCAAACCCCACCATAAAAATGAAAAATAATCACTACTTTAGCACAATGAACGCGATTCAAAGCATGGCACAGCAAACTTTTATCAATCAAAAACTTGAGTTCGTCGAAGAACTGGTGCTCTTCACCGACGCCCACATCTTCCTCACAGGAAGAGCAGGCACGGGAAAGACCACCTTCCTGAAGAACCTGCCGTTGAAGACATACAAGCGTATGGTCGTGGTGGCACCCACGGGCGTAGCTGCCATCAACGCTGGCGGACAAACCATCCATTCGTTCTTCCAGCTGCCCTTTGGACCCCAACTGCCTGAAAACGCATTGGGCAAAGGCTACAATGCAAAAACACTGGCAGCACAATTCCAGAAACTCAACAAGAAGAAAATCAACCTGATGCGCAGCCTCGACCTACTCATCATCGATGAGATTAGTATGGTTCGCGCCGATGTCTTGGATGCCATCGATTCAGTATTGCGCCGTGTGCGTCGTTCGCAGAAACCCTTCGGTGGTCTGCAGCTGCTGATGATTGGCGATGTACACCAACTGGCACCCGTGGCCAAGCCAGAGGAATGGGAAGTGCTGTCGCCCTATTACGACACACCCTACTTCTTTGGTAGCCAAGTGTTGAAAAAGGCACCTTATGTCTGCGTAGAACTGGAACACATCTACCGTCAACACGATGACGACTTTATCTCATTGTTGAACAAGGTACGCAACAACCAAATGGATGCCGATTGTGTGCGAGTGCTCAACAGCCGCTTCAAACCAGGCTTCGTGCCCAATGACGAGGAAGGCTACATCACTCTGACCACCCACAATTACCAAGCCGATCAAATCAATGAGTCGAAGCTGGCTGCCATAAAGGAAAAGACGCTGACTTTCAAGGCCGAAGTCCATGGCACCTTCCCCGAAAACACCTATCCTACCAAGGAAGAGCTCGAACTGAAGATTGGAGCGCAGGTGATGTTTGTCAAAAACGACCCAACCCCTGAAAAGGCGTTTTTCAATGGCAAGATTGGGCGATTGGTAGGCTATGATGAGAAAGAAGGCACCGTCACCGTGTTGAGTGATGGCGAGCGTATCACTGTGCCGAAGCTGAAATGGCAGAACATGGAATACACCATCAATACTGATAATCAGGATATCGAAGAAAAGGAAATCGGCAGCTTCACTCAAATACCACTGCGTTTAGCTTGGGCGGTCACCATCCACAAGAGCCAAGGTCTCACCTTCGACAAGGTCATCGTCGATGCGGGACAGGCCTTTGCCCACGGACAGGTCTATGTCGCCCTCAGCCGTTGCACCTCGTTGGAAGGCCTCGTACTGAAGACGCGCATCAGTTCCAACGCCTTGGTCAACGATTTCTCCGTCAACCAATTTGTTGAAATGCTTCCCGAGAAGGAACCCACCCAAGAAAAAGTCGACCAGCTGCGCCATGACTACGAGCTGGAGACCTTTCTCGAACTCATCGACTTCGATGGCATCTACAAAGACTTTGGCAGGCTGACGAAGGTGATTTACGACAATGACACCCTCTTTGAGCACTCTTTGATCCAAGATCTCTCGCAGCGACGCAACAAGATTCACGAGGAACTTTGTTCTATCGGATTCAAGTTCGAAAGTCAGATTCGGAAACTACATGACCAAGCACCTTCATGTGAGCAAAACCCTGCCTTGCAGGAGCGATTAAAAAAAGGTGTAGCCTATTTCGACGAGCATTTGAAAGCCATTGCCAAAGGATTGTTCGACTTACCTTTCAAGACCGACAACCAAGCCGTCAATGACCAACTCACTGAGGCATTGAAACTGCTTAAGGAGGACATCTACCTGAAAGGTTGCTGTTTGGAAGTCTGCAAAGACGGCTTCACGGTCAGGGAATACCAAAAGACCAAGTCGGTGAAAGCCATCGAGGCAGAGAAAAGCGGGAAGAAGAAAGTGGAAATCAAGGATGATGTCATGGACAAGAGTCCGCTATACGCCCAACTGCGTGCATGGCGCTCGCGCAAAGCCGATGAACTCGAAGCAGAACTCTATACCATCATCCCCAACAAACCGCTGAAACTCATTGCCCAAGAGAAACCAGTCACTTTACAGAACTTGAAACAAATTGAGGGCATGGGGCCGAAGCGTGTGAAAGCATACGGTGCCGAAATTCTCGACATCGTCCTGCGCTTCATAGGCGAAAACCCCGAAACTGCCGACATTGGTGAGATGCCGGAAGAACCCGAAAAAAAAGAGAAGAAACAAAAAGGCGAGACCTATCTCGTCACCAAATCGATGTTCGACAACGGCATGTCGGTCGAGGCTATCGCCAAAGAAAGAGGTTTTGTCACCAGCACAATTTACAGCCATTTGGCGCATTTGGTGGAGCAAGGCCTGATTGATGCTTCTCAATTTATTGACAAAGAAAAGTATAACGAAATCTTGGACTATTTCGAATCAACCTTCGATCCCAATCTCACAGCAGCCAAAGATGTACTCGGTGAACAATACCAATATGGAGAAATCAGAGCCGTCCTCGCCGAGCTCCAACGCGAGCACTTCTTTGACAACCCGCCACAAGAGGAGGACTAATCCAAAGCGTGTCGAAGACACGCTATCCTATTTACCCCACATGCAGTGTGGGGCTGCACACACCACACGGATACTCCAGCGTGTCGAAGACACGCCATCCCACTACCCCACATGCAGTGTGGGGAGACACAGACCATCCACCCCACACTGTGTGGGGCCCAAAACACATCACCATGAGCTACACCACATCATACTACCACATCGTCATCCGCACCTACCGCAGCGAACCCACCATCAACGAGGAACACGAGCGGGAGCTATACGCCTACATCTATGGCATTGCAAAAAATCTGAAATGCCAAACCTACCGTATAGGCGGCATTGCCGACCATATACACATGTTCGTATCATTGCCGTCATACCTGTCGCTGGCCTCGTTCATGCAGCGAGTGAAGACAGACAGCAGCAAGTGGCTGAAAGCAAGTCCACATTTCCCAGACTTTCGTGGCTGGGGACGAGAGTATGCTGGATTTAGTTATAGCTTGCGCGACAAGGACATGATTGTAGGCTACATCAAGAAACAGAAGGAGCATCATCGTAAGAAATCTTTTGCCGAGGAGCATCGAGCTTTCCTGACGGAGAATGGGGTCTGTATCGATGAACGATACTTCCTGCGAGATGACTAGTAGCGTGTCTCCGACACGCAGCTTGGAGAGTCGAGCAGTGTGAGGAGTAGGGCTGTGTGGGACGCACGCCCCCACACTGCGAGTATGGGGATAATAGGATAGCGTGTCTCCGACACGCAGCGCGTGCTAAAGCATGGCGCATTATCCCCAACAAAAGACATAGCTCTCCACTGCGCACCCCGTCCCCTCCCGTGTCGAAGACACGACATCCTACTTACCCCACACCAAACGCAGTGCAGTGTGGGGGCCCAGCAACCACAAAAAAACTTGTAATAAAAAGCAACAACACCCTGATTATCAGCATCAACTTATTGTAAAAGTTTGTAATCGCCCCTTCGCGTGTAAAAAAGCTCAATTTTAGTTATATTTTTGCGTTTGAAAAACGAACGTAATATGAACTGCATTTCGGTCATGATAAATAAACGCTTTTTGCTCTTACTTGGAGTGGTCCTGCTCCTCCCCGCTTGCAATACCAAAAGCAAGTCGGAAAGGATGCAAGCTGTGGTCGACGAGGTACGCACCAAATACAAAGCCTACGAGGACATCAGTCAGGACGACCAAATCTTTGAGGCTTACGATTTCTTCGTGAAGCAAAAAGACTATGGCAACGCCGCGCCTGCTGCCCTCTATAGCGGCTGTGTGCGCCAAGCCAAAAAAGAATACGAGTCGGCGATGAACTGCTACAAGGAAGCTGACAAGTTCGGGCGAATGGTTGGCGACTCGGTCAGTGCGGCCTTCGCTCAATATTATATAGGTGACCTGCTCAATAACAGTGGCAATGAAGCCGAAGCCATTGACAACTATAAGGTCGCGGCCGAGTTGTGGGGCGACAGTCTTTCGCGCAAGGCCAAATGCCTCAACGCCGTGGCCATGATGAACATCGTCATCGACAAGTATGACAGCGCCTTTGTCTATCTCGACCAAGCCCTGTATTTAGCGCAAACCGCCAAAGACAAGATCACCGAAGCCTCGGTTTGGAACAACTATTCCGTTGCTTATCAACTGCTTGACGAATACGACAACGCCAAAGAATGCTTGCGGAAAGCCTTACCCCTAACCGACCAAAAACGTCGTCCTATCGCCTTGCTCAACCTCGCCAAAGTGCATCTGGCATTAGACGAACGCGACTCGTTGGAATACTATAAGACACAGATGCTCAACGCAATAGAGGAAACAGATATCAGCCCTGAGACGCAAGCCGCCGTATATGGTTTTTTGATTAAGGATGCTCTTGCCGTGGGCGACTATGAAAGTGCCTACCAGTTTGAAAAACAGCACGAACAAGTTGCCTTGGACATTCTTGGTGACCAAACCCAAAGCTCCGTCCTCGAAATCCAGAAGAAATACGACTTTGAGGCACAGGCCAACCAACACAACCGCCAAATGCTTTCACGCCAAAGGCTGATCATCATACTAACCATAGTCCTGATTGCGGCCTTGGTTTTAGTCACCATATTGATTCTCAACGCCTTGAAAAAGAAGCGCATCGAGGCCGAGATCAACGCGAACCTGCTGGAACTGAAGAAACGCAATGCGCAACAACAGCAAGAGCAGACTGCAATGCGAGCGCAATACGATGAACTACAGAAACAGAATGCGCAGCAAAGTGAACTACAGGCTGAATTTGGAGACAAGCTGAAAGACGAATACCTACAGAAATGCAACATCATCCGCTGCTTCGAAGTGTTGTCGCGCGACAGAAGCAACCCGATAGCTTTCAAGGACTTGGAGAAGTCGCTCTTTGATGGTGAAGACCATTGGGCGGGTTTCGAAGCCGCTTTCGAAGGGGTACATCCGGGCTTCATCGCTTTTGTGCATAAGCAATACCCCGAATTGACTGATTTAGAGTTCCGTTATTGCCTGCTCTCGCACTTCAAACTTTCGCGGCAGGAATATGCTAATGTGCTCGGTTGCAGCGTCTATAATGTCGACAAAATCCGCGCAAGCCTCAACAATAAAATGAATACAAAACAATAACAATATGAAAACCAAACACTTATCATTAATTACAATCTTGTTTGTCACCTTGATTACGGCTTCATGCAGTAAGCCAGTCAATCCGAACAACCTCATTGACGACAAAAACAAAATCGACATCAAAGGCTCGCTTTCCAATGGCGACATGCGCTATCCGAACATCGAAGCGGGTTATTGGGGAAAGACCGTTTATGTGTACTTCCATGATTATATGGGTGAATGCGTCGTCAGCATCAGCAACAGACAAGACCATGTCATTTTTTGCGACACCGTCACTTCGGGATACAACACAGGAACGCGATTCTATATGGGCGACCAACCCTTGGGCCGCTACCACCTCGTCATCAGCAACGGCACCGATGAGGCCGAAGGATGGTTCAACAACTTCAGAATTGTGGCGGTCAAGCCGCATTGATTTAAAATTTAAAATTCAAAGATTTAAAGATTTAAAATTCAATGCCTTATGAAGAAAACGCTTTTCATTCTCTGCTTGTTAGTCGTAGCTCTAACATCCTGTGAAACAGGGTATGATGTTGATTACAGACTTGTAAACAATAGCGGACACACTGTAACATTCACTTCCAATCCAAAACATCAAGATGATTATTGGAATGATCACCCAACTGGTATAACTATTGAATCAGGGAAAGATTCACTATATTTTGTTGTCCGTGATAATCTAGGATCAGCAAATTTTGCCACAGCACAAGGTAATTTGTTTACATTCGAGGTCTATGGTGATACCATTTGGTTCACATTTGATGATGGCAAGCGTTTGGTATACACCCGAGAAGAAGGGAATGGCCCTTATGATTTTGATGGTGACCATTACACCTATTTAACAAAAAGAGACCATCTGCTTTTATTACCTTATGATCGCTATGGGTATCTAACATATACGATTACCGAAGAGGATTATGCCCAAGCAGAATAAGGAAATCGAAAAAACGGGAGAGTATTTGATTCATAACCTAAAATTCAAAGATTTAATTTATGAGAAAACTAACATTGTTATTTGGGTTGCTACTTACATTAGGAAGCCTCTACGCCCAAGAAAAAGGACAATTCGTGCTTCAAGCCGAAGCCAATGCGGGCGTGCTTTTCCACGATTTGTTGAAAGACAATCGAAAAGTTCATCCCGAAGTTGCCCTTGGGGCGGTTTTCGGCTATCAAGTCGGTGACCATTTGAGTTTGGGCGTTGGTGCCAATGTCCGCCAAACCTCGGATGTGGTCACTTGGCTGCCCGTGTTCGCCTCGGCCAAGTATCGCTTCAATGGCAGCAATGTCAAACCCTTTGTGGAGGCCCGTTGCGGCTATGCATTTTGCTTATTGGGTTTGGGCTATAAAGGTAGTAGCAAAGGAAGTAGTTATGTGTCGTCGGCCTTATGCGAAGGCTTTTATGCCACCGTGGCTGGTGGTTGTTCGTTCGGACATTCCAATGTAGGCCTTGGTGTGCAGCTCATCAATATCCACACCTACGAAATGGGCTGGAACATTGCAGGAGAGCCTTTCAGTTACGAGAGCCAAAACATTAAACCCGCTGTTTTCGTCAGTTATGCGTACAATTTTCATTTCTGAAAGTAAATGATTCAAATCCAAATAGTTATGAAAACCAAATTTATCATCCTCGGTTTGCTCGTCGCCTTGGCAGTGCCTGCCTTCGCACAGCGCGACACCATCCGAAGCAACAAGAACGAGTTCAGTTTCGGCTACGGCGTGAAACCTTCAAGCAGTTTCCGTTATAGCCCAGGCCATCACTATTATCCATTGGAGGAACACATTGGTGCCATTTATGCTACCTACACACGCCGCCTCACCAAGGTCATCGGCATCGGAGCCACCTATTGCCTAGACCCACGCGTCTACACCTATTATGAAAAACCCAGCAGCAAAGAAGGCCTTATCTGCCGCCTTGGCGAGACGAGCCACACGCTTATGCTCCACCTCAAAATCAACTGGCTCAACACCAAGTATGTAAACCTCTACAGCAAAGTCGGGCAAGGCATCATGGCATGGGGCTACAACCTCAAGGAATACCGACCCGACTTGTATCAAATCAACATGCCGTCCAACAAATTCATAGATAGGATCGACTACGCCTACCAGTTTGTTCCCATCGGCGTTGAGATCGGCACAAAGCAATATGCCGGCTTCATCCAGTGCGGCATCGGCATGGAAGGCATCATCAGCATCGGTTTCCGTTACGGACTAAAAGATAAGGAGTAAACGGCCGTGATGGCCTCTTGCGTGAAAGAGCCTCAAATCTACCGTCGCCTCTCCGATGAAGAATCGGCCATCGTCCCCTATCAGATGGGGCAAACCATCCGAATACTCAACCAAGACGACGACACACTCTGCTTCACCGTTGTACACGACACCACTTATGTAGCCCATAACTACGACGACTCCCGTTATCACCCTTACGGAAAAATGTCCATTGAGCCTCGACCCTATTTCTATGCTCGTGAAGTGGTGCTTCAAAGTCCGCCTGAAGACAGTTGCCTGCTGCGTTGCATCGTGGCACCCGAGAAGGTGGTCACCGTCACTTACGAAGAGCTCCGCCTTTCCCAGGACCGAGATTTCTATTATTGGCATACCCTTCTAGGCCGCACCCTTCCCTTGAACGACCTGGCCACCACCACATTCACGATTGGGGAAACCACCTACGAGGATGTGCATGTCGACCAAGGGTCCTATATGGCAGACACCACCATGGTATCCTATGCTTGGTACTACAGCGAACAACAAGGACTGATTGTAGTGAAACATGGCGACTACTCGCTGACACTGATACCATAATAAATTATTCAAGTTTCGCACATCCCTACGGGATGCAAAAGGTTGATGTTGTTTGTTTTACCGATAGCAAATCCCTACGGGATTAGTCGGACGTTATGGCAGGGCNNATCGGGATGCGCGTTCGGTAAAAATGAAACCTAGGGACAACCGCATCCCATCGGGATGCACCACAACTTGCGAAACTTGAATAAATTACAAATAAAAACGTTACTTTTGCACCGAAAAAAGAACAAAATCAATACAACCCATAAACCTTCAACAAAATGAAAAAGATTTTCTTAACCTTAGTGATGGCGCTTTTCGCCATCGGCGCATTTGCGCAGAATGATGAAACAACTGGAGTGCGTATCCCTGGAGGATACCAAGGCTTCTTTGAAATGGGCAACACCATGTTGCACTTCGACAAGAACATTTCCACGACTATTCAACTCTCGACCACCCACGGCGGTTATTTCAACGAGCACCTCTATGCAGGTATGGGAATCGCCTATGAATGGAATCGAGATTATGAATTTGTGCCCATCTACGCCAACCTCCGTTATGTGTTCATGAGTCACTCCATCGTCAGCCCCATCGTGAGTATACGCTTAGGCTCTTATCTTGGCGAGGACATCGGTGCTTATGGCGACCTTGCCGTAGGCGTTCGCTTTGCATCGAAGCGTGACTTCGCCGTCAGCGTCTTGGTGGCCGGTACGTATTATGACAAAATCACACGCAACTACTACGAAGAGTGGACGGACAGCCAAGGCGTATGGCACCACGAGAATGTGGAAAGACAGATCAACCCCTCAGGCATCGCTGTAAGAGTGGGCATCGAGTGGTAATGTCTCAACACGAATCAAAACATCTCTGTCATGAACAAATTGAAACATCTTTTCTTTCTCGTGGTAGCTTCATTGCTGCTCGCGAGTTGTGGAAAGACTCCCATAGAACCACATCTTATCGTTTCGGCTGATACTCTGGTCTTCAAAGGTAACGACACCCTCTCACTCTACGTGACCACCGACAACCCCGAACGAAGGGAGTTTTACGTCAACATTCCCTTCGACTGGATGGATGTCCGCCCGCAATCAGGACGCATTGCGGAAGGCGACACCGTGGAACTCAAACTCATCTCTCACATCTACGACTACATGTCCATCAAAGAAGACTTCCTATACCTCACTTCTTCCTTTGACGAGAAACAAGTAAAGCTTATTGGTCTTCCGGAAGACTACACAGATTACACCCTCCCTGACACTTTATTCTTCCCGCAGGACATCAACAATGTCGTCATGCGCATCAACAACTATGGGAATACCACGCTTGAATATGCTATCGCCGCTTCAACGGACTTCGTCAGCTTCTCACCTAACTCGGGACAATTGCCGATGATGCAACATGCCGACATCTCCGTCACCATCGACAGGGAGAACCTGCTTATGGAGACGCGCCCAAGACTGTACGTTACAATCGATGACAAGGTTGACACGGTACTGTTGATCCCCGAAAAGAAGCTAATGCTTCCCAACGATGTGGTGGACGCAGAGTATGCCAAAGCCACCGACCTATTGGTGTATGTGGCTGCCGATGCAACGCTCAACATCTATCACCCCGACACCAAAACCTTGACTTCTGTCCAACTCTCCTACACGCCTACCTGCGTGTCGGTCTCACCCGACGGCACCAAGGCAGCGGTGGGTCACGATGCCCATGTGACATACGTCGACCTGATGGCAGAAAACGTGCTCACCACCAACGACATCTCATGTGACGCCCTCGACATCGTGCTCACTAATAACGGCTGGACCTATGTATTCCCGAATCACTATGGGTGGACACACTTCAGCTGCATCAACATCAGCACGCCATACGCGATGGAAACCCTACAAACAGGCCACAACATCTATGGCGGCACCAAAGGCAAGCTGCACCCCTCAGGGAATTATATTTATGGCGCAGATAACGGTTTGTCGCCTGCCGACATCGAGAAATACGACATCCAGGATGGCACAGCCCAATACCTTTACGACTCGCCTTATCACGGCGACTACTACATGGGAGGCGACTTGTGGTTTGAAGAAAATGGCGAAAGGCTGTTCACCAGATCAGGTACCGTATTCAAGACCAGCGAGACGCAAAGCATGGATATGATCTATAATGGCACAATCCCTTTGGACGGCGACTATAGAAGCATCGCTTGGCTCGACCAGCTCGACCTGAAGAGAGAGATTTACCTCGTCAGACAAGTCGCTGGTTGGTCTAATGAGCCAGGTCCGCCCTTCGTCGACATCTACGACTCCGACAACCTGACCCACAAGATCAAGATAGGACTGGAGAAATACGCCGTTGCCAACGGCGTCGACTACACCATCTATGCTGCCTGTCCATACTTCGTGTTCGCCAACTCCAATGGAACCGAACTCTACGTCATCACCAAAGCCAATGGCTCAGGGATGGTGCATGAATGGGCCATCCAAACCATCGACATGGAATAAACTAAGTAGAAAATGCGGAGCGGCAAGCTAATCTTTTTCAAAAAGATTAACGTACTCCTTTTCTTCAGGAGAAAGGGGCAAATCTTCCTCCGAGACAACCGTAAAGACGTAAACAAGTTCCTTCTCATTCTTGGTCTCCAGGATATATTGCCTCTTCAACTTCGGATTTGCTCCCGATAGCCCCAGCGTTTCCACCATCTTCCGCTTGAGCGTTTTCTCCGGCGTATCGCCAAACGCCACATGCCACCAATAACGCCTTGTGACCTCCCCTTTGCTGTTCAAGACATGCAGATGCGCGACAGGATGCAGCATCTTGTTTCCTTGGTGCAGCTCCACATACATGGCCCGACCCAAAATATTGCCTCGCTCATTGACGATGGGCAGGAATTCGATGTCGTTCACTTCAGGCTCAAACCGGCGCGGTCCATCCACTTTGACCGGAGAGGTAAAGGGTTCGTTCTCTACAATCGGCTGTGCCTGTGTCGTCGGCTCAGGCTGCTCTTCGATGATTCTTCGGGGACATCTTTCTGTTGTTTTAGCTGTTTGAGCGGGCTTGTCTTGTACAATCTGCGTGAGTTCCATTGGCTCAAACGACACTTCCTCCACCTTTATCTTTTCCGAGCCTTTCAAGTCTATGACATCTCCCGGCTTCTTCCCTATCAACAACTTGGCTATAGGCGAGATAAAGGAGATGAGACCTTTATTCACGTCGGCTTCATCCACACCCACAATCCGCACCACACGACCGTTGTAACGCACCCAAGCCCCGAAGCTCACCGTCTCTTTGTTGGACTTGGAAAGGTCGACCTCCACGGCGTTATTGATGCGGTCAACGAGCAATTTGATAGATGCATCAATGAAATTAACCATGATGTAGTTGTCGCCCGCCTTGACGCACTCTGCCTCAAGGTCCTTCAACTCCTCTTTAAGTGCCTCAAGTCCTTCTTTCGTGACATAGTTGGGCACACCTTCGGGCAAGTATGCCCTCATCGGCACCCTCGGAATCTCTTCTTGATCGCCTTCTTTGATGAAGCCTCTGCTCATTTATGCAACTAATCAATACTATTTGACACGAGATTTTGAGAGCGATAAGCCATAAGCAGTAAGCCATAAGCTATTAGCATCCTTGCTACCAGGCTTATAGCTTACAGCTTAAAGCTTAGAGCTAAAAAACTCGCGTCCAATATGCCAGTCTTTCTACTTACTTTATCACCAACTCCTTGATAATATTGTCGCACTTACCCACCTTCTCGATGCACCAAAGGAGGTAGCGGGCATCCATGCAGATGGTGCGCTGCACCTTGTTCTCGAAGCTGAGGTCGCCGCTCATGGCTTCCCAGTTGCCGTCGAAGGCCAGGCCGATAAGGTTGCCCTCGCCGTCGATGACAGGACTGCCCGAGTTGCCGCCCGTGATGTCGTTGGTGGTGATGAAGTTGACAACCAACTCACCATTCTCGTTGGCATAACGGCCATAGTCCTTCTTGGCCACGAGGTCGCGCACATCCTGCGGAATGTCGAACTCCCAGTTGCCAGGCACGTACTTCGCCATCACGCCGTCCATGGTGGTGTAGTAGTTGTAGTTGACGGCATCGGCGGCCTTATAAGGCTCCACGGTGCCGTAGGTCAAACGCATGGTGAAGTTGGCATCGGGATAGAAGTTGCGGTCGCTCTGCATCTCCATCAGGCCTTTCATGTAAAGGCGCTCACCTTGGTTGCCGAGGTTTTGGGCTTCTTCATATCGGGCATAGAGCTCCTGATAGGAGTCGATGATGTTCATCGAGAGGGCGTAGATGGGATCTTTGTCGAGGGCCTTGGGCTTCTCCATCCACTTCTCGAGACGGTGAAGATGGACTTCTCGAAAGCCTTGGCAACATAAGCACTGAAATCGCCGTTGTTTTCGTCACCGATGCGTGAGACTTCGCTCGGACGAAGCTCGGCGGGGATGTTTTTATAGAACAAAGCTAGTAAAGCGGCAGTGACGTCTTGGTCGAGAGGCATGCTGTAATCCTTGAAGAAGGTCTCCACGGCAGGCTGCATCTTCTCGGCAGCGGCTTTGATGTCGGCTTTGTCGGCCTTGTCCTCAAACATCTTGTTGATGCGCATGAATCTGCGGCTGAAGGCGATGGCTTCGCCACCGTTCCAACCCGCCTCGCGGTGATAGACAAACGACTTCTCAATTTCATCGAGGATATCCCACTTGGCTTTGATGCCCGTAAAAATGTCGCCATATTCGGCCTTGCGTTTCGGGTCGGCGTTGACCCAATTCATGAAGTCCTCCTCTTGGGCGAGACGGCGCTCATAAACGTGGTTGCGCTTGAGCTGCTTCACCTGGCCGATGTAGTATTTCCAGTAGTTCGACACGCTGGCCTGCTTGGAGGCATACATGATGAACACCTCTTGATCGGCGTCCATGTGCTTGCGGTAGTTTTCGAGCTTGGTCGTGCGGCAGTCGATGATGGCGGGGCCTTCATCGTTGATGACATTCTTCACGGTGTAAGAAGTCGAGTAACGGTCGGTCGAGCCGGGATAGCCGAGAATCATGGCATAGTCACCAGGCTTTACGCCACCTAAATTAATAGGCAGGAACCACTTGCTCTTCATAGGGATGTTGTCGGCGCTGTATTCGGCAGGGCTGCCATCGGGAGCAGTATAGACGCGGAAGATGTTGAAGTCGCCCTTGTGGCGCGGCCAGGTCCAGTTGTCGGTGTCGGCACCAAACTTGCCGATACCCCAAGGCGGGCAACACACGAGGCGTACGTCCTTATATTCGTCATACTCGAAGAGGATGTATTGGTTGCCGCTGTAGAAAGGCACAATCTCGACGCGTACGTTGCGGTCGCCCTTGCGTTCCTTGGTGATGGAACGGCTGTTTTTGGCGACGATTTCATCACGCTCAGCCTCGCTGGTCTGTGCCGTGACGCCTTTCAGCACCTCCTCGGTGACGTCTTCCACCTTATTTAAAAATAGCACAGACAAACCGGCGTTAGGCAGTTCCTCGCCCTTGCTCTTGGCCCAGAAGCCATCGGTGAGGTAATCGTGCTCGATGGACGAGTGTTTCTGCACATAGCTCAAGCCACAGTGGTGGTTGGTGAGCAGCAGGCCTTCGGGAGAGATGATCTCGCCCGTGCAGCCGCCACCGAATTGCACGATGGCGTCCTTGATGCTGGGTTGGTTGAAGCTAAAGATTTGTTCAGCTGTGAGTTTGCAGCCCATGGCTTGCATCTCGGCGAGATTTTGTCCGTTGAGGGCGTAAGGCAGCCACATGCCTTCGTCAGCGCGGGCCACTATCAAGGTCAGCATTAATGCTGTGATTAATGAGAATAGTTTTTTCATTTGATTATGCTATTTATCGAATTTTTGGCAAAAATAGTGATTTTATCATTCACATTCTAGAAATGTCATCATCCCGCAAAAATCATCCAAAAGGGCTGAAATGAATGTTTTACTTTTCGGTTCATAAAAAACGAAGTAACAATATTGCCATTTTAAAGAAAAGTAGTATTTTT
>CACXIM010000041.1 GCA_902767725.1 uncultured Bacteroidia bacterium | reverse complement strand
ATTGAGTTGCATCGTTCAAAAACGTCTTGGCCTCAATTGCGCCGGTCTCGACATCAACGTGGCGTGCGCTGGCTTTGTCAACGCTTTGATGCTTGCCGACGGCATGATGAAAGCCGGTCATGCGAAGAACATATTAATATTGTGTGCAGAAGAGCCCACCAAATACTGCAACTGGCATGAGCGTGACTGCAGCGTGTTGTTTGGCGATGGTGCTGGTGCCGTGGTGCTTACTGCTGGTAATGCCTTCAAAGACGTGAAGCTCACCATGATCAGTGACCGCGATGTGCTTTATTACGAGCGCGGTATGGAAACGACACCTTTTGAGCAGCACTACGTCAAGGGTCAGCCTTTGGTGATGAAGGGCAAGGAATTGTTCAAAACTGCTGTCACTGAATCGGCTAAGGACATCCAGAATGTCTTGGACTACAACCACTTGACCCATGAGGACATCACATGGTTCTTGCTGCATCAGGCCAACAAGCGCATCATTGAGGGCATCCGCAACATCATTGGAGGCCCCGAATCGAAATATCCGACCGTTATCGAGAAGTATGGCAACACCTCATCTGCCAGCATCCCGATAATGTTGGATGAAATGCTGAGAGCCGACAAGATCAAGGAAGGTGACAAGATTATCATGAGTGCCTTTGGCGCTGGTTTCGTCTCTGCCGCCTGCCTGTGGGAATGGGAGTTTTAATGGACGCGAAACCTCAAGCCTTGGTGTCATCGCGGTTCCGCTTCCACGGAATGAGACGATCCGCGATCCCATGAAGCAAAAGTGTTTCCTTTTTGCTTAGGAGATGGCGGATGTCCCTCCGCCATGACACAATAGGCTGAAAGACTCACTCCTAGGTTTAATGAATAAAAGAACAAATGATATATGGAAAATAGAAGAGTAGTAATAACGGGTATGGGCGCCATTTCGCCGATTGGCAACGACCTCCCGTCGATATGGGATAACCTGATGAAGGGCTATTGCGGCATCGACTTCATCAAATCGTTTGATACCACCGACCTCCCTGTGAAGATCGCTGCCGAGCTGAAGGACTTCAATCCCGAGGCTTGTGGCGTCGACAAGGGCTTTGTCAAGCGCAACGACCGTTTTGCGGTCTACACCTTGGCCGCTGCCTACCAGGCCATGAAAGACAATGAGGATTTGCAGATGAGTCCCGATCGTTTGGGCGTGTATATCGGTTCAGGCATTGGTGGCTTCGATACCATTATGAAAGGCGTCAAGACTTATTATGACGAAGGTGCGCGTTGGATTTCACCTTTGATGATCCCGACCATGATTGGTAACCAAGCCTCGGGCAGTGTTGCCATCCGCTACAACGCCCAAGGCCCTTGTGTTCCGATTGTGACAGCATGCGCAACGGGTACCCACAGTATCGGTGAGGCCTATCGTGCCATCAAGCACGGTTATGCCGATGCCATCATCGCTGGTGGTTCAGAAGCTGGCATCAACCCCGTCTCCATTGGTGGCTTTGCCAACTGCAAGGCTTTGACGAAGTCGGAAGATCCCATGTATGCTTCCCTGCCGTTCAACAAGAACCGCGCAGGCTTTGTCATCGCCGAAGGCTCTGGTATTGTACTGCTTGAGGAATACGAACACGCCAAGCAACGCGGTGCAAAGATCTATGCCGAACTTTGCGGTTACGGCAACTCCTGCGACGCTTATCACAGCACGGCTCCTCGTCCTGATGGCACCACACAGAGTTTGGCCATCAAGCAAGCCCTCCAAGAAGCCCAATTCAAGGCTGGTGAGAGCATGTACATCAACGCCCACGGCACGGGCACTCCGATGAATGACAGCGGTGAGACCCGCGCCATCAAGATTGCGATGGGCGAGGAGGAAGCCCACAAGGCCCACATCAGCTCGACCAAGTCGGAGATGGGTCACGCCCTTGGCGCTGCTGGTGCCATTGAGCTGATCATCAGTGTGATGGCTTTGAATAACAATATCGTGCCACCTACCATCGGTTTGGATGAGCCCGACCCCGAGTGTGATCTTGACTACACACCCAACAATCCGCTCAAGGTAGACCTGGACATTGCCATTTCCAATTCCTTGGGTTTCGGTGGACATAATGCTTGTCTGGCGATACGTAAAATCTAATCACAAAACACACAAAACAATGCAAAACACCAAAGAAAAGTGTGTGGCGGCTCGCAACCGCGTTGCCGCCGGAAAGCAGCCGGTTGGCGTGCTTTCCTCAACCAAGAAAACAAGGTTTTGAGAGTTTTGCAGGTTTTGTGACCAAACAATTAAACGATTAAACAAACAACAACTCAACGATCGACGAGATGAACCTCGACGAGAACCATGTGTGTCATTCCAAGTACCATGTGACGGGCGAGGAGTTCTTCCTGCAAGGTCATTTCCCTGGCGAACCTGTAGTGCCTGGCGTCATCCTTTGCGAAATCATGGCCCAGTCATGCGCCCTGCTGATGAAGGACGACCTCGTCGGCAAGTTGACCTTCTACACAGGCATCGACAAGGTGCGTTTCAAGAACAGCGTCAAGCCGGGCGACACCGTGGAGGTCGAAGCCACGCTGACCTATCATCGTGCCAACATCTACATCTGCTCCGCAGTGCTTAGCGTGGGCGGCAAGATGTGTGTGAAGGGTGAGCTTTCCTTTGCCCTGCTTCCTGACACAAGAAACAAGTAACAACATGGCAACGATTCAAGACAAGACGAAGGCGTTTATCGCTACCAAGCTGAATGTCAGCGAGTGTGAAATCACGCCAGAGAAGAACCTTTTCAACGACTTGGGCGCCGACTCGTTGGATGTCGTGGAGCTTCTCATGATCCTGGAGCACGAATTCAACGTGAAGCTCTCCGAGGACGATACGGCCAACGTCAAGACCGTCGGCGACTTGTATGCAATGATTGAGAAATATACAAAAAGACAATGACTATTGACTATGACTATGACTATGACTATGACCGCTTCAACTACGGTGAAAACAGTCATTGTCATAGTCACAAGTCATAGTCAGAAAAACAGCAACAATCTTAAATCTTGAATTTTAAATCTTTAAATCTGAATTATAATGGGACTTTTAGATAATAAAGTGGCTCTGATTACGGGAGCTGGTCGTGGCATCGGCAAGGCCATCGCCATGCGTTTTGCCCAGGAAGGCTGCAATATCGCCTTCACCGATATCGCTCTGAACGATGTCGTCATGGAAACGGAAAAGGAACTGCAAGCCCTTGGCGTCAAGGTCAAGGCTTACGCCTCCAACGCTGCCAACTTCGAGGAGACGCATAAAGTCGTCGACGAAATCGTCAAGGACTTCGGTCGTATCGACATCCTCGTTAACAATGCCGGTATCACCAAGGACACTGCGCTGAAGCGCATGACCGAGGAACAATGGGATGCCGTCATCAACGTCAACCTCAAGTCGGTGTTTAACTTCACCAAGGCTGTGCAACCCGTTATGTGGAAGCAGGCTGGGGGAAGCGTCATCAACATGAGCTCCGTGGTGGGCGTTTCGGGCAATGCCAACCAGTGCAACTACAGTGCTTCGAAGGCCGGTATCATCGGTTTCACGAAGAGCGCTGCCAAGGAGATGGGTGTGCGCAACATCCGCCACAACGCCATTGCTCCTGGTTTCATCATCACTGCCATGACCAACGCTTTGCCAGAGGATGTCCGCAAGGCTTGGGAAAGCCTGATTCCGCTGCGTCGCGGCGGCACGCCTGAGGATGTGGCCAATGTGGCCCTCTTCCTTGCCAGCGACCTTAGCTCGTATGTCACGGGTCAGGTGATCCACTGCTGTGGTGGCATGAATTGCTAAAAGGACACAAGACTGGGGACTTTGGGACGCAAGACCGCGCCGCCGAAACCTTGAGTCTAGAAATTTTTTATTGAAAACGATTGCAGAAGAAAAGCCTCGCCAATTGACGGGGCTTTTCTATTTTATTTCTTGTTGAAGGCTTCCAACACCTTTGCTGAGTAGGTCTTAGAAACTGGTATGGATTCTAATCCTTCTCGCTCGAAGTCGATGACAAAGCCGTCGGCCTCGTTGTGGAGCACGCTCACCTTTTTTATATTGACGATATAGGAGCGGTGGCAGCGCATCAACGAACTGGAATCCACACAGTTGTCGGCGATGGTCTGCATCTTGCAGCGGAGCAGATAACTGGCTATGGCGCCGCTGCGTTGGTAAAACACGTTGATATAGTTGTCTTCTGCCTTGATGTAATAAAGGTTGTCAAGCTTGACGGACAATTTCAGGTTGCCGTTGTTATCCATCAGGTTGATGATCTCGGTGTGCTCGGGCATCACCTCGTCGTCCGACTCCACCGTGTCGCTCTTGGTAAGCATAAGGCGTTGTTGCGTGTCTTTCAATAAGATAACCAAGTCTGTGACGGTGTAAGGCACTCCCAAGGCTACTAAAGAGACGAGGAAACTTTTCGCCAGGATGAAGGCAAAGCTATGCCCCATGGCTTCGGTCGTCTGGATCTGGAAATAGGAGAGGAGCGTGTAATACACGGCAATCAGCACAATTTCTAGGAAAAGCCAAAAGATGTAAAGCCAGAAGGGGAAATGTCGCATCTTGCGGACCAACCATGTCATGAAGGTGCGGCTGAGCGCCAAGAACAGGGTACCTGTGCCCACGAATGCCAAAGTGGTGAAGAAATAGCTGCCTTTTCCGACTTGAAACCATGCCGTTCCCGAAAAAGGCACGTATGCCGTCAGAAACACCAATGCAAAGAGCGTTGAGATAATCACATTGAGCGATTGTCCGACAGGTTCTGTCAGACACTCAGGCGTTTGTGTGATCAGTCTCTTTGTGTATTTCATCAGGTTGGTAAGATTTGAGCGGCAAAGATACAAAAACTTGTCAAAATGCCAAATCCTTTAGCACTTCCCAAACCAGCGAGCTTTTGAAGCCTTTCTGCATGGCGTAGGCGGCCAGTTTACGCTTTTTCTCGAAGTCAGTTTCGGCCTTAACAGTCTTGGATTTTGTCTTGAGGATGTCGATGAGCCGCTGGCGGTAGACTTCTTCATCGGTCTGTCCCAAGGCTTCATCGATGATCTCCTTGTCAATGCCTTTCCGTATGAGGTGGAATCGGATTTTGTTGCCCCCCCAGCCACTTTGGTTGACCTTGCCTCGAACAAAAGCCATGGCAAACCGCTCATCATTGACAAAGCGGTTATCCAACAGATAATCAAGGATTTTTGCTTTTTCCTCCTCGGAGATATCGAAGGTCTTCAGTTTGTCTCTCACGTCTTTTACACACCGTTCCTGATAGGCGCAGTATTTGGCCATCTTGTCAAGAACCTGGTCGGGCGTGAGGGACTTTTGGGGCTTTTTTGGCATCAGCAGTCGATTTTGAGGTCGCCTTCCTTGATCCAGCCAATCTTTCTCAGAATCATACCGAAGAGCCAAGAAAGCACAGCAGGGAGCACGAAGCAAACCAGAGCCATGCCAAGCCACATGTTCATGCCACCTTCGGGCATGGCGGTATAGATGCCGATGGGTCCGACAAGGCCGCAGGTACCCATGCCGGAGCCAATGGGGATGTTCTCCAGATGGAAGACACAAGTCGAAATGGGTCCCGTGATGGCGGAGGTGAGTAGAACGGGAATCCAGATTTTGGGATTCTTCACAATGTTGCCCATCTGTAGCATCGAAGTGCCAAGACCTTGTGCCACGAGTCCGCCCCAACGGTTTTCCTTGAAGCTCAACACGGCAAAACCAATCATCTGGGCGCAACAACCGGCTGTGGCAGCGCCTCCTGCGATGCCACCCAAACCGATGGCGAGGCAGATGGCTGCCGAGCTGATGGGAAGGGTGAGCACAGAACCGATAACCACTGAGACGATGACACCCATGAGGAAGGGCTGCATCTGCGTGGCGTTTTCGATGAAGGTGCCGAGGGCGGTCATCACCTTTTGGATAGGAGCACCTACAGCGTAGGCCATCAGCACACCGCTGATGATGACTACGGCGGGCGTGACGAGGATGTCGACTTGGGTCTCCTTGTAGACGATTTTGCCTAATTCTGCGGCCACAATCACGGCGACGTAAGCGCCCATGGGTCCACCCAGTTCATTGCCTGCAATGCCGACGGCGATGGCACTGAACAGCACCAAACCTTCGCAACGGAGCTTGTAGGCGATGGCTACGGCAATGGCGGCACCTGTGGCGGCTTTGGCATATTTGGCGATGGTCTCAAAGGCCTCAATGCCCGTCTTGTCGCCCAAGGTCTGGAAGATGGTGCCGATGAGCAGTGAGGCAAACAGGCCCAAGGCCATAGCGCCAAGAGCGTCGACAAAATAGGCCTTCCAGGTCATGTCGACGCCCTTGCGCTGTAGGAATGATTTGAATTTAGACATGATTAGAACTCAATCCCCTCGATGCCGTTCTCCTTCATCAGGTCAGCGAGCTTTGTGTCGTTATCGTCGACAGCGGCGAGGCAGTTGGTGACGATGCGGATCTGCTTGGCGGGATAGAAAGCCATGAGGTCCTTGGTCGTCTCATAGACACAATAATCAGTGGCGATGCCGCAGATGTCAATGCCTTCAAAGTGTTGGAACTCTTCGATGGTCTTGCGTAGTTTTTCACCACTGAATTCGTTCTGGAAGATGCTGAACTCTTCCTTTTCGGCGAGGTCGCCTTTCCGCATGTAATGGATTTCCAATCCCAGATTGCTCTTCATCAAATTGTCCAATACTTCTTGGAGGGCAGGGTAGACGTTCATGCCTTCGGTGCCTTGCACGCAGTGGGGAGGAAATACGCCGCCTTGCTCAACAAAAGAGCAGTGGTTGGTCGGGTGGGCGTCTTGGGTGACGATAATCCAACCATAGTTCTTCCATGCGCCATTGTCTAAAGCTTTGGCGAGATAATCCATGGAGGCAGGACCTTTGGCCGTAGCCAAACTGCCTGTGGTGAAGTCGATCTGTGGGTCGACGATGATGAGCAGGCGGTTGGGAAGCTCGGGCTTTTCAGCTTCTACTTCTGTAGGGTTGGCTTTTTCAGCTTGTTCCTTTTCTTTTTTTGTGTTGTTGTCGCAGATTGCTTGGTTTTTATGATTTGGAAATTTGCGGCAAAAGTAGTGATTTTTTATGACTTGAAGAGCTTTTTAATCCAATCTGTGTGCCCAATACGTCTCAAGGCACTCTTCACCCATTCTCTGTTCTCGGGTTTGTACCAAAAGAAAAAGCGCTGTTGGGCAAGTTTCTCCTCTTTGGTCTTGGCACAAAAAACAGGCTCCAAAGTATAGGGATTATAACCGGAATAATAGATTTCTGTAGCCAAAGTCATGGGAGTAGGCGTGAAGTCCTGGACCTGCTCAAGATGATAGCCTAATTCCTTGGTTCTCACAGCCAAATCGGCCATGTCCTCAAGGTAGCAGTCGGGGTGAGACGAGATGAAATAGGGGATGAGCTGCTGGTTCAGGTGCTCTTTTTCATTGATTTGGTCAAACTTCTTCTTCAGCTTCACGAACATGTCGAACTTGGGCTTGCGCATCAGCTTCAGCACAGCATCGCTGGTGTGTTCGGGAGCCACTTTCAGTCGGCCGCTGACATGACGTGTCACAAGTTGGTGAAAATACTCATCGTAGCCCATGGCCTTGTTTTCCTCGGGTGTGCTGTCATGCAGAAACAGATCGTAGCGGATGCCCGAGCCGATGGTGGCTTTTTTCACTTTAGGGTTTTTGTCTACCTCTTTATATATCTCAATGAGCGGGTGATGGTCTGTGTTGAGGTTTTTGCAGACGTTGGGTTGTAAGCAGGTGGGACGGGCGCATTTCTCGCAGAGGCGTTCGTCCTTGCCCTTCATGCGGTACATGTTGGCTGATGGTCCACCAAGGTCGCTGATGTAGCCCTTGAAATCCTCCATCTCGGTCACTTTCTCCACCTCTTTCATAATGGATGCCTTGCTACGTGAGGTGACGAACTTGCCTTGGTGCGCCGAGATGGTGCAGAAGGCGCAACCGCCAAAACAGCCTCGGTGAAGGTTGACGGAGTGCCGGATCATCTCATAGGCAGGGATGACGCCACGCTTGGCGTATTTGGGATGCGGCAGACGGGTGTATGGCAAATCAAACGAGGCATCGATTTGTTCCTCTGTGAAAGTCGGCAGAGGTGGATTGATGATAAGCCTTTGGTCGCCAATGTCTTGTACCAGTCTCGCTGCGTGCTTTTTGTTGGATTCCTCTTCGATGTGGCGAAAGTTGGAGGCGTATTTCTTTTTGTCCTTGAGGCAGACTTCGTGCGACACGAGTTCGATGGTCTCGCCCTCGAAGTCGGGAAGGGACTGCTTTTTGTCTTGCAGGAAGAAGGTCTGCTGGATGTCGGTCAGTTCGCTGACTTTCTTGCCGTTTTGTATGGCTTTGGCGATTTCCACCATGGTGAGCTCGCCCATGCCGTACACACCAAGGTCGGCCTTTGAGTCGACCAAAATACTGGGTTTCAGGCAGTCATCCCAATAGTCGTAGTGGGTTACACGGCGCAATGAAGCCTCTATGCCGCCGACGATGACGGGCACGTCGGGATAGAGTTGCTTGAGGATGTTGCAATAGACAATAGTGGCACGGTCGGGACGGAAGCCCGCCTCGCCGCCAGGGGTGTAGGCGTCGTTGCTGCGCAGGCGCTTGTTGGCGGTGTAGTGGTTCACCATCGAGTCCATGCAGCCCGCAGAGACGCCAAAATACAATCTCGGTTTGCCGAATTTCTTGAAGTCGCGCAGGTCGTCGCGCCAGTTGGGTTGTGGGATGAGCGCGACGCGGAAACCATTGTGTTCCAGTACTCTACCGATGACGGCTGCCCCAAACGCGGGATGGTCGACGTAAGCATCGCCGGTGACGAACACCACGTCCACCTCGTCCCAACCGCGCAGGTCGGTTTCTTTCTTCGTTATGGGGAGCCAGTCGAGCAGGGTCATTCCGCGATTTTTTTGCAAAGATAATTATTTATTGAAAACCCTTCTTTATCTCAAAAAGAATTCCGACCTTTGCAGCCGCAAAAATCGAAGCGAGTTTATTATTTAAAGAATTATAAATCAAATATTTATGAAAAAATTTAACGACATAATGAAGGAAATTGGCCAGGCTTTGGTCAGCAAAAAGTTCTGGGTAGAGCTGGTGATCATGACTTTCGGCATGTTTATGACCGGTGTTTGTGTCTATTATTTCCTCGTTCCCAGCAAGCTGATTGTGGGCTCCATCTCGGGTCTCTCCATCGTGTTGACCAACATCTTCAACAGCATGGGCGTCAACATCAGCCTGTCGATGATGATTACGCTCATCAATGCCATCCTGCTGATTTTGGCCTATCTGCTCATTGGCAAGGAGTTTGGTTTGAAGACGGTGTATTGCGCCTTGATTCTCGGTCCCATGACCAAGGTCTGCGAGTGGATCTATCCTTGGCAAAACTTCGCCACTCCCAACGAATACCTCGTTAATATGGGCGTTGCTCCAGACCAGGCTTTTTCGGTGATGGGTAATCCTTGGTTCGACCTGCTCTGCTGCGTAATCATTCTCAGCGCGGCCCAAACGTTGATGTTCTCCATCAACGCTTCCACTGGTGGCCTTGACATTCTGGCCAAGATTGTCAACAAATACCTGCACTTCGACATGGGTAAGTCGGTGAGCGTGGCTGGTGCCATCATCTGCCTTACGGCTTTCGCCATCAACCCCTTCCAGATGGTTGTCATCGGCCTTATTGCCACATGGATCAATGGCTTGGTGGTCAATATGTTCACGGCCAACTTGAATCAGCGCAAGCGCGTTTGCATTGTTTCGAAGGACTACGACCGTATTCGCCATTACATCATTGACGAGCTTCATCGTGGCTGTACCCTTTATGAAGTCATCGGTGGCTACACCAACGAAAAGTCGATAGAGTTGGAATCGCTGCTCACCAACGATGAGTTCTCGAAGTTGATGGAGTATCTCGGAAAGAACGAAATCAACGCCTTCACCACAGCTGGTAACGTCAGTGAGGTATATGGTTTGTGGGCAAAAGATCGTCACCGTACAAGAAAACACGCTGAAAAGCGTTAAGATAGTAGTAAGATTGTTTTTTCATGGTGCCGCGGCAGAAGCGATTCTGCCGCGGTTTTGTTTTTTTGTATCAAAAAAAAAGGATTACTTTTGTACCACAATTCAACCCTTAAAAAAAGATAAGGTTAAAGGAGGAGGTGAACTATGAGTAACTACAAATACGATGAAATCAGCGAAATCAGCTTCTGCTCATCATCCTCAGGTATGTCGATTGACAGCTCTAAGAGTGTCACCGAGAAAGTCATCTGGCAACCCGACGGGACGGTCATTCTGCAACGGACCGATATTAACGGCTTTATTAAGGAAGTGTCTACATGGAATCTGAGTGCAGAGCAGGCAGAGGAGATCCGCGCTGCGGCAGAGAAGATTGACATGGCGTCATGGCGCGGACTCAGATTTGAGGAAGACCCCAGGTCATTCTGCTACGACTACTCTAGTTCCGCGGGCGGGAAGATTTCCCTCCATTACACAGTACGTGGCGTAAGACTCTTTGTGGAACTTGGGTTTGATCGCAGCGCGGTGATAGCGGCTGGCAAGGGCGAGGATCTGAAAATGATGGAAGGTCTCCTTGAGAGAATCGAGGATCCCGACAAGCGCGCAAACTACGAGAAAACGGATAGTTTAGATTTGTTTTTTTTCAAAAAGCCCGCAAACTACGAGAAAACATATTCTGAAAATGCTCCCATGTGGACATGCAAATGCGGGACCGTTAATTATGGCAAATTCTGCATCGAATGCGGCAGTAGGCGTCCGTAGGTAGAGAGACACACGCTTTAGTTATGTCATTGTGAGGATATGCAGCACGGATTGTTTCGAGGATCTGTAATCTGCGATTTGGTGTCGAAAAAAATGCTTATCTTTGTGCCAAATTTAAACCTCACAAAATGGAAAAGCTTTTAGACAAATTTTTGAGATACGTCTCCGTGGAGACCACCTCCGACGAAAACTCCGAGTCACAACCCAGCACCGCCAAACAGCTGAACCTCTTGAAGATGCTTCGCGACGAGCTGCAAGCCATGGGCATCAAGGCCGAGCTGGACGAATACGGCTATGTGATGGCCACCATCCCTTCGAATGTCGACCGCGACATCCCTGCCATCGGCTTCATCGCCCACGTCGATACTTCACCAGATGCTTCGGGCAAGGACATCAAGCCGCAAATCATTCCCAAATACGACGGCAACGACATTGTGCTGAACAAAGAAAAGAACATCGTCCTGCGTGTCTCTGAGTTTCCTGAGATGGCACAGTATAAAGGCCAGACGATGATCACCACCGACGGCACGACGCTGCTTGGTGCCGACGACAAGGCGGGTGTGGCCGAGATTATGTATGCCGCCCAATATATGATGGAGCATCCCGACTTCAAGCATGGCGAGATCAAGATTGGTTTCACGCCCGACGAAGAAATCGGCCGTGGTGTGGTGAAGTTCGACGTGAAGAAGTTTGGCGCCAAATATGCCTACACTATGGATGGCGGTGAAATCGGTGAACTGGAGTATGAAAACTTCAATGCCGCTGGTGCTAAGATTCATATCCAAGGCAGCAACATCCATCCCGGCTATGGCAAGGACAAGATGGTGAATTCGATGCTTATCGCCATGGAACTCAACGGCATGCTTCCTGTGGAGCAGCGTCCACGCTTCACACAGGGCTACGAGGGCTTCTTCCACCTGACCGAAATCAACGGCACGGTGGAGGAGACCACTATGTCGTACATCATCCGCGACCACGACCGCGCCAAGTTCGAGGAAAAGAAGGCTTTGATTACTGCCGTTGCAGAATTTTTGAACAAAAAATATGGTGATGTGGTGACATTAGAGTTGAAACACCAGTACTACAACATGCGTCAGGAGGTGGAGCCGCATTTCTTTATCGTCGAAAGAGCGATTAAGGCCATGGAGATGGCCAACATCAAGCCGAAAGTGCAGCCCATCCGTGGCGGTACCGACGGGGCCAACCTCTCGTTCATGGGACTGCCTTGCCCCAACATCTTCGCTGGTGGGCACAACTTCCACGGAAAGCTGGAGTATGTGCCGCTCGAAAGCATGATGAAGGCCTCGGAGGTGATCTTGAACATCATCACCTTGTTCCAATCGGAGCAATAATTGGGTCGTCATGAAGACCCTGACCTTAGACAAAAGGCGTAAAAACATCACTGTGGCAGCAGTACTCACTGCTGCCGCGGTGTTGTATGCGCTGATTTCTTTGGTCAACCACTACCTTTTCAAAACCTACGCACTCGACTTGGGGCTCTATACCCACGCTATGTACGACTATGCCCATTTCCGCATGGCCGATTGCAGCATGTTCAGGCCCTTGGCGCAAAACCTCTTCAGCGACCATTTTGACTTGTATTTGCCACTTCTGTCGCCGCTGGTTTATGTGTTTGGGAGTTACACTCTGCTTCTGGTTCAGATCGTGGCAGCATTGCTGGGTGGCTTGGGCGTCTATAAGCTGATAAGCCTTTATACCGACGATGGTTTGATGCCTGTCTTGGCTGCCTCGGTTTTCTTTGTCTCATTTGGAATCATCCATGCCATAGCCTTCGATTATCACTCCAACGTGTTGACAGCCATGATGTTGCCATGGTTGCTGTATTTCCTCAAGCAAAGGAGATTCGCCTTGGCTTCGGTGTTTGTCATGCTATTTGTTATCGGCAAGGAGAACATGTCGTTGTGGCTGTTTTTCATTGCCATTGCATTGATGTGGGATTACAGGAAGGACAAGAAAGCTCTTTGGCATTTGGTGGCTTACGCGGTGTTTTCTTTGGCTTACTTTTTCATAATCAATATGATAGTTATGCCGAGGATTGGGGGTAGCGGGGCTGGCTTTGCCCGTTATGCCCATTTGGGCGACAATTATGTGGACATTGCCGGAAGCCTGCTCGCTCATCCTTGGGAAACACTGAAACTGTTTTTCACAAACACCATGGGCTACTCCAAATTCGATGGGGTAAAGGAAGAGTTTTATATTTGCGCCTTGGCTTCTGGGATGTTGCTTACTTTATTGAAACCCAACTATTTGCTTATGCTTGCTCCCCTCTTGGCGCAGAAAATGCTTGCCGTTGACCCCAACTTTTGGGGCGTTTCCTTCCAGTATTCGGTTGAGTTTGTGCCCGTGTTGGTGGTCTCGTCGTTCTTGGTGCTTGTCAAGTTGAAGAACGCAAAGTGGAGAAAGGCCTTGGGCTTTGCCTTGTTGCTTTCCACGTTGCTGACCACTTTTTATACCATAGGTGTGCCTAAGTCCGCCATCCTGGTTGACCAACTATGCGTGTATCAAGGCCGTCATTACGAGCAGAAGGAGTTTGATGTGCATTATGCCTATGAGGTCATAGATATGATTCCTGACGATGCATCGGTATGTGCGATTACGCCGTTTGTGCCTCACTTGGCTATGCGCGACGAGATAAGGAATTTTGCCAACACTAAGGACATCAGGACGGATTATGTGCTCATCACCGAGCCTTATTTCGAGTATGAGCGTCAAGGGGTGTTGGTGCTCAAGAATCGTGATGAATATGAGACGGTGGCCACTGATGGCACTATTTATCTCCTGAAGCGGATTGCGCCTTGAATTCCTGTAGGGTAGGCGGTTGTGCCATGAGGTCTTTGCAGGTGTAAACGAAGTAGTTTTTCACCGTTTTGCCATTGCGTTCGATTGGGATGACGCCTGCCAGCTCAATCTCCTTGAAGTACCACTGATAGGTTTCCTTCGGGTCTTTCATGTAACGGCTGTCGGAAAGGAACCAATAGTCTTCGCCAAGCTGGAATCCGCCTCGCTTGTCGTTGATCCATAGGTATTTGTGCAAAAACTCGGGCCATCCTAAGCCCATGACTCTCATGTTTAAGGGACGCGCCACATAGTAGTCGAGGTTGGCCAGCGGGAACCATTGGTTGGCCACGATGCCATCTTCTTTTTTCATCACGCCTTCGGCAATTTTTTCCTCACGGAAATCGGCGAATTTTTCGCCCAGTTGACGCCAACCGTACATGTCGAGGGTGAAGTCGTCGCGACCCAGTTGCTCGGGCTCGGTGTGCTTGTCCAAAGGAATGAATCCCGTCTTGATTTCGGCCACGCCCACAACCAAGGTGATCATCAAAACCGCCAAGGCAGCAATGATGGATTTGGGCAATAGGCCTGGACGGGTGTTTTTGTCTCTCAAGTGAATGGCCACCAGCAGGATGAGTGAGACGTAAGCGGGAGAGTTCCAATGCGGAAGGGTAGGGCGCATGAGTGAGAAGACCCAAAAAACGACAATCATGGGCAGGGCGATGCACAAAATGAGGCGTTTCACGGACTTATCCATGACGGTTTTCTTTTTGAGTACTGCAATAATGGCAATGATGGCCAAGATGAAAACCACGGGGTTGTTATAGAAGAACTCACCGGCGATTTCTGTCCCAAAAGTGCCGAAATTGATGCTGTTGCCGCCCACGCGCTCGCCATGGAATTGGAAGCTGATGAAGCCGTTTTGGATGTTCCAATAGAGAATGGGGGTGCAACAAATGGCAGAAATCAATAAGGATAGGTAAAGATAGGGATTCTTGAGCTGTTTTCGGTTGAAAATCAAGATGTAAAGTGCCATGCCTACCCACAAAAACACACCTGAGTATTTGGAGAGCATGGCAAGGCCTGCAAAGAGTCCGAAAAGAAGCAAAAACCTAGGTTGCTGAGCCTGTCGAAGCACCATATTAGTATCTGTCGGCCCTTCGACGGGCTCAGGGACCTTGGCCTTCAAATATTTGATAGCCATCCAGACGGCCAATAACCAAAACAGCATCAGTGGCGTGTCGGGCATGATGAAGATGCCAGTAATGACGAAGGCATAAACGGAAGCGGTGAAAAGCAGGGCAGCGTAGAGTCCCGTTAGGGCGTCCTTTAACTCCTTCCCGATGCGGTATATAATATAGGTGTTGGCATTCATGAAGACAACTGAGGCCAATCGAAGGAATAACTCGCTGTCGAACAACAAGTTAAGGCTGAACAATTGAATAACCCAGCCTACCATGGGCGGGTGGTCGAAATGGCTCCAGTCGGGATAAAGCGCGTAGGTCCAATAATACACCTCATCGTTGCCCAACTCCATCCATGCCGCCAAGATGCCTCTCACTATGACACTGACAGCCAACAGCCAAATCAGTATCTTGTTGATATTTTGCTCTTTAATTCTCATTTGCGCTCTTCTTTTTTCTCTTTGGCTTTTTTGAAGAGGTACCAAATCAGGGCGGCAAAGGCAACGATGTAGACAAACCAATACAAATAGGTCTGCGATTTGTTGACATAATCCAGCCGTTGGTCGACGGGTTCGGGAGTGGGATGTCTGGTGACGGGGTTTAGGTAGAAATGCTGCAGTTCATTGACGTTGATCTGTGTCCTGACGTAGTGGTCATCGGGCTGAATGACATAATAGGCTGTCGCGACTTTCTCTTCCGTTTTCAGTACCTTCCCGTCCTGCCCGATGAATTTCACTTCGTGCATTTTTCCGTTTGAAGTCTCGATGAATAAGGTGTCGCCCACCAGCTCAGCGCGCGTCAGATAAGGGAGGGCCTTGGCTTGTTGGACTTTTTCGGCAAGGCTCATGGGATGGTGGAAAAAGTTGTCGAACTCCACGGCATAGCACAGACCTTTGTCTAAGGCTTCATAGACATGTTCCGGATTGAGGTCAGGTGTGTTGACCATGGTCATGTTGCGGCATACCTCGCTGACTTTGTTGATGTTGTGCGTATCGTCATCGCCGAGGGCATACACACGGTGCCCGTTGGAGAGGGCTTTGTCCCAATGCTCGATGGCGTTGCCGTAAGGGTTGACCACCTCAATCAGGCGGTAGTTGCTCAAAAATATCATGTCGCTCACCTGGTAGCCTTTGGTGAACGAGGCATGGGCGGGCATGACGAAGCGGCAACGTTCGCCCAACTTGTTGATGGTGTGTTGCTTCATGTTAAGGTTCTGCATGAATGGGAAGTCGGGCCAATACACCGATTCGGCTCCGATGCAGATTTGATGCGTCTTGCGGAAAAGCCCGTAGCCATGTTCGTAAGCGGGGATATAGTCTTCTTTTTCCGAGCCATGTGTGTTGATGCCCATATAGTCCGAGATGCCATAATGGTCGTAGCCCAAAGCCTGATATACGCTGTCGATAGTCTCTTCTTTGCTCTTGCGCCCGTTGGTTAGTCCGAAGTACTTGCGCGAGTGGCAATGGAAATGGTATTTCTTCCATTGGTCAGGCTGCATGTCCTGATATGGATTGTAGAGGTATTCGCCGCTGAAGGGCTTCGGTTCCTTGAAACTATAGGTGGGCACGGAGAGGTAGACATACAATATCACCAGCAGCAATGCGATGCCGATGCCGGCCATCACCCTGCCGAAATAAAACCAAAAGCCGTGTTTTTTCTCTGTTTTGCTCATAATGATTTGCAAAGAAAAGGAAAAAAACGTGACTTTGTTAGATTTTCAATTGATTTTAAAAGATTTCTTGCCGAAGGCAATCCCAAAACAAAGATTTATTGTTATTGAGATTGCCGAACTAGTGTGTCTTCCCCGCCTTATCTGAAACCTGCATAGTATTGAAAAGCAAAAAATGAATCCCGCAACAGATTGCTCCGCCGCGGGATTCGGGTAAAACTAAATCAAATTGTTATAAAAGAGTTTATAGTTCCTTGACGAAGCGCAGTGTGGCGTTGCCGCAGCGTACCATGTAGAGGCCAGAGGCTAGGTCGTGCACGTCGATTTCTTGGTCGGCATCAGCGTTGACCACCTTCACCAGTTCGCCGAGGCTGTTGTAGATCATCACGCTGCTGTTGGCTTCGAGGCCGGCGATGCGGATGGTCGACGTGGTTGGGTTCGGGTAGAGTTTCAGGTTGGACAACGGGGTTTCGTTGAAGCCCGTGGCGAAGAAGGCCGCGAGCGACATGTCGCTGTTCACGGTGATGGTGCGCGGGTTCTGCGTGTTCTCATCGCTCCACTTCGTGAAGGTGTAGCCTGGATTCGGGAAGGCTTGGATGACGGCCGTGGCGCCATGCACGTAGACGCCGCCGCCGCTCACCGTGCCCTCAGCAGTGTTGCACATCACCGTCAACGTGTGGGTCACCACGCCACTTGAGGTGAAGTTGGCCGTGTAAGTGGCGTTGCTTGTCACCGTGATGGTGCGCGGGTTCTGTGTGTTGCCGTCGTTCCATCCTGTGAAGACATAGCCTGTGTTGGGGATGGCGCTGATTTCGGTGACGGCGCCCTCGAAGAAGGTGCCACCGCCATAGGCCTCACCCATGCTGGGGTTGGCACTCTCCACGGTGACGGTGTAGCGCTCGGCGGCCCTAAACTCGGCCGTGTAGGTGGCATTGCTGTTCACCGTGACAGTGCGCGGGTTCTGTGTGTTGCCGTCGCTCCATTGTACGAAGATGGCATATTCGCTGGGGTAGGCGCTGATCTCGACGCTTGAGCCGGCAGGATAGGTGCCGCTGCCAAAGGTCTGGCCGAGAAGCGGGTAGTTGGGTGTCACCGTCAATGTGTAGACCGTGCCGCCTGCTTGCAGGAACAAGGCCGTGTAGGTGGCGTTCTGCGTCACCGTGATGTAGCGAGTGCTGTTGGGGTTGCCGTCGCTCCACTGCAGGAACTCGAAGCCGCTGTTGGGCGTGGCCGTCAGTATAGCGGTGGCGCCGTAAGTGTAGGTGCCACCACCGGTGACCATACCGCCATTGCTCGGGTTGGCGTTCACCGTGATGGTGTATTGGTTGGCAGTGAAATAGGCAGTGAAGCTCATGTTATTGTTCACTGTCACCGTGCGCGAAGGTGATGTGACGCCGTCGTTCCAGTGGTCGAAGGTATAGCCATTGTAGGCTGTGGCCGTCAGCGTGGTGGTCGAGCCGGCGGGGAACGAGCCAGTGCCGCTCACCGTGCCTGCTCCTGAGGGCGAGACGTAGGCCGACACGGTATAGTAGGTCGAGCCCGATGCACTGAAGGTGGCCGTGTAGGTCGCGTTGTCGGTCACCAGCACCTGGTGTGGGTTTTCGGTCGAGCCGTCGCTCCAGCCTTGGAACTCATAGCCGCTGTAGGCCGTGGCTGTGAGCGTGGCATGGTTGCCGTAGTAGTAGGCGCCGCCGCCGCTCACCATACCTGCGTTGCTCGGGTTGGCCACTACGGTGATGACGTATTGGTTTTGGGTGAAGATGGCTGTGAACGACATGTCGCCATTCACCGTGACAGTGCGTGGATTCTGCGTGCTGTTATCGTCCCATCTGTTGAAGGTATAGCCCGGGTTGGCCGTGGCGGTGAGCACGATGACGGAACCGGCCTCGTAGGTGCCGCCGCCCGTGACGGTGCCTGCACCGGCAGGGCTGACACTGGTGGTCACGTTATAGTAGGTGGCGCCCACTTCGCCGAACACGGCAGTGTAGCTGGCGTTGCCCGTCACCGTGATGGTGCGTGGGTTGTTGGTGACGCCATCGCTCCAGCCTTGGAATTCATAGCCGCTGTTGGCGGTGGCCGTCAGTGTGACTTGTTCTCCATAATGGTAGGCGCCGCCGCCCGTGACGGTGCCTGCGCCAGCGGGGCTTACGCTGGTGGTGATGGTGTATTGCAGCTGTGTGAAGGTGGCGGTGTAGGTGGCATCGCCGTTGACCGTGATGGTGCGTGGGTTGGCGGTGCTGCCGTCCTGCCACTGGCTGAAGGCGTAGCCGTTGTTAGGTGTGGCCGTTAGGGTGACGGAGGAACCGGCAGGGTAGGTGCCGCCGCCCGTGACCGTGCCACCGTTGCTCGGGCTGGCGTTGACGGTGATGGTGTAGTAAGTGACAGGCTCGGCGCTGAAGTAGGCCGTGTAGGTGGCGTTCTCGGTTACGGTGAAGCTGTAGTTGGGGTTGGTGCTCACCACCGAGCCGTTCTTCTTCCAGCTGTCGAACTGGTAGCCACTGGCCGGTGTGGCATGCAGGGTGCAGGTGGCGCCCGCATTGTATTGTCCGCCGCCGCTCACCGTACCCCATGCGTTGTTGTTGGCGTTGACGGTGATTGTGTATTGGGTGGGGGCTTGTGAGAAATGTGCGGTGTAGGTGGCGTTTCCTTCTACAATGAAGGTATACGAGGGCTCGGTACTGACCACATTGTTGTTTCTTGTCCAGTTTATGAAATTCCAGCCGCTATTCGGTGTGGCGCCAATGGTGCAGCTTTCTCCCATCATGTAGGTGCCGTAGCCTGTGACTGTGCCTCCTTCAGTGGGATCACGGAGGACAGATATTGTGCATGGATTGCCTTTTATGATACTGAAATCGTCAACGTACCACCAATGGCTGTTGGGAGCACCTTCATATTTAAAAGCTACCCTGATTGTGTGGCCCTGATATGCATCGATGTTAACCCTCACGTCAGTCCAACTGCTACTGTAGGCATTGTCTTCCCAAATTTTCGTAGTGTAATGGCTCGGATTGGGAGCCCCCGTCTCATCTAGGGCTATCCATACAGAGTTGTTATGTGTTCCTGATCCTAATGAAGTTGCTGTTCTGAAATTAAGATAGTAAACTTGGTTGCTCGTCGATAGCGTTACACCCCTGCTGAAAAGCCAGCCTACCTGTGATTCTTCATAGCCAGGATGATGATACATATATCCATTTTCAGGATACCAGCAAACGACAGTGCCATACGATTCTTCCATATCAACATCGTAGGCAGTCCAGCAATTACCCAAACCCTCACTGAAATCATACGTGTAGGGAACACTTGCTGCCGAACAAGGTGTGAAGCTCTCTGTGACATTAATATCATCAATATACCAAACATGTCCATCGAGGCCAGTGTACTTGAATGCAATATAAATGGCGGTTCCTTGATATTCCGAAAGATCAATGGTAACCGTCTTCCAAGAAGAAGAAGGAGAGGTCTGTGTCCACACTTCATGGAAGTATTCATAAAAATACGAACTGCCGGGAGAGTAGTAGCTGCTTTGTGAAATCCAAACGCCTTCGTATCTATAGTCAGACGGAGCAAATTCATAGGTCTTAAAAGTCAGTGTGGTTTGGGTTTGGCCAGGTTGTAGGAAGAGTCTTGGACTGACCAGCCATCCTTCCTGGTCTACAGTGCTATGAAATCCGTGTTTTGCGCCATAGTTGCCTGAAGGAATTGAATTAATTTCACCTTTTCCTGCTCTAGTCCAAAAAGAATTATAGGGTCCATTGGTGCCAAGGTCGCGTTTGGTCCAGCAAGCCCAGTCGGTAAGGCCGTTCTCGAAGCCCTCATAATAGGGAAGAGTACGGGTTTGTTCGTTGTTGCATATGGGTTCATCGATGTACATGTCGTTGATTGCACTGCAGTTGCTAAGCGTGTACAATACGCTGTTGTTTTGGTAAACCTTACCTGTATTGTTTTCCGTGCCCGCCCAACATACGCCATCGCTGTTGGCGGCTACGGCACCCATGGTTCCAGAATGGGTGAATAATTGCTCTCCGTTCTTCCAGACCCATTGGATATCGTTAATTGTTCCAGCAACGTAAACGTCACCTGCATCAATGTACATACTTGTAACAGTATAGGTGTTTGAAAGTGACCCTGTTGCCATTGTCCACTGCGCGTTGCCGTTTCTCCAAACTTTGATGGTTTTTTGGTTATCTGCAGTAACGACACCAGCAGCGTAAAGGTTGTTGTCGTAGATTGCTATTGCTGTAGGATCGGCGCCAGTGCCTAGGTCATAAAGAACACTTGCAGAACTACCGTATCCTTTCCACACTTTGCCAGTGTAACTGCCATTAGACGTAAATTGTCTTCCTACAGTATACTCATCCTTATTATCACTAATCACCGCCCCATAACAACCAGCATTGGCAATACTATTGTATGAAGAGTTTGGGCTAATATAATATGTGGTTCCAGTATACGAGAAATATGTGGCCCTGAATATGTTATTATGATTAGGATCTTTTTTACAACCGACACCATAGACGTTGTTATTGTACCCTATAAATATGTCAGTGATGTGTTCGCTTTCATTATCGTTCCAAGTGTGGACTGTGGTGTTGACATTCTTATAGATTTTGGTGGATTTGTATAGACCGCTGTTTTCAAATGTGTTTGCGACCCAATAGATATCGCCATTGTATTTTATGACAGAGGAACTAGACATGGGCAGATTTTGACCAGCATAGCTGGTGCTATATTGCGTTCCATTCTTGAATACAACTGCGGATTGTCCGGAACTGTTTGTGAAATGGCCACAAGTATAAATATCCTGGGCCACGCTCAAGCCGGTGAAAACCATCACCGCGAGCAGAGTAAGTAGAATTCTTTTCATAATTGTAAGAGTTTTAGTTAATACTTTGTTTGTTTGATGATTCAAGATTCAAGATTCCTCTACGCCACACGCGCGTTCACGGGTCCATATCTCTGGCGGCATTGCAGCATAATAAGGATTCAATGCTGCAAAATTAAATAGGTTTTTCTGAAATGTCAATAGGTAATATTACTGATTTTTTTTTCTTGCAAAAAAGTAATCCCAAACTAAAGATTTGCGTATCTTTGCGGCCTAATTTGAAATCATTCTTAATAAGGACGCGGGACTGATTGACTACGGGACTGCGAGACGGCCCTTCGACAGGCTCAGGGACCTTGCCCCGTAGTCCCGAAGTCTCGAAGTCCCGAAATCAAAATAAACTGAAAAATGGAGTCGAATCCGAACGAAAATATCATCAGCGAAGTCACGAACAAGGAGTACGAATACGGCTTCGTGACTGACATTGAGACCGATTTTGTGCCGAAAGGCTTGAACGAGGACATCATCCGCCTCATCTCAAAGAAGAAAGAGGAACCCGAGTGGCTGTTAGAGTTTCGTCTGAAGGCTTTCCGTCATTGGCAGACGCTGAAACAACCCAACTGGGCACATCTTGATATTCCCGAAATCAACTACCAGGACATCATCTATTATGCTGCGCCACGCAAACGCCAGCAAAAGCAGAGCCTTGATGAGGTGGACCCCGAACTGTTGGCCACCTTCGACAAGCTTGGCATCTCACTCGACGAGCAGAAGAAGCTTTCAGGTGTGGCCGTCGACGCGGTGATGGACTCCACCTCGGTGAAGACGACATTCCAAGAGACACTCTCCAAACACGGCGTCATCTTCATGTCGTTCAGCGAGGCCGTCAAGCAGCACCCCGACTTGGTGAAGAAATACTTAGGCAAGGTAGTGCCTTACACTGACAACTTCTTTGCCGCACTCAACTCGGCGGTCTTCAGCGATGGCTCGTTCTGCTACATCCCGAAGGGTGTACGCTGCCCCTTGGAACTGTCCACTTATTTCCGTATCAATGCAGCCAACACGGGCCAGTTTGAGCGCACGCTCATCGTGGCCGACGAAGGCGCGTATGTGAGCTATATGGAAGGCTGCACCGCCCCGCAACGCGATGAAAACCAGCTTCATGCCGCCATCGTGGAAATCATCGCTGAGACCGACGCCGAAGTGAAATACTCCACAGTGCAGAACTGGTATCCTGGCGACAAAGACGGCAAAGGTGGCGTATATAACCTCGTCACCAAGCGCGGCCTCTGTCGTGGCGACCGTTCCAAGATCTCTTGGACGCAGGTAGAGACGGGTTCTGCCATCACCTGGAAATACCCGGGCTGCGTGCTTTTGGGCGACAACTCGGTGGGCGAGTTCTACTCCGTTGCCGTGACCAACAACTACCAACAAGCCGACACAGGTACGAAGATGATTCATTTGGGCAAAAACACCCGCAGTACAATCATATCAAAAGGTATCTCTGCCGGCCACAGCCAGAATGGCTATCGTGGCCTGGTGAGGGTGGCCGCCAAGGCTGAAAACTCGCGTAACTACTCGCAATGCGACTCATTGCTGTTGGGAGACAAATGCGGTGCCCATACATGGCCATACGTCGAATGCGGCAATGAATCGAGCATCCTCGAACACGAAGCCACGACCTCGAAGATCTCCGAAGACCAGCTGTTCTATTGCCAACAACGCGGCATCCCAACGGAGAAAGCCATTGGCTTGATTGTCAACGGCTATGCCAAGGATGTGCTGAACAAGCTGCCTATGGAATTTGCCGTTGAGGCACAGAAACTGTTGTCGATAACCTTGGAGGGCAGCGTCGGATAATTATTTGTATGAAAAGGAACTACGAATTGAACGAATTATACATATGTACGCGCATAAATTTTGCAGCCAAGGCTGCAGATTTGTACGAATTTGGCTTGCGCCATTTGTATGGATTCGCAACGAAGTTGCAAAATTCAATTCGTAATAATCAGTATAATTCGTGTAATTCGTAGTTAAAGACATAAATCTGAAATTTGAAATTCTGAAATAATATGTTGTTGAATATCAAAAACCTACACGTCTCCATCGGAGGCAAGGAAATCCTGAAAGGATTGAATCTGGGCGTCAACGAGGGCGAAGTCCACGCCATCATGGGTCCTAATGGAACAGGAAAGAGTACGCTGGCTGCGGCCATCACAGGCCGCGAGGGCTATGAAATCACCGAGGGCGAGATCTGGTACAAGGGCAAGAACATCGTTGGGATGTCGCCCGAGGACCGCGCCAACGAAGGCATCTTCCTGAGTTTCCAATATCCCGTTGAGATTCCAGGCGTGAGCATCCAGAACTTCATGCGCACGGCTGTCAACTCGAAGCGTGAGTACCAAGGCCTGCCGCCGATGAGCACGGTCGAATTCATGAAGATGATGAAGGAGAAGCAGGCCATGGTGGAAATCACCGAGAAGCTGCAAAACCGTTTCGTCAACGTGGGTTACAGTGGTGGTGAGAAGAAGAAGAACGAAATCTTCCAAATGGCCATGTTGGAGCCGAGCCTTGCCATCCTCGACGAGACCGACTCGGGTCTCGACATCGACGCGTTGCGCATCGTGGCCCATGGCGTCAACCAGTTGCATAATGCCGAGAACGCCTTCGTGGTCATCACGCACTACCAGCGTCTGCTCGACTATATCGTCCCCGACTTCGTCCATGTGATGTACGACGGACGCATCGTCAAGACGGGCGGCAAGAACCTCGCACTCGAACTCGAAGAAAAAGGCTACGAATGGATTAAGGAACTTTGATTATGGACAACCAACTTATCTTAGCCGCCAACCAAAGCCGCGAAATCATTGAGT
>CACXIM010000040.1 GCA_902767725.1 uncultured Bacteroidia bacterium | reverse complement strand
GCCACGCTCGTAGACGACAGTCTTGTTTTCCTCGTCGGCATAGAGCATCCACGCAGGTGGTGCCTGCATCACGGGATGGTGCTTCACGAAATCGAGCATCGCCTTGTCGAAAGCACCCATGAAGCGGTATTTCAGGTTGTCATTATCGACCAGCGACCATTGGCGACGGGCATATTGGTAGCTCCAGCCGTTATCCAAACGCGGGAAATCGATCCACTCAGGATGACCGAACTCATTGCCCATGAAGTTGAGCCAAGCCTCGCCACCCAAGGTGAGCGTGAAGAGGCGAATCATTTTATGCAGGGCGATGCCGCGGTCGACAGTCATGGAAGGCGTGTCAACACTCATGGAGGTGTACATCTCCCTATCCATCAAGCGGAAGGCAATGGTCTTGTCGCCCACCAACGCTTGGTCGTGGCTCTCGGCGTAGGCCACTGTCTTGGTCTGCGGCAGGTGGTTGGTCATGGTGAAGAAGAAATTCTTCATGTTCCACTGCTCCTCAGGTTCGTCTTTCAGCACCTTAATCCAGAAATCGGGCAAGCCCATACCCAAGCGGTAGTCGAAACCCATGCCACCATCAGCGATAGGATTGCAAAGTCCGGGCATGCCGCTCACATCCTCTGCGATGGTGACGGCTTTTGAATTCAACTCGTGGCACAGTGTGTTGGCCAATTGCATATAGGTGACCGCATCATCATCCACATTGTCACCGAAGTATTTCTCGGGAGCATCGAATGTCGTCCCAATGCCATGGTCGAGGTAGAGCATCGAGGTGACGCCATCGAAACGGAAGCCGTCGAAACGGAACTCCTCCAACCAATAGCGCACATTGGAAAGCAGGAATTGCAGGGTCTCTTCCTTGCCATAGTTGAAGAGTTTGGAGTCCCAGAGGTCGTGGTTGCCACGGGCGCCGGGATGCAGGTATTGACTGTCGGAACCATCGAACAGGTTGATGCCTTCGCGGATGTTTTTCACCGTGTGGGAATGCACAAGATCCATAATGACCAGCATGCCCATGCCGTGTGCCGTATCAATGAGTTCTTTCAATTCCTCGGGTGTACCGAAACGCGAACTCGGCGCAAAGAAATTGGAGACATGGTAACCAAACGAGCCGTAATAGGGATGCTCGGCAATGGCCATGAGTTGTATGGCGTTGTAGCCGTCGGCCTTGATGCGCGGCAATATCTTTTCCGAAAACTCCTTGTAAGTCCCTACCCTAGCCTCTTCCTGTGCCATGCCGACATGCGTCTCGTAAATCAACAGCGGCTCGTCCTTCAACTGTGGTGCGGCATGCTTATATAAATAAGGTGTCGGCGGATTCCAAAACTGGCCTGCGAAGTCCTTGTTGCCTTCGTCCTGAATCACTCGCTTGATATACACGGGAATGCGCTCATGCTCCCCAATCTGCGACTGCACCAACACCTTCAGCTTACTGCCATGCACCAACCTGTCAGCAAACTCGCTGTCGGGAAGAAAAATCTCCCACAGGCCTGCACCTGCCAATTCCAGAGGATACTCGTAACGGTTCCAGTTGTTGAAGTCACCCATCAACGAGAGGTAATGCGCGGCAGGTGCCCATTCACGATACCACCATCCATGGCGGCGTTTGTCGTAGTTGAAGCCCAAGAACTGATGCGCCGTGGCAAAAGTCTTAAGGCTACCATAGCGGGCGATGATACCACGCAGCCGCTCTTCATAGCGGTTGTGGCGTTTGTCTACCTGCTTGACAACAGGTTCCAGCCAGGGGTCGTTTTTTACGAGAGGGAGCATAGGATAGTTCTTTTGTATAGTGCAAAAATATCAAAATCTCCTCAATTCCAACCGTTATCAAACATAATCTTACCCGAATCCAAATCGATAATCTTTGTCTCGGCTGGCTTCAAATGGACAGAATGCATCTCCGAAGCGAAGTCGTTCATGTCAAACTCATTGGCCTTGCTTCGACCCATCATAGCCAAGGCATCGTGCGGGATCTTCACCTCCACATCCCTCACCTCGTTGCGGTTGAAGTTCACAACCACCAGCAAACGCTCCGATTCGGAATAGCGCAAGAAGGCATAGACATACTGTGGGTCGAAGTTCATGTACCAAGGGTTACACCACATCAAATCATAGAATTTGCCTTCGCTGATGGCCGAATGTTCATTTCTGAAATGCAACAACTTACGGTAATAGCCAAAAAGCTTCTTTTGAGCTTCAGCAAACTGACCGCCATCAAATTTGCCGCCGTTCATCCACTTCTGATGCTCGGGCATGTGGCAATAGTCGAAGATAGAAGTTCTGCCATCGTCGCCGCTATAACCCACTTCTCCTATGGCGTTCTCACCGCTCTCTTGACCATTGTAAACCATGAAAGGTCCAGTGTTCATCAAAGCGGATAGCGCTACGGCTGGCAAGGCTGCAAAGGCATCGCCCACAAACTGCGACGAGGCCAAGCGCTTCTCGTCGTGGTTCTCCATGAAACGCAGCATGTGGTCAACCTTATCATCCAAATCCTTCCACACCTGGCTGATTTCCTTGGCTTCGTGGCCTTCACAAAGCACACGTTCCAACGTATTGTATAGGCCCACTTTGTCATAGAGATAATCGAAGCCAGCCTCCAAGAAGGGCTTGTATAGGTCAGGCTGGTAAATCTCTGCAATCATCAGAGGCTGGTAGTCTTTCCTCAGATGCTCGATGACCCACTGCCAGAAGGCCACTGGCACCATCTCGGCCATGTCCACTCGGAAACCATCGACATTCTTGCCGCACCAGAATCGCAAGATTTCGAGCATCTTCTCCCAAGTGTCGTGTTCATCGTAGTTCAGTTTCACCGTGTCATACCAGTCGTTGATACTCGGATTGGGCGCAAAGACATTGTTGCCTGTTGCCTTAGCGGGGAACTCTTCGTATGGCTGCTCGCTGATTCTTCTTGGTGACACAAACGTCTGTCCTTCGCAATAATAGAAATTGCACGGATCAAAGCCCTTGTTCTGTCGAGCCAAGTGATTGGGAATGAAATCGATGATGACTTTCATCCCTTTTCTGTGAATACGATCAACCAATTGTTCAAAGTCGGCCATCGTACCTAAATCGGGGTCGATTGCGTGGTAATCGGTCACGGCATAAGGCGAGCCTGCGCGGCCTTTGGTAATGTCGGGATGCGTGCCCGTACTCTCGGAGGCATGTTCCAAGATGCCCGTCAGCCAGATATGGGTGAAGCCCAAGTCCTTGATGGCATCAAGAGCGGTTTCGTCAATATCATTGAAAGTACCGCAGCCGTTTTCGGCCTTGCTGCCGTTGACGCGGAAGTCTGTTTGTTTGTTGCCAAACAGTCGGGGAAAGAGTTGATAGATGATCATACGGCAAAATTAGAAAAACTTACACAAAAAACCAAATCAATGAAAAATTGCTACCTTTGCACATTATGAAAGCTAAGAAACCCCTTTTCCTCTTCACAGTGTTGCTCTTCTGCAACCTCCTTTCCGCACAGGTACAGCCCACCTGGGAATCCATCAATGAGCGCGGCTATCCGCAGTGGTTCTCCGACGCCAAGTTGGGCATCTTCATCCATTGGGGCGTGTATTCCGTGCCCGCATACGCCAGCCTCGAAGGCTATGCCGAGTGGTACTATCGTGGCTTGATGACCAACGACGACCGTAAGGCTTTCCAAGAGCGTATCTACGGCAAGAACTTCAAATACGAAGACTTCGCACCGATGTGGAAAGCCGAACTCTGGGACCCTGATGAATGGGCTGAATTGTTCAAGAAATCGGGAGCGAAATACGTCCTGTTGGTCTCGAAGCACCACGACGGCTTCTGCCTCTGGCCGAGCCAATATGCGCCCGGCTGGAATTCTGTGGAAGTCGGGCCACACCGCGACATTTGCGGCGAGCTGACCGAAGCCGTCCGCAAAAAAGGCCTCAAGATGGGCTTCTATTACTCCCTACCGGAATGGAAAAGCGACATCCACCGCTGGTATGTCGACCCTGATGAGAACATCGGCACCTACGTCGACACGCACATGATCCCGCAGTTCAAGGAATTGGTTACTAAATACAAGCCCACCGTCCTCTTCACCGACGGCGAATGGCGCAACAATGCGGAGCAATGGCATGCCACCGAACTGATTTCATGGTACTACAACACTGTGGGCAAGGATGCCATCGTCAACGACCGCTGGGGCGACGGACAACAACACGGTTTCCGAACGCCTGAATACAGCGCGGGCATCACCATCACCGACAGACCTTGGGCTGAATGTCGCGGCTTGGGTCGTTCGTTTGGCCTCAACCGCAACGAGCCTTTGGAAAACTACATGACCTCCGACGAACTCATCCGCCATTTTGCCGTGCTTGTGGCGGCTGGCGGTGGCATGACACTCAATGTGGGTCCTGCCGCTGATGGCAATATTCCGTTGTTGCAGCAAGAAAGATTGTTGGACCTCGGCAAGTGGCTTGATATTAATGGAGAAGCCATCTATGGCACGCGACCTTACAAGAAATTTTACGAGATGAAACCCGTCAAGGTGGTGCGTAACGACAGCGAAATCAATTTCGACTGGAAGCGTAACTCGCCCGACCCTGCCATTAGCTGTGATCATTTCCAAGCCCATTGGCAAGGTGTGTTTTCCTGCCCTGCCGACAACTACACCTTTGAGATCCAAACCGACGACAAGGCCAAGTTGATCATCGACGGCAAAACTGTCATCGACGACACGAAAAAAAGCAACACGGGCAAGATGAAACTGGCGCAAGGCCAGCATAGCATCGAAATGCTGTACGAAGAAGACGAACTCGAAGCCACTATTACCTTATATTGGTCATCGAAAACGATGGAAAAACAAGTGATGACAGGTTTCCAAATGGGCACCATGCTTCCTACGATGGGTCTGAAAGCCACCTACACCAGTGAGCAGTCCAGCGTTTGCTACACGCAAGGCAAAGATGCACTCTACGCCATCGCTTTGGATTATCCCGAAGACCAGTTGGTGCTGAACATCGACCAGCCCGCCGACAATATGAAGGTCACTTTGCTGGGATGCCCGAAGACACTGCCGTGGAAATACAAAGACGGGCAACTCTACATCGACACAAGTGGCCTAAAGCATAGCGACATCCGCAGCACTGCGGCTTGGGCATTCAAGATGAAATGAAAAAAGCGACCTTTTCGGTCGCTTTGCCTGTCGAAGCGTCGAAGGAGTCGCTTTGTCTTTCTTAGTCCGACAACTCTTTAAGCCCTTGATAACCAAGAATCCGACTTGTTCCTTTAGGCACCCGCTTGATATAGAAGCGTTCGTCCTCCTGAACGAACTTGACATGAAGCAGGTCACCTTGTGGGAAACAATCCAAGGCGCCATATCGAGTGGGCCCATCGTTCGTCTGATAGGAAAAGTCTGAAGTCTTCACAAACGTCATACGTTTTTTACCCTTGAGGATGCTGGTGTTGAAGCCGTCAAAATAGTTGCGATTGGCCCATTTACCGGCAAACTCAGCAGGATTCTTCAAGTCGTAAAGATATACACGGAACTTCTTGTCGGTCTTTGGTTGCAATTCTAGGATTTTCTGAAAGACCACTTTTTTGTCTACCGACGCCTCAAGATAGAGCCACTGAAACGGGTTGCCCGAACTCTCCCAAATGGGGGTAAAATGCACATCAGCTGTGGTCGTGTCATTGACAATCATTGTATAATCGCCTTGCATCGTACGATAAAACTGCTTGGCATCTTCTTGCGTAAACTTAGGCTGTTTTTGAGCAAAGCCACTAAATGCCAACAATATAGCGGCAATAACCAATGCTATTCTCTTCATATCAGATTCTTTCTTCGGTTTGAGTGTGCAAAAATAGCAAAACTAATCCTCTTTTGTCAAGGAATTATGCATTTCTCCTCTTTCGTTTCTTCTTCAGCGATTCGAATGCCTTGTCAAAATCACTTTCGGTGTAGTTGTCGTCATACACATAACGCTCGGGGCCCATGGTCCCATACATGGTGTCCTCGAAACGGAAGAGCAACCGTCCAGTTTCAATCAGTCGGTCGTTGTCATAGTCGTCGGGGAATGACCCCAACCTATCAAAGACTTCTTTGGTAATCTCATAAAGGAAGCGTGTCTGCCCTTCACGGTTGGTGTACATGAGATGGGCAAAGTACTTTTTGTGTTGTTGGTCGTAACAAGCCTTCCAACAGTTTCCTTCTTTATAGAGTTTCATTATTCTTCGTTTTTGGTGATATCATACCCAGTTCGTCCAGCATGAAAGCATATTCCAGAGCGACTTCTTTATAGCCCTCGAAACGACCCGAAGCGCCACCATGACCGTAATCCATCTCGGTCTTTAAGTACAACGGATTCTTGTCCGTCTTCAAGGCACGGAGCTTGGCCGCCCATTTGGCAGGTTCCCAATACTGCACCTGACTGTCGTGAAGCCCCGTAGTGATGAGCATGGCAGGATAGTCCTTAGCCTCCACGTTGTCGTAAGGCGAATAGGAAAGCATATAGTCGTAATACTTTTTCTCGTTGGGATTGCCCCATTCGTCGTACTCACCTGTGGTAAGCGGGATGCTCTCGTCGAGCATGGTGGTCACTACATCAACGAAAGGTACCTGCGCGATGACACCCTTCCACAAATCGGGACGCATGTTGGTCACTGCACCTACCAAAAGGCCTCCGGCACTGCCGCCCATGGCAAACATTTTTTGCGGAGCGGTGTAGCCTTTATTAATAAGGTATTCGGCACAGGCGATAAAGTCGAGGAAGGTGTTCTTCTTGTTCAACATCTTGCCATCGTCGTACCACTGCCGTCCCATCTCCTCGCCACCACGGATGTGGGCAATGGCCCAAACGAAGCCACGATTCAAGAGACTGAGACGCGCCACCGAGAAATAGGCATCCATACTGGAGCCATAAGAACCATAGCCGTACAATACAAGTGGACGGTTAAGGGTCCCTGAGCCCGTCGAAGGGTCCGACCCTTTTGTGCGCGGCCCTTCGACAGGCTCAGGGACCGCGATATCCACGTTCTTCTTATAAACAATCGAAATCGGCACCAACACGCCGTCATGCGAAGTTGCCATCAAGCGCTCGGTGACATACTCTTCTGGGTTATAGCCACCCACGATTTCCTGCCGCTTGAGCAAGGTCTTGGTGCGATGCTCCATATCCCATTCGTAGACCGAGGAAGGCGTAGTCATGGAATTGTAGGCATAGCGCAAGGTGACGGCATCAAAGTCGGGATTGGCACCCACACCTGCGGTGTAGGCCGGCTCACCGAAGTCTAGGTAATAGTCGGTACTGCCGTCCCAAGTCCGTATCCTAATATTAACCAAGCCGTTCTCGCGTTCCTCGATGACGAAGAACTTGCTGAAGATAGTGAAGCTTTCGATCATCACTTTCTCGCGGTGGGCAATGACCTCTGTCCAATGCGACATTTCAGTCTGGACAATCGGCGTCCGCATAATCTTATAGTTCTTTGCACCATCAGCGTTGGTCTGGATATAGAAATGCTCGCCGTAATGGTCGATGCCATACAACATGTCGGACTGACGTTCCTGAAAAACGCGAAATTCGTTCATCGGCTGGCCGCTCTCAAGGATACGGCATTCCGACGACAGCGTTGAATCAGAATTGATAATCAAATACTTCCTTGATTTCGTCTTGCTGATGTAACATACGAAAGTCTCATCGGTCTCTTCGTAAACCAGCACATCGCCAGCAGAAGGTGTTCCCAACTGGTGACGCATGATCTTGCAAGGCCGAAGGGTTTCATCTTTCACGCCATAGAACAATGTCTTGTTATCGCTGGCCCAAACCACATTTCCTGAAGTGTTGGGTATCGGTTCACCGACCAACTCGCCCGTCTCCAAGTCTTTGACATAAACGGTATAGATACGGCGGCTTACAGTATCCACAGAATAGGCCAACAATTTGTCGTCCTCACTGAGGCTGAGCTCACCGATCTCAAAGAAGGCACGACCTTCGGCCAACACATTGCCATCGAGTAAAATCTCCTCAGGCGCATCGAGGCTTTGGTGTTTGCGGCAAAAGATAGGATATTCCTTCCCTTCTTCGTAACGCGTGTAGTGGTAATAGTCGCGAATCTTTATCGGAACCGAGTTGTCGTCCTGTTTGATGCGGCCCGTGATTTCCTTAAAGAGTTGCTCCTGAAGGGGCTCAGTATGTTTCAGGCATGCTTCGGCATATTGGTTTTCGGCCTCAAGATAATCCAAAACCTCAGGGTTTTCGCGCTCGTTGAGCCAATAATAGTTGTCGACACGGGTATGGCCGTGAATCGTCATCTCATGGGGACGGATGGCGGCTTTAGGGGGTGTAAGTGTATTATTCATTGCAAAATGCATCAGAACGAGAACGTCAGGCCGAAGGTGGGCAGGATGGGCAGCTGACGCGCTATGTCACTGGTGATCAAGTTGACATAAAACACGTTGTTGCGATTGTAGACGTTCGTCAAACTAAGGTCGGCTTCAAGATTGATATTCTCCGTGAAGAAGAACTTGCGTTTTACGTCGATGTCGAAGCGATGGTATGTGGGCAGACGGCCTTGGTTAAGCTCACCATAGAGCACGCCCATCTCGCCATTGGTAGTGGTATAATCAAAGTTGATGCCTTCTTGGAAGGAGTAGTATTCATAGAAGCCCTGCACCTGCGTGAACGGGAAGCCCGTACCGAAGTTCCAACGGCCGCTGAACTCCCACTGACGCTTCGAGCCAGCGGTATAGGTCAAAATGACGTTGATATTATGGCGTCGGTCGAAATGTGGAGCATATTGGACCAATTCGACATTGTCGTCCACTACCTTCTCATAATCACGGGTTACGAAGCCCAACGCATACACGGCCCATAGGTACCAATGCTGGTCCTCATATTTCAAAGACACGTCGAAACCGTATGCATCGCCAGTCTCCTTGGTGAAGTCTTTCTTCATCAAGTCGGGAATAGAGGCATTTACAGGTGTATCGGGATAGAGCTTGTTTCGATTGATGTTGGTCAGCTGCACAAAGTCTTTCCAATAGCCTTCGAGATTCAGTGTAGCATTACGCGAGAGGTCGAACTCCCCACCCAAGATGAAGTGGTTGGCCTTCTGAAGGCTACTTTTTATCTCAGTTCCATTAAAGGTCTCAGGCAGGTTATCAATACCTGAGAGGAAGCCGTAGAACAAATTGACCACATCACGGTCGCTGGTAGCGGCCACAAAGTTTTGCGAATACATACCCGCAGCAGCTTTCAGGCGCAAACGGTCGGTGGCATTGTATTTCAATGCGATACGCGGCTCTGGCGAAAGCTCTGACAATGAAGCATAGAACTGCAAGCGGACACTCGGCTCCAACAAGAACTTGCCTAACACGGCCTTATATTTGGCGTATGCACCAATCTCAGTGGAGTTCAACTTCGAGCCTATCCTATTATGGCCATAGAGACTATAGGTTTGATAATCAGTTGTATATCCTAACATCTCAATACCATATTTCAAGGTATTCTTACCCATAAACTGACTGAAATCGAAGCCCATGTTGAAACCGTTGATATTACTATAACGGTCAGGGCTATCATCCTCAATCATACGCGAGGTATAGCTCGAATAGGCGATGTTACCCTCAATCATCACGGGAGCCTTGCCAGGGATAACGAGGAAATTGGCACCTGCACCATAGGAATTCCATCCGAAGTCTGACAGCGACATATAATTGTTCACCTGGTCGTTGAATGAGAAGCCGAACAAGTTGACCTTGCTACCATTGGGGGCGTTGAGTGACACCTTGCCATAAAAGTCCTGATAGTTGAAGGGCAGTCCCGTTTTCGATGCGTAAGGATAAAGGACTTTGCTGGATTGTTCCAAATAGGAGTTCTTAGCAGAAAGAATGAAAGAAATAGAGGCTTCATCAGGTGTCTTAGCCTTCTTCAGTGGGCCTTCTATCATCACTTTGGCTCCAAAACAGTTGGCTCCCAACTTGCCCGATAGACGTTTCTTGTTACCATCGCGGGTGGAAATATCCATAATGGAAGAGATACGACCGCTATATTCGGCACCAAAACCTCCAGTATAGACATCGGCATTGCGGATGATGTCGGTATCGAACACCGAAAACAGTCCGATGGAATGGAAGGGATTGTAGACCACCATACCATCAAGCAGCACCTTGTTCTGAATGGGTGAGCCGCCACGAATGTAAAGCTGACCACCCTGGTCGCCAGTGAAGATGACACCAGGCACCACCTGCAGGTATTGGGCAAAGTCGGCCTGACCGCCCACGCTCGGAATCTTTGTGATGGTCTTAGGAGTGACCGTGATGACCGAAGTCTTGGTTTCGGTGCGCGCCTCGATCTTGTCAGCAGTAATGGTCACCGTCTCCAGCTTCTGACTGGTCTCTTTCATATAATACTTCCGGTTGATGCTCTGGCCCTTCGAAAGGTTAAAGGTCTCGCTTATGGTGTCGTAGCCCACACTTGTGATCAACAAAGTGTAGCGTCCGTCAGGGATACGATTGATGTTGAAATAGCCGTTTTCGTTGGTTGCACCGCCAAAAGTGGTCCCCCTGAGATAAACGTTGGTGAACATCATGGGCTCACCCGTCGACTCTTCATAGACAAAGCCCTTTATGCTATTGTCATCTTGCGCAAAGACTGTAGAACTTATTATAAAAAGAAATAACGATGTGAGAATCAATCTAGTAAAACAGCGATTATTCATAGTTGAAATGCAGTATTTGGATGATACCTAATGAAATAATTTGCAAAGAAAAGAAAAATATTCGAAACACGCTAAAAAAAGTATAAAAATCGCACAAAAACACGGCTCAAGTCCTATAAAAGTGATTTTAAACTAAAAAAGGGCGATGTCAGAAAAAACACCACCCTTTTTTTTGTTCTGTCAGAGTCGGATTACTTCTTGACGACAAATTTCTCCGTCTTCAAGGCGCAACCGTTCACGAACAGGTTGCAGAAATAGATGCCATCATTGAGATCGGACACCGAGAATGAAAGACGGTCTTGCAGCGTGTTAATCGGCAGGTTCATCACTTCCTGACCAAGCAGGTTGTAGATCGACACCGAAGCTTTGTCGCTGGAGTTGACGTTGTAGTCGAAGTTCACGACCGAGGAAGCCGGATTGGGGTATGCTTGACCGAAACGTACAGCAGCAACCTCATGAACGCCCTCACCTGACTTGTGGAAAACCACATTGATGGTAACAGCGTCATCAGGATGGCGCTCGTCATAGGCGGAATACTTCACCTGCACCTTGCCGAACACATCATCGTCGAACATGGCATGGAACGAAAGCGCGCCTTCAATGGTAACACTATTGGCAGCTACTGGAACAGGATTCGGACTCACAATAACGGTTGGGCTGAAACAATTGCCCCAGCAAAAATAATTCATTACTCCATCAAGGTCCTCAATGACTTCTTTTTCAACCAAAACATTCAAATCCTGACCAGTAAGGTTCCTGAGCTGCATATCCAAGAGATACTCGCCCCATTCATTTGGAGAGTTGCATACGACGGTCTCGCCTTCTTCATAAACGTGGCCATCCCATTCAAACTGTAATGATTGTGCTGAAACCCAACCCATTACAGCCAAAAACAACATAGTAAAAATAGACTTTTTAATCATAGCGTATGTTTTTTAATAATTCTACTTTCTTTCAACTTGCAAAAATGCAAAACTTTTACCAATCACGCAACAAAAATATTGCCAATTTTTGAAAAAACACTATTTTTGTACAGAAATATAGTTCATGTATAGTTGATGAGACACTTTCCTATAGTTTTGACATTGTGTTTGGCACTTATGCATTTTGAAACCAGCGCGCAAAATGAGCGCATGCTTTTAATCGAGAGTTTCACGAACTCTGGCTGCGAGAACTGCGCCCAACAAAACCCTGAATTGGATGCGCTCATAGCGTCCAATTCCGACAGGGTTGCCGCAATCCAATATCATGTCAATTGGCCATCTGATTCCGACCCAATGTACCTTCGCAATCCAACCGACAACGAAACCAGAACCGCTTACTACGAAGTGACGGGCGTGCCTCACGTAGTCGTCGACGGCAATCATTTCTCAGGTACACCCAACCAACTGAATCAAAACATCATCGACTTGTTGCTCACCCAGGAATCACCTTTGGAAATGCAAGTGGATTTTGAAGTTGACCAAGATGCCCATACCCTCTATACCCATGTGACGGGGCAAAGTGCAATGGCCTTCAGCAATTTAAGGCTTTTTGTCGGCACTATTGAAAAAAATGTTCACTTCGACGCCGCACCAGGCCCTTATGGGGAATGCGATTATTTTAACGTAATGTATCGCCTTCTCCCCGACGCATCAGGACAAATCATTGAGTACTTGGCATCTAACGAACCTTTTGACTACCGCTACACTTGCACATTAGACCACTTCTACGACCCAGAGCAGCTGGACGTCATTGCTTGGATTCAAGCATCCAACGGCAGCAAAACCGTACTTCAAGCATGTAAAGCAAAAGGACATCACGGTTTCGACGAAAATGACCATAACACAGCTTGCATTTATCCCAATCCAACCACAGGGCAAATCTTCATCAAAACTCCTATCCCACAAAAAGTAAGCATCTTCAACCTGAAAGGCCAGTGTGTTTTTGAAAGTCGCTGCCTCGACACTATACAACTCAACCTCAGGGACTTCGGAACTGGATTGTTTTTCATCAAAGTCGGTTCGCACATCCAAAAGATCAACATCATTTAGCTACGACTTGCATCATGCCACTCATCTACCATCATTTCGGCCAAATCGACTCAACCAATGCCTTCCTACAAAGGAAGCAGTCGGAGTGCGACATCCGCAACTGGGTGGTCAGTGCTGACGAGCAGACCACAGGCAAAGGCATGGGCAACAACGGATGGGAAAGTGAGACAGGGAAAAACCTCACTTTCTCTTTGGCCGTCGACATGGGTTTTCTGCCAGCCGAAAAACAGTTCCAGCTCTCCAAGGCCGTGCCCTTAGGCATCCTCGAGGTGCTTGATGGCTTTTTACCTTCTGAAAAACTCAGCATCAAATGGCCCAATGACATCTATTTTGAAAGCCATAAACTCGCAGGAATCCTCATCAACAGCACGATAAAAGCCAACATGATGGACGTCTCCATCATCGGCATTGGATTGAATGTCAACCAAATGCAATTCCAAGACTGGCCTACGCGCCCCATCTCAATGAAGATGATCATGGGCGAGGACTATGACTTGCAGCCCTTGTTGGAGCAAATCACGGAGCATATAATAATAAAGGTGGAGCAGCTGAAAAGCGCCCCCAATTCCATCGAACAGGACTATCTGAAAAGGCTATTCCGTTACCGTACTTGGGCGAATTATGAAGTCAAAGGGGATGCCCTGCGACTATTCATGACGGGGATTGATCCCTTTGGCCGATTGATGATGACGGACGAGGCTGACAATTCCTATTGTTTTGACATTAAGGAAATTAAATTCTTATTATAAAGACGCATTTATTAAGAGAAGAGACGCATTCAATGCGTCTCTACAAAGACAGAACAGCCGACGAAGGTTCGGCTGTTCTGTTTTATTTATGTATGATTTACGTCAGATTTGTTTCCCTACTCTCACTAATCTCATTTAATTCCACTTGTCGCTCCAGGCTTGCTGATCCTTGCGCCATTCCTTCAAAGACTGCACATCCTCTTCGGTGACGTATTTCTCCTCGACAGCCTTCTGTATCAGTGTCTCGTAGTTTGACAAGGTGACCAATTCACAGCCTTTCTCTTCGAAATTCTTCTTTGCGAGTTCCATCTGATAGGTAAAGATGGCCACCATGCCCTTCACCTCGGCACCAGCCTCACGCAAAGCGTCGACGGCCAAGAGACTCGACTTGCCCGTGGAGACCAAATCCTCGATGACCACCACCGACTGACCCGCATTGATGACACCTTCAATTTGGTTCTGCATGCCGTGTGACTTCTTTTCGGAGCGTACGTACACGAAGGGCAACCCCAGTTCCTGAGCCACCAATGCGCCCTGGGCGATGCCGCCCGTGGCCACACCTGCAATCACATCAGGTTTGCCGTAGGTTTGCATGATCTTCTCCACAAACTGCTGGCGGATATAGGTACGCACAGCAGGATAGGAAAGCGTGACGCGGTTATCGCAATAAATGGGGCTTTTCAGTCCAGAGGCCCAAGTAAAAGGCGCTTTCGGGCTGAGTTTCACGGCCTTAATCTGCAACAGATGCAGGGCCAATGTCAATGCTGAATCTTCGTATTTCATGGTAGTATAGCTTTGTCGGAACGAATTTTTGTATCTTTGTCGCTTGAAACAACCTTAAACGACTGCAAATGTACAAGATTTTTCAAGAAAACAAAACACTGGTTTTCCCGAAAATTGAAGGCGATGCATTGAAATTTGATGCAACGTCCCAAGAATCCGACAGATACGATGCTGAACTTTTATACAATTTTTTACCTGAATGGCTCGACGACAGCGACCCTGGCCACACCTACATCCACGAAGTGAGTGAAAACGCAGTGGCCCTTGCCCTGAAAGAGACCTTCAAGATGGCACCGGCAGCGGGCGGCATCGTCGTGAAAGACGGCCAATTTGTCAGCATCGTACGCAAAGGCATCCCCGACCTGCCAAAGGGACATATTGAACAAGGAGAAACGCCCGAAGCCGCCGCCCTGCGCGAAGTAGAAGAAGAGACGGGCATCGGCAAATTACACATCATCAATGAGTTGCCTTCCACTTGGCACTGCTACTTAGAGCATGACGAATGGACACTGAAACGCACCTATTGGTATTTGATGAGCACTGATGAAGCCATCCTGCCCAAGCCACAAACAGAGGAAGGGATCACCGAGATCAAACTCATTGGGAATGAAGAGATTGAAGATTTCCTGAAAAACACTTTCCGCTCCATCAGTGAAATTCTTGGAAAAGAATTACACCAAATCGTTACAAAGTAATACTTTTGCAGGCTGACAACGGAGCACTAATACGGACCGCAAAACCCTCATTGCGGGCTTGACCCGCAAATCGAAGATTCGACGTAGTCAATCTCCTAAGCGACAGGGACACCTTAAAGCGCAGGAGATGGCGGATGTTCCTCCGCCATGAGGGTATAAAGCGCTAGTGTTGTGCTTCGAAGTCTAATAAGGAAATGATAATCTAAAGAATCATGAAAAGAATAGCCGTATTCCCCGGTTCTTTCGACCCCATCACCTTGGGTCACCGTTCCATCGTATTGAGAGCACTCCCCATGTTCGACGAAATCTATGTCGCCGTCGGCATCAACATGGAGAAACGTTCCACCTTTGAATTGCAAGACCGCATCAAGTGGTGCGAGGCCGTCTTTGCCGACTACCCGAACGTGAAAGTGGAGAGCTACCAAGGCCTCACCGCCGACTTCTGCAAGAAGGTGGGCGCTAACACCATCATTCGTGGCCTGCGCTGCGGCAGCGACTTCGAGTACGAGAACATGATAGGCCACGCCAACAAGCGCCTGCATCCCGAGCTGGAGACCATCTTTCTCCTCACCGAGAGCGAGCTGGTGGGCGTGTCGTCGAGCGTCGTCCGCGACATCTACAAGAACGGCGGCGACACCTCCAAGTTCCTGCCTGAAGAGGTGAAGTTGCCTGAAAAGCAATAATTCCCCCTGTTTTTCGTTTTCAACGCATGAAACGAAGGATTGCTATACTTTTTTTTGCCGCACTTTTCCTCACGGTAAACGCTCAAAATGTGACCATTACCGGACGCAGTAACAAAACCAACGCGTTGATCAGGCTCTTCGCCTACGAAGACCTCGTCAACGAGACAGGTATTTTGCTTAACCAAAGCCAGACCGATGCCAAGGGGCATTTCATCCTTGAAGGCAGCCTGAAACAAATCCTTCCCGCACGCATCTATATCGGCTTGGATCCCGTTGACCTCATCCTCACCCCCAATGCCACCTACGACATCGAAATCATCGTGCCTGAAAAGAAGGAGGACGTCTCCTATTTCGAAAAGGAGCTACCCACCATCCGAGTGAAGCGTGCCACCGACAAGGGCATCTACCGTCAAGTCATCTACTCCGAGGAGATCATCAACGGCTATATGATGGAGCATTTCAACCAGATCTACCGTGGTCGCCAATTGCGTTATATCGACTCCATCCAAAACGCCATCAGCCGCGAGGTGCCCGACATCAAGTCGGATTATGTGAAGAATCACAACCGCTACAAGATTGCCGCCATCAAATTGGGCATCAGCACCGACGGCGGAAGGAAAATCATCAAGGACTACTTCGACGGGCAGCCCGTGCTCTACAACCAAAGTGCTTACATCGACCTATTCAAGGAACTGTTTGACGGTTATTTCAACAGCGCCGCCTACGACAGCCACCAACTCAGCGATGCTTTCGCTGAAGGCCCTGTCGCACTTAAGAAATACTTAGCCTCTGACCCACTCATGGCTAACAATCCACAGCTGGCCGAGCTTATCACCATTTATTATTTACAGAAACTATGCTATAGCGAGCGCAGCACAAGCCGACTGGCTAAAGACCATCTCAACCACATCAAGTCGCAGACGAAACACCCCGAGCACAAGACCATCATCAGCGATTTCTTTGCGAAATACGACCGCCTTGCCCCAGGCACCGATGCGCCCGAGTTCACCTTGAAAGACCGCGATGGCAAGGACATCAGTTTATCGGATTACAAGAATGGTTTGGTGCTGCTGCAGTTCGTCGACGGCAACTCGCCCGTCGCCGAACATCAGTTCGCGGAATTGAGAAGCCTCCACAACCAGTGGCGCGACTCCGTGCAGATTCTTACCATTGCTCCTCACGAAAAAATGGACTTCTTCAAGCAGCAGTTCACGGAGAAAAAGCAGAACTGGCCCCTCCTCGACCTCGGCGACCAAATTTTGCTTTTGGAAGCCTATAATGTACGCACTTTCCCCGAGTACATCCTCATCAAGCGCAACAACAAGATTGGCGAGGCGCCTGCGCCTTCACCAGAAAGGTATTTGGAGGAACGGGTGAGACGACTTTACGGGAAGTAATCCAATTTGCTGACTTTTTGACACATTTTTCCGACAATTCACCAAAAAACCCTACCTTTGCACGAATTTTGCGCAATCGCGCAATCATCTAATTGTCAATTATCAATTCTAAATTATCAATTTCAAATAAATGGGATTTCTAAAGAAACTCTTTGGCGACAAGGCCTCACGCGACAACAAGGCCCTGGAGCCCATACTCCAAAAGACACTCAAGGCTTACGAGGAAATCGTGAAACTCGACATCGACAGCCTGAGACATAAGACACAAGAATTCAAGGAATACATCAAGAACAAGACC
>CACXIM010000039.1 GCA_902767725.1 uncultured Bacteroidia bacterium | reverse complement strand
GTGCCCGCCTTGCCCGCGAGGAACTGGATGTCGTCGATGATGAGCACGTCGATCATCTGATAGAAGTTGATGAAGTCGGGGCGGTTGTTGTTCTTGTTGGCGGTCACATACTGCGTGGAGAGCTGCTCGGCTTGTACGTAGAGCACGGTCTTTTCTGGATGCAGACGCTTGGTTTCCAAACCGATGGCGTGGCAGAGGTGGGTCTTGCCCAAGCCCGTGCCGCTATAGATGACCAAGGGGTTGAAGGCGGTCTTGCCGGGCTCTTTGGCGATTTTCATGCCGGCAGAACGGGCAAGGCGGTTGCATTCGCCCTCGATGAAGTTCTCGAAGGTGTAGTTCTCGTTCAACTGCGAGTCGATTTGCAACTTCTTCAGTCCAGGGATGACGAAGGGGTTGATAGGCCCTTCCGACAACCGTTGCGGAGCGGGCTGCCCAATGGGGTTCTTCGGGAAATTGCGGTTGGAACTGGGCAGGGTGATGGAGCCAAAAGTATTGGCGCTGTCCACAGGGATCCTGTACTCCAACTTTCCTTTGGCGCCGACAAAGCGCTTGATGACTGTCTTGAGCAGGTCGATATAGTGCACCTCAAGGTATTCATAGAAGAACTGTGAGGGTACCTGCAGGGTCAGCACGTTGTCGGTCAGCGAGAGCGGCACGATGGGTTCAAACCATGTCTTATAACCCTGCTCTGTGACGTTGTCTTTAATCACAGACAGACAGCTATTCCATATTTCCACATGGTCTTTATTCATCGTAATAATGCTCTATTTTATTGTCTTTCAAACTACTTGAAAAGTAGAATCAAGAAGCTGTGTTTTAGCCCGCATGGGGGCTCATTTTGACCTTGCAAAAATATAGGATTAATTGTTTATAAAAAAATTAAATTTCTATTGATTTTTAATTTTCTTTTTTCTAAAATACGAGGTTTTGGATTTTGTGGAAAATAAAACTGATGTAACAAACAGATTTACATTGTTTTAAGATGTGTTATTTTTACCCCAAATAAATTGCTGAATTTTTCGAAAATTCTTGAAGCGTCATTTTTTCTTGTTGAAAACTCCAAATAGCAATCCAATTCGAAGCGCTGATTTTGCTGCTCCAAATTCTCCTCTTTCATGATTCGCATCACCTCGTTCATCAGTGGATACTCGAATTCCAAACTGTAAATTTCATTTATGGTTTTTTCCACAACCTGCGCGTTGTCAAGGGCTTCGCGGGCAGCGGTTTTGTAGGCGTTGATGAGTCCCGAAGTGCCCAGCTTGATGCCTCCGAAGTAGCGCGTGACAACGACGCAAACGTTGGTGACATCTTTCGAAAGAATCTGGTTGAGGATGGGTTTGCCTGCCGTGCCCGAAGGTTCGCCGTCGTCACTCGATCGGAAGGTTTTCTTGTCGGGACCAATCATGTAAGCATAGCAGTGATGTCTCGCGTCAAAATAGTTTTTCTTGACGGAAGCAACAGCGGCTTTGGCTTCGTCCTCATCCATCACGATGAAGGTCTCGGCGATGAACTTGCTGCCTTTCTCCTTGTAAAGGCCTTCGCCGCGCGTGGCTAACATATAATAGGTGTCGTCGTTCATGGCTTGAGAGTGATGAGGATGACAGCGATGATGGCGATGGCCAAACCGAGATAGTTCTTCCAGGTGAGCTTTTCCTTGAAAAGCAACCAACCCGTGAGGGCGGTGAGGCTGACCACGCCGATGTTATAGACGGGAAAGAGCACCACGTTGTCGAAACAACGCATGGCGTGATAGACACAGAAGGTGGAGAAGAAATTGATGACACCCAAGCCAATGCCGCCGAGGGCGCTTTTCCATTGCCATTTCGACTTGCCACGGATGAGGTCGTAGGCCACTAAGAGGATGCCGAACAGCAGAGCAATGAAATAGATGAAGGCAATCATGAAACTCATGTCAGGGGCGTCGTTTTTCTGCTCGGTGAGTTTCATCAAAATGTCACCTGTGCCCGTCCCGAAAAAGATGAGAATGGGTAATAACCAATTGGTTTTGTTGGGTTTATCGGTTTGCCCTTTTCCGCCTACCACCAACACCAAAGCCACCAAAGCCAACACGATGCCCATCGTCGCGACGAGATTTAGTTTCTCGCTAAACAGCACCACCCCCGCCAAAGTGGGTAGTACCACCGAAAGCTTGCTCGACAGCGAGGTGACTGTCACACCCGAGCGTTGGGTAGAGGCCGTCATCAGCACGTAGGTGAAGATGAACCAGAAGCCTGTCACAAGCGAGAGACCGAACCAAGGTTCACCAACCAGTTGTGCGGGTGTGTCGAACTGTTTGCACATGAGAAAACCCGTGCAGGTGGCAAAGACATAGTTCCACATCAGCGCCTGGTGGTTGTCGAGTTTGAAGCGTTCGAAGAGACGCATGGCCACGAAGACGCCTGTGGAACATAATATGGCGAGAATCAAATATATCATAGTTGTAGGGATGCATCGCACGCGTCCGCAAATATTGCGGCAAAATTATGGATTTTTGCCTAATTTTGCCCCATGATTGGATTTAATCTGCAAAAAACTAGACGCTACTTCACGGAAGTTTTGGCCGTACAGTTCCCGCAACGTGAGGCGGAACAGCTAATGCGTATCTTGTTGGAAGACCTCTTTGGCGTCGACTGGAACCAGCAGCTGATGAACCCAGACCTGCGCATCGACGAGCATCAGCATTATCAATTGAGTGAGGCCGTCAAGCGTTTGTTATGGGGCGAGCCGGTGCAGTATGTGACGGGAATGGCGCGTTTCAACGACCTATTATTAAAGGTGTCGCCCGCCGTTCTTATCCCCCGTTCCGAGACAGAAGAACTTGTGCAGAAGATTTGTACCAGCAGCCTTCCATGTCATTCCCCCGCTGCCCATGTCATTCCTGCGGAGGCAAGTGTGGTTGCAGGGAATCTATGGGCAGCGAAACACAAAGAGGAATCTATGGAAGGCGTCACAAAGAAGTTCCGCATCTGGGACATCGGCACAGGATCGGGCTGCATCGCCATTGCCTTGGCAAAGCAATTTCCCTATGCCGAAGTCATCGCCTTCGACGTATCGGAAGAAGTACTGCAAATCGCCAAAGAAAATGCCGAAAGCAATGGCGCGAATGTGACCTTTGTGCAAGACGATGTGTTGAATCCCACTTCCGACTATTTCAACCAGCCCGTGGATATGGTGGTGAGCAACCCGCCCTACGTTTGCGACAGCGAGCGCGCCGCCATGGAAGCCAACGTCCTCGACTGGGAGCCTGAAAAGGCCCTCTTTGTCCCCGACGACGACCCGCTTCGGTTTTACCGTCAGATTTTGGCTTTGGCCAAAAAGCAGTTGAATCCCGATGGCCAAGTTTGGTTCGAAATCAACGAGCAGATGGGGGAGGAGATGGTGTCGCTTTGCCATGAGATAGGTTTTTCAAATGCCGAGGTTTTGTTGGATTTTGCTGAAAGGCCCCGTTTTTGTCGTGTTTTTTTGTAATTTTGCGCCGCGATTCAGGCAGACTGTCGCGGGTCGGGAAAGCCGGCGCGAGGAAAGTCGGGACAGCACAGAGCACCATACTTCTTAACAGGAAGGTGTCCGCAAGGGCAACAGCAAGTGCCACAGAAACATACCGCCCTGAGCCCTGAGCTTGTCGAAGGGTCGAAGGGTAAGGGTGAAAACGCGAGGTAAGAGCTCACGCATCGGGTGGCGACATTCCGATGAGGTAAACCTTATGGGCTGCAAGTCCAAGTAAAGAGACAACGAAGCTTTCGGGCTTCAAGAGGGCTGCTCGTCCGTGTCTCAGGGTAGGGCGCTTGAGCCTGCGGGCGACCGCAGGTCTAGAGAAATGACAGTCGCCCCGCAAGGGGAACAGAATCCCGCTTATTCGTCTGGATCGTTAACTAACAGGAAGTTCCGCTTCGGCGGGACTTCTTTGTTTTGTTTTACACCGCCAGCAACACCAGCAACTGTGCTGTGAAGATCCTCAAGAACATGGTCAAAGGATACACGGTGGCATAGCCCATGTTGGGTAGTTTGCAACCCTCTGGCGCCACGGTGTTGGCAAAGGCGAGGGTAGGAGGGTCGGTGTGGCTGCCACCGATGAAGCCCATCAGTGTATAGTAGTTCATCTTCAAAACCAGTCTCCCGAAAAGGCCTACCAAGATAGGCGGTACCATGGTGATGATGACTCCATAGACGACCCACATGTAGTGGACTTGCACGGTTCCCACAAACTTGCCGCCGGCTTCCAGTCCCACACAGGCGAGGAAGAGCGCAATGCCCACTTCACGGAGCATCCAAACGCCATGACTGTCGGTGAATTCTGTGCTAAGCCAGCCTTTCTTCACGCCCAGCCATCCGCCGATGATGGCAACCACTAAAGGCCCGCCTGCCAAACCTAATTTGATAGGAGCTTTCATTCCCACAGGAATCGGGATGGAGCCAACGATGATACCTAATGCGATGATGACGAAAATGGGGATGAGGTTTACCTTATGGCGTTGCGATGTGGGCGTGGTTTGTTTCTGGGGCTGAGGTTCGAGTGCAGTTTCGCTTGAAGGCTCGTTTTTCAAGTCGATGCGACAAAGTGGACGAAGCAGGATGCAAGTCAAAATCATGCCCACTACGGCGAGGGGATAGGCCACGGCATAGCCTGCCGCCAAACGATCGGCACCGCCTTCGATGCCCAAGTCGGTGACAGCTTGCTGGGCTGCTGCCAGACCCGGAGTGTTGGTGATAGCACCCGTGTAAACGCCAGCCATATCAGACAAACTTTGTTTGGCAATATTGGCCATTCCTTCAGGGGAGATGTTAGCGACTCCTTGTTCTGTGGCCAAACGAGCAGCCTCTGCGTCAGCTACGATACGGGCAATAATGAAGGTGATGAGCACGCCCAACGCTACGTTGACCAAAGCCATCAGGTTCATGGCAAGACCGCCTTTTTTGAACGATTGGAAGAAGCCAGGCCCTACTTGCAAACCGACAGCTACCACGAAGAGAATCAGACCGAATTCCTTGATGACGTGTAACATCTCGGGGTTGAGACTAATGCCACAAGCGCTGAAAGCGATGCCCACAAAGAGCACCCAAGTGATGCCCAATGAGATTTTGGCAATCTTGATTTTGCCCAAAAGCAGGCCGATGAAAATGGATAAGGCAAGATATAATACGGTGGGACCAACGCCCGAGCCAGTGAAAAGATGCATCATAATAGGTCAGGTTTTGTGTTTAGTACACTGAAAAAATGAAAGTACAAAAGTACTGCTTTTTTGTGTGCTGACAGCCAAAAACGATAATAAAAACCCTCTGCATTTCGTTTTCAAGGCATCGTTCGGCATGAATTTTGAACTTTTTTGCCGAACCAACGAGAGAATTATGTATTTTCGTCAAAATTTTTGACCTATGAAATTACGACATAAACTGGGCTTGATGTTAGGACTCGTATTGTCTATAACAATCTCTGCATCAGCGCAAAAGCATATACAAGACTACGACCCTGAAGCCCTTTTCAATGAAGGCGTGCTGCTTTTCCAAAACCGGGAATATGGTGCTGCACTCTCCATCTTTACGCAATACCGAGCCCAAGCCGCCGATGCCAAGGCGCAGCGTTGCGTCGATGCGCAGTACTACGAGGCGGTCAGCTCGCTTTATCTCGGTCAGGCCGATGGTCCTGCCAAAGTCATGCAGTTTGTGAACGACAACCCGAGTAGTACCTGGGCAAAACATGCCAACTTCTTGTACGCTAACTATTTGTTCCAAAACAAGAAATACAAGGAAGCTTTGGCAATATACGAAAAGACCGATGCTATGGCACTCACCACCGACGAGGCACAGCAGATGCAATTCAACATGGGTTACGCTTATTTCCAATCGAACGAACTCGACAAGTCCATGCCTTACTTCCACGGGCTGATGATGAACGAAGGGAAATATAAGGATGCTTCACGTTATTATTATGCTCATATACAATATGTTAAAGAGAAATATGACGAGGCTTTGAGCAATTTCCGTCAATTGCGTACGCATAAGGACTACGCCAAGGTGGTGCCTTCCTACATTATGCAGATCGACTACATGAAAGGCGATTACCAGTCGGTGATTGAGGATGGACCTGAGTACATTCGTCAGGCCGACAAGAAGCGCAAAGGAGAGATGGCACAAATCGTTGCCGATGCCTACTTCCAGCAAAAGGACTACGACAAGGTGTTGGAGTATTACCAGATTTACATGAAAAACCTGACCCGTGGTGTTTCGCGAGAGGCCTATTATCAAATGGGCGTTAGCAAGATGATGAAAGGCGACTACAAAGGAGCCATAGCTGACCTGCAGAAGGTGGCTGGCAGTAACGACATCCTTGCTCAATATGCATCTTATTATCTGGCTTCGAGCTATGCCAAGACTGACGAGCTGAAGTATGCCCGCACGGCTTTCTACACTGCCTATTCGGCAGGCTTCGACAAGGAACTCAGCGAGGAGGCTTTGTTCGACTATGCCAAACTGAGCCTTATCCCCGGAGCGGATCCTTTCAACGAGGCTGTCGGTCTTTTGGACGATTTCATCGAAACCCATCCCAAGTCGGAACGTAAAGCCGAGGCTGAAGAGATGGCCATCTATCTGTTGCTCAATGCAAAAGAAAACGACGAGGCGTTGAGTCGCCTTGAAGCCATGAAGAAGAAAAGCACGGAGCTGCAGGCGGTTTACAACGACCTGCTTTATGTCACGGGCATCGACAACTTCCAGAAGGGTAGCTATGACAAGGCTCAAGTGTATTTCTCCAAGATCATGAACAGCAAACAGAATGAGACCAATAAAGCCGAAGCCTGTTTTTGGATGGGCGAGTCAGCCTATCAGATGGGCGACTTTAACAAGGCGGGCAAATATCTTACCCAGTTCAAGAGCATGAGTGCGGCCACGGGACTGCCTGAATACGCCCTTGCCGACTACGATTTGGGTTACATCTATTACCAAAAACCCGATTATAGTGCCGCCACCGAGCGCTTCAAGAGTTTCATCCGTCTTGCCGATGAGACCCAGAGTGACCTCAAAACAGATGCCTACGTGCGCCTTGGTGACTGTTACTTCATGGATCGCAGCTACGACCAAGCCATCAACTATTACGACTTAGCCACCCGTGTGGGGAAACGCAATGCAGACTACGCCTTGTATCAACAAGGCCTTTGCTATGGAGCTAAAGGTAATGTAAACCAAAAGATCAACATGCTGAACGACATGATTCAGACCTACCCCAGCACGCCTTATTACGAGCAGGCGATGTTTGAAATCGGCAACACTTATCTCGTGCACGGCGACAAGCGTTCGGCCATCGCAAGTTTCAACCGCCTCATCAAGGACCGTCCGCGTTCGAGCTACACACGTCAGGCGATGATGAAGGTCGGCATGATCTATTATAACAATAACCAATATGACCAAGCTTTGGCCAACTTGAAGAATCTGGTGGCTTCATATCCCAACACGGATGAGTCCCGCGAGGCCTTGAACATTATCCGAAGCATCTACATGGAGCAGAACAACCTGGATGAATATTTCGGCTATGTCAACGCCAACGGTGGCCAGGTGAAAGTCACGCAGCAAGACTCCTTGGCGTTTGCCAATGCCGAGGGTTTCTATCTTGACGGCCAGTATCAAAAGGCTCAGGCGGCTTTGCAATACTATTTCGACAACTTCAAACGCGGTGCCTATCTACTGAAAGCCCATTACTACGCCTACGAATGTGCGGAGAAGGTGGGGACAGAAGACCAGGTCATCACGCACCTTAATTATATACTATCGCAACCCGACAACGACTATACCGACAACGCCTTGCTGAAGATGGCTCGTATAGAATATGAGAAAAACAATTACAGCAAGGCGGGCGAATACTACGAACGTTTGTCTCGCATCACCGAGGAACCGCTCCGACGTTTGGAGGCCTTGGAAGGCAGTATGAAGAGCAATTTCTTCTTGGGCAACTACGACAAGGCTATTCAGATGGGTGAGAGCTTGCGCCAGTCGCGCGACCTGACCAACGACCAGGTCAACCAGATCAACCACATCGTGGGTAAGTCGTACTTCGAGAAGGGCAACTACGGCACTGCCATCGAACGTCTCGACAAGAGCGCCCGTAACGACAAGTCGGTGTATGGCGCCGAGAGTGCCTATTACTCTGCTTTGGCATCCATTAAGTTGAAGCAGTATGACGAGGCTGAAAACAAGATCTTCGACATCTCCGATAACTTCTCGAAATACGACTACTGGGTTGCTAAGTCGTTCATCGCGTTGGCCGACGTGTATGTGGCCAAGGACAACTACTTCCAGGCCAAGGAAACCCTCCGCAGCGTCATCGACAACTACAAAGGCAACGACCTGAAACAGGAAGCCCGCGCCAAGCTTGCCGAGGTGGAGCGCAAGGAACCCAAAGTGAGCAACAGCAACGGCATCGAACCCTTAGAAATGGAATAAACCAAGCCCCGTAGGGGCGCCACATCAATAAGCAGGCGACGTAAGTCCTTGCTGACAAAAAGATAGCAACCGAATAGCCCCCGTAGGGGCGCCACATCAATAAGCAGGCGACGTAAGTCCCTGCGATAACGAAAAGAACAATGAAAAGATATATCATAATCCTCTCCCTGGCCCTCCTGGCCCTCACGGCCTTCGGCCAACACGACGAACAAGTCACCGTGGAAGGCAAATACCGTCCTAAAGTGAATAAGGTAAACAAACTCCAGCTCACCCCTGAGACGCCACAGCCCTCCTACAACTTCCCCAGCTCGGAAGTCAACCCAAAAGAAGCCAAGCAGAAGTTCGCCCTCGACTTGGAAAAGATTGCCCCGACAGCTTTTGCCTCCAAGAACGACAAGCTGGTCACACCAACCCAGAACTTCCTCATGGCGGGCATGGGAACTCGAATCTCGCCGCTGTTCCTTTACAAGCACAACTCCATGCTGACCAAGACGCTCGGCCTCGGCGTGGGCATCAAACACAACTCCTCATGGCTGAATATCAAGGATTATGCGCCTTCGGGTTACATGAACAACGCCTTCGACATCAACCTCACAACGAGTAAGTTCGACGGCTTCCAAATGGATGGTGGTGTCTACTACAAAAACGACATGTACCATTTCTATGGTCTGAATCTGGCCGAGTTCCCCGTGACACTAACGGAGGATCAAATCGAGCAGGCCTGCCCGCGCCAAACCTATAACACCATTGGTGCCCATCTTGGCTTGACCTCTACCACGACTCGTGTGGGTGAGCTAAGCCATGACGCCCATTTGGACTATTTCTATATGCTTGATCGGGAACATAATATTGATTTTGGCTACAAACTTGGCTATGCTAACAACTTATGGGGTGACAAGAGCCATCCGCAAAATGTGGGTCTGGATTTGGGATTCCAATACGACTATTGCATGGGTCAAGTCGACAATCTTTTTGTCGTCGACCGTATTTGGTTCAAGGTCAATCCTTTCTTCGAGATGAGCAACGAATTTTATCGGCTGCACCTCGGGGTGCGTTTGGACGGCACCACTAAGTACACAGATGAAGACAGTTTCTTGGCCGTCCGCCCCGATTTGAGCGGTAGCCTTTTCGTCTTGGACAAGAAACTGGAGTTTTATGCGGGGTTGAACGGTGGGCGACAGTTGCTGCGTTTCAGCGACGTTGTCAACGACAATCCCTTTGTCTCTCCTGAGATTAATCCTTCGTTGTGCACGCAGAACGTGAAACTCGGGTTCGATGGCGGTGTGCGCACCAACATCGCTGAAATCGTGGATATGCACTTGGGCGTGCGCTATCGCCATACCGAAAATGACGCGCTTTACAACCAGTTGCCAGTCTCCATGTATTTCCCCATCCCTGAGGGCTTTGAGATCCCGATTTGGAACAGCTGTGATTTGGTATACGATGAGACCCAGACGGTGAGCGTGCTGGCCAATGTACGTATGAAGTTGCGCAATAGCCTGACGGCTGACATGGGTTTTGCCTACAACAACTGCAAGCCTACCCATGAAGAATACGCATGGTATCGACCCACGACGGAAGGCAAGTTGAAGCTGACCTACGATGTTAATGACAAACTGGCTCTCAACACTGCTTTCCTCTATCAGGGTGGACGCTACGGCAGGCTTTTAGGCGCAGACGGATTCTATGTCGAAGCACTGAAAGATGTTTATGACCTTAGCCTCGGCGCTGACTATAAGATCAATGACCAGGTGACGGCCTTCGCTCTTCTCGACAACGTGGCACACCAGAAGTACCAACTGTATTACAATTATCCCGTTACGGGCATACAGTTCTTCGCTGGCGTCAAGTTGAGATTCTGAAAACGTCCTAAACGCTCCAAAAAGCCTCTTCAAGTAGAAGGGGCTTTTTCTTTCCCGCGTGCGCGAGAAAACAAGGTGTTTTTAAAATTTGCCCGTTTTTAGCCCCGTAGAGCCGTTTTGGGTGAAAACCAAATTTTTCAACTTTTTTGAGCGTTGTGCCGAAAAAATGTGTATCTTTGCACCTTTATTTGAAAACAGCAAAATTTTTGAAAATGACTGAAGAAGAAAAAAGAGAATTGGCAAGCGAAGAATATGGTGCCAGTAAGATTCAGGTGCTCGAAGGTCTGGAGGCTGTGCGTAAGCGTCCGGCCATGTATATCGGCGACGTCCATTTCCGCGGCTTGCATCATTTGGTATATGAAGTGGTCGACAACTCTATTGACGAAGCCATGGCTGGCTATTGCGACAAGATCGACGTCCGTATCCTGCCCGGCAACGCCATCAGTGTGCTCGACAACGGCCGTGGTATCCCCACAGGCATGCACCCCAAAGAGCATCGCTCCGCATTGGAAGTGGTGTTGACGGTGCTGCACGCCGGCGGTAAGTTCGACAAGGGTTCCTATAAGGTCTCTGGCGGTCTGCACGGCGTGGGTGTCAGCTGCGTGAACGCCCTTTCGACCCATCTCACTGCAGAGGTTTACCGTGAAGGTCAGATTTTCAAGCAGGAATATGAATGCGGCAAGCCGCTGTATGATGTGAAGACCGTCGGTACGACCGACATGAATGGCACCCGCATCACCTTCCAGCCTGATGCCTCGATTTTCCAAACCACGGAATACGACTATAGCACCCTCGCCAACCGCATGCGTGAGTTGGCCTACCTCAACCACGGTATCACCATCGTCCTCACCGACGAGCGTGAGAAGATGGAGAACGGTGAATATCGTACTGAGACTTTCTATTCCGAGAACGGCCTCGTCGACTTCATCGCCTACCTCGACGCCAACCGCGAGAAACTCATCCCAGAACCGATTTACATCTCAGGCGAGAGAAATAACGTACCGGTCGAGATTGCTTTGGAATACAACAACGAGTACAAGGAAAACCTGCACTCGTATGTCAACAATATCAACACCATCGAAGGTGGCACCCACCTTCAGGGCTTCCGTTCGGGCTTGACCCGTTCGTTCAACGCCTACGCTGAAAAGAGTGGACTCCTTGAGAAACTGGAGAAGCTGAAAGTGAAGATTTCGCCTGACGACTTCCGTGAAGGTCTCACAGCTGTCATCTCAGTGAAGGTGCCGGAGCCTCAGTTTGAAGGCCAAACCAAGACCAAACTCGGTAACGACGAGGTGATGGGTATCGTCAACTCCATCGTGGGTCAGCAGCTGTCTGACTATCTGGAGGAGCATCCCAAAGAGGCCAAGACCATCTTCGACAAGGTGACTTTGGCCGCCCAAGCCCGTCAAGCGGCGCGTAATGCCCGCGAGAAGGTGCAACGTAAGGGCGCTTTGTCAGGTTTTAGCCTGCCAGGCAAACTGGCCGACTGCTCCGAGCGTGATCCTTCCAAGACCGAGCTTTACCTCGTTGAGGGTGACTCTGCTGGTGGTTCCGCCAAGCAAGGCCGTGACCGTAACTTCCAAGCCATTTTGCCGCTGCGTGGTAAGATCCTGAACGTCGAAAAAGCCATGGAACATCGTGTGTTCGACAGCGAGGAGATCAAGAACATCTACACCGCCTTGGGCGTCACGATTGGCACCGAGGAGGACAGCAAAGCCTTGAACCTCGAGAAGCTGCGTTACCACAAAGTCATCATCATGACCGATGCTGATGTCGATGGTAGCCACATCACCACGCTGATTCTGACTTTCTTCTTCCGCTACATGCGCGAGCTGATTGAGAACGGTTACGTCTATTGTGCCACCCCGCCTTTGTACCTCATCAAGCGTGGCACCAAGCCGGTGCGCTATTGCTGGACCGACGAGGAACGCTTTGCCAGCATGGCCGAGCTGACTAAGAACGGCACCGTGAGCGGCTACGACGTGCAGCGTTACAAAGGTCTGGGTGAGATGAATCCCGAGCAGCTTTGGGAGACCACCATGGATCCGGCTCACCGCACACTGCGTCAGGTGACCATCGAAAACGCCATGGAGGCCGACCACATCTTCTCCATGCTCATGGGCGACGAAGTGGCCCCGCGCCGCGAGTTCATCGAACAGAACGCCACTTACGCCAACATTGACGCTTAAGCGTTTGGCGTTTGACACTACTGAAAGGCCGCGAAAGCGGCCTTTTTTTGTAAAAAACGTTTTGGCTCTTGCACATTTCAAATATTATCGTGAACTTTGCCCCCAACAAATCACTATCTATGGAAGCATTCAAAAAAGGTGAGAAGATTGGCAAGTATGTCATCAACTCGTTTATAAAGAAAGGTATGGTAGCAGAGTCGTATTCGGTGCTTGGGCCGGACGACATGATGTATTTCATGAAGATTTACGAACTCCAAAGCATCCCTCGTGAGCAACTCTTCGAGGGCAAGGAAGTCTACGAGATCCAACTCTGCAAGGAACTGAATACCGACGAAAACGTCAATGTCGTTCGTTATGTCGACAATGGTGAAGTGAAAAAGGGCAATACGGTTTATCATTATCTGGTTACCGAGTTCTACCGCGGCATGTTGCTTTATGAAGCTGTCAAGCAAGATGGACCATTCGATTTGGAAGATGCCGTCCAGATTGTCTTGTGCGTGTTGAGCGGGTTGTCGTTTATCCATTCCTGTGCGTTGATTCACAACGATATACGACCTTCCAATATTATGCTGCAAGAGTTGGAAGACGGCATGTTGATGCCCACCATCATCGACTTGGGACATATTTCATATATGGTCAAAGGCCGTCCGACCTTCGCCGACGAGGACCTGATGCCTTATTTCCGCGCTCCTGAGACCTTCCGTTCCGTTTATACGGTCAAGAGCGACATTTTCTCAACGGGCGCACTGCTTTATTTCCTCATCTTTGGCAAGTCGCCTTGGGAGGACATGGATCTGCGGACGCTTAATGGCGACAAGAAAAAGATAGCTGATGCGGTGAAGAAAGCGAGAAAACAAGAGCTCGTTTTGGAAACCGAAGAGGTAAAGTTACCCGATTACATGAAGGCCATTTTGATGAAAGCCTTGGCAAAGAAACCCGAAGATCGTTTCGGATCGGCTGGTGAGTTTGCGCAAGACCTGATTGAGCAAGTGATGCCAGAACTGGCGAAGAGGATGGAAGAAGTTGAAACGAACGCCCCGCAGGCTGAAGAGCAAGGTCAAGTCAACGCAGGCCCAATCATCACCTTCAAAAAGGGCTCAGGCAACGGCTTCGACAACGTGACGGGACGTGATGAACTGAAGGAACAGCTTCGTAAAGAAGTGCTCTTCGCATTGCAGCACCCTGAAAAGGCAAAGGAATACAAACTTCCTGCCATCAATGGCGTTTTGCTCTATGGTCCTCCTGGTTGCGGAAAAAGCCTTGTCCTTCAGAGTTTTGCAGAGGAATTGGGCTTCAACTATTCCATTATCAAAGGCGTGGAGATGGGTCATATCTATCAAGAAGGTGTGCTCGACAACCTCCAACGTGTGTTTGACGCTGCCGAAATCAAGGCTCCGTTTGTGCTCTGCTTCGACGAACTGGAATTTGTGGCTCCCAACCCCAATGCTGATGGGGAGGAGGGCAACATCACGCCTCAGATCTCGGCCTTTTTCAGTATGCTGAACAATTGCTCGAAGAAGGGCATCCTCGTGGTGGCCACCACCAACCGCCCCGACCTCATCGATCAGGCCATTATGCGCGTAGGTTGCTTCGACCGCGTGTTCTTCGTGCCTCAGCCCGACTTCGAGGCACGCAAGGATATCTTCATGGACCACTTGAAAGACCGTCCATGCGAGGAACTTGACTATGATGAGTTGGCCAGGCTATCTGACGACTTCAACGCCGGCGACATCACTGAGGCCGTCAACGAAGCCGCCATGACTGCCGCATATAATGACTTGCCAATTACGCAAAAAATTCTTGTTGATGTGCTGAAATTCAAGAATCCTACCTATTCCACAAAGACGCGTATTGGCTTCAACAAAAAGTGAGTGTTATGAATGCCAAGAGTTTGGTTGTGAAATACTTGAAGTCGCACGGCATCGTGGTGACTAAAAACGAAGTGGGCCTGAATTTCATCTATGAAGGCTGGAACTTCCTGTTTTGGAACGATGCCGATGACCCCTTGTTTTTCCGCCTGACTCTTCCTGGCCTTTTTGACGTGACAGATGAGACTTTTGCCAAAGCCATCATGGCTTGCAACAACATCAATTGGAATTACAAGGTGGTGAAGGCGGTGCTATATGACTACGAGGATGGCAAAGAAAAAGGCGCTTCAGTGTGGATGTGTTACGAACAGGTGCTTGATGCCACGCCCGACATGAATACGCTTATGCATTGTGCCATTCAGAGTCTTCTTTCTGCTTGTGAGGCTTTCACAAAGGAAATGACCGAATAATAAAAGATAAACTTATGAAAATCAAACTCTTGCTTCTATCCATGCTGTTTGCAAACATGGCCATTGCCCAATATGCCCCTGCTGGCGACAAAATCAAGACTAAGTGGGCTGCTCAAGTGTCGCCCGAAAATGCCCTGTCAGAATATCCACGCCCGTTGATGGTGCGGCCAGAATGGAAGAACCTCAACGGTTTGTGGCAATATGCCATCACGACAAAAGGGGAGAAGGCCCCTCAACAGTATGAAGGCGACATTCTCGTGCCGTTTTGTATCGAGTCGTCGCTGTCAGGCGTGCAAAAGGAAGTTGGTCCCGACAACGCGCTGTGGTACCAGAAGACCTTTGCGGTGCCGAGTGGCTGGAAAAACGGCCGCATCTTGTTGCATTTTGGTGCCGTCGATTGGATGGCTGATGTCTGGGTGAACGACATCAAAGTGGGTTCGCACACAGGCGGATATACGCCTTTTACTTTCGACATCACCCAAGCACTGCAAGGCAAACAGAACTCGATGGTCGTTCGAGTATGGGACCCGACCAACAGCAGTTATATTCCTCACGGAAAACAAGTGATCAAGCCGCGAGGCATCTTCTACACTTCGGTGACGGGTATTTGGCAGACGGTATGGCTTGAGTATGTGCCTGAAGATTATATTCAAAACCTGGTCACCACACCCGATTTCGACAAGGCCACAGTCAGTGTGGAGGTGGACTTCTCCAACCCGACTAAGGACGATTTGTATCAGGTGGAAGTTGCTTTTGAAGGTCAGCCCGTGGCCTCGGCAAAGTCCATTAACGGACAACCTGTCGAGGTGAACATGCCTGAGGATTTCCTGCGCTGGACGCCCGATCATCCTTTCCTGTACGACATGAAAGTCAAGGTGTTGCGCAAGGGAAAGGTGATTGATGAGGTTGACAGTTATTTCGCCATGCGCAGCTTCGGCACGCAACGCGACGACAACGGCATTGTGCGACTTACTTTGAATGGCCTGCCAATTTTCCATTTTGGTCCACTCGACCAAGGTTGGTGGCCAGACGGCCTTTACACTGCGCCTACTGATGAAGCGTTGGCCTACGACATCCAGAAAACCAAGGACTTGGGCTTCAACATGATTCGCAAGCACGTCAAAGTGGAACCGGCGCGTTGGTATTATCATTGCGACCGCATTGGAATGATCGTATGGCAGGACATGCCCAGTGGAGGCCGTGGTCCCGAATGGCAGACGACACAATATTATCAAGGTCCAGAAAGTTTGCGTACGCTTGAATCTGAAGAGTGTTATAAGAAGGAGTGGACGGAAATCATCAATAGCTTGAAATCTCAGCCTTGCATCGGCGTTTGGGTGCCTTTCAACGAGTCGTGGGGACAGTTCAAGACACTTGAAATTGTGGAGATGACCAAGAAACTTGATCCGACGCGCTTGGTGAATCCTGCTTCGGGCGGCAATTTCTACCAGTGTGGTGACATCCTCGACTTGCACCATTATCCTGAGCCGAAAATGGTACTTTACGACCCGACACGTGCCACGGTGCTAGGCGAATATGGAGGCATCGGGCGCAAGGTGGAAGGCCATACTTGGGTGAAAGACCAAGGCTGGGGTTATGTGGAGTTTGATACCGAGAAGAAGGTGACAGACACCTACGTGGAATACGCCAATCAATTGTACAAGATGGCTTTCCAAGGTTTTTCTGCAGCGGTCTATACGCAGACCACAGACTGCGAGACCGAACTCAACGGATTGATGACATACGATAGGGCGGTCGTTAAACTAGAAGAGAAACGATTGCTGCAAATCAACAGGAAGATTAGTCATGCATTTGCTGAATGAATAAAAAAAAGGTGCGCCTTACGACGCACCTTTTTTTGGATTAGAAGTGATGATTACTTCAGTTGGCCAAGCAAATGAATCAGAGTTCCAGCAGAAACCGACTCAACAGTGGCTTTTTCGAAGTGAACGAGATGATAGTCTCCTTGAGCATCGATAACGGCTAACATGGTGTTGTAGGTACCACCATGGAAGGCGCTGATTTCTTTGTATTGAGCAGCGGCAGTGCCGTTTTCAATCAAGTTGCTGAAGTAGTTTTCCTTTTGGGCGATGGTGGTGATGTTGTTGAATTCGTTGCCGTCTTCAATGATGTACATGGTGCAGTTAGCCAAAGGTTTGATGGTGACGTACACATCGGCTCTGTAGTTGCCGGGCCAATCGAGACCGACTTTTGCCATTTCTTCAGCGCTTTCAAAGGTGAGGCCCTTGCGGCTCCAATCGAATGTGCTGGCCAGGAGCTGCTGTTCTTGGTTAATGTTCAGATTGATGGATGCGGTGGCGCTTTGGCCAGCAGCATCGGTCACGATGGCAGTGATGATGGAGTTGTCGATGATTTCTCTTGACAGATAGGTGATGCTACCTTCATATCTGTATTCAGTTTTACCAGCCAGGTTAATGGTGTCAGTAAGTTCTGCATCATCGTCAATTTTCACGATAAGGGTTGAAAGCTCTTTGTTGGTAACAGGGCTGGAGGCCACAACGAAACCAAAGATTACTTCTTCGTCAACATTGATGGTGGCGCCGTCTTGAGCGTAACCAGCCTCATTGATGACTTGGATGGTGGGTTGACCTTCCTTGACGCAGCTTGCAAAGAAAGCAAGACTGGCGAAGCACACAAGTGCTAATGCTAATTTCTTCATTTTTTTGATTTGTTTAGTTAAACTTAGGTTATTTAAATGTGTTTTCTTTCAAAGAACGTTGCAAAGATAGCAAATAGTTTGCCAAACTTTGAAA
>CACXIM010000038.1 GCA_902767725.1 uncultured Bacteroidia bacterium | reverse complement strand
GATGGCGGGCATGAAGCGGGCATCGATGGCACCACCGACGACGCAGTTGGCGAAGATGAGCTTACCGCCCCAAGGCAGTTCGTACTCTTGCTTGTCGCGCACCTGCAGTTCGCTCGGGTCGGTGTAACCCTCGAAGTAAGGAGCCAGTTGCATGTGCACTTCACCGAATTGACCGCTACCACCGGATTGTTTCTTGTGACGGTAGCTGGCGCTTGCGCTCTTGGTGATGGTCTCACGATACGGAATCTTCGGCGAAGCCGTCTCGATGGCGATCTTATAGACGTTGTCGAAGTACCACTTCAGGGTGTTGAAGTGATATTCGCCCTGGCATTGCAGGATGTTCTGGCGCAGCTCGCGCGACATGCCGGCGATAACGGTCGGGTCGGTCTTGTGGATGTCGTTGAGGATGCTGCCGAGCTTTTCGTCTTCCTGTGAGTTGACGGCCTTGACGGCAATTGAGAAGATTGGGGTCGGGAACGGAATTTCGGGGAAGATGGCATCACCAGCCTTGGCGTCGACCAAGGAGTCACCGATGCGACCGTCCTTCAACTTGATGGTGCAGATGATGTCGCCAGCGTTGGCTTTCTCGATTTCTTCACGGTTCTTGCCGCGGAAGACGAGCAATTGAGACAGACGCTCCTTGTTGCCCGTACGCGGGTTGATGAGGTCTTGGCTCTTTACCACTGTACCTCCATAGACGCGCATCCAAGCCACATCGCCGAGGTTCTGCTCGGTGGTCACCTTGAAGATGAACATGGCAGTCGGGTCGTCGTTGCTGTTGTGAAACTCTTGACCGTTGTTGGCTTTCACAGCAGGCATGTCGGCAGGCGACGGGCAGGCGTTGATGAGGAAGTCCATCAGACGGGTGACACCCACGCCGCGCTTGGCAGCGCCACAAATCACGGGGAACATCTCACGGTTGACGATACCCAAGTGGATACCGCGTTCCATGTCCTCTTCGCTCAGGGTCATTTCTTCGAAGAACTTCTCCATCAGAGCTTCTTCACCTTCGGCGGCGTGCTCGATGAGGTTGTTGTGCAGCTCTTCGGCCTTGTCCATCTCAGCGGCGGGGATGTCCTGAATTTCAGGAGCGCCGTTGCCGTTTTTGAAGACCAACATCTTCATCATGATCAGGTCGATGACGGCGTTGAAGTCCTCACCAGCGTTGACGGGATATTGGATAGGCGTGACCTTGTCGCCAAAGTATTCTTTCAGTTCGCGGATGGTGTTGTCGAAATTGGCGTTGCTGTGGTCGAGTTGGTTCATGAAGAACACAACAGGCTTGTTGGTGTTGGCAGCATGACGCCAGGCGTTTTCGGTGGTGGCTTCAACACCCGATTGGGCGTTGACGGTGCACACGGCCATGTCGGCAGCGTAGAGGCAGCTGACGATGTCGCCAGAGAAATCGCTGAAACCGGGGGTGTCCAGGATGTTGATCTTCTTGTCGTTGTAGAGGGTGTACATCATTGAAGCGTTCACCGAGATCTGACGCTCCATCTCGATGGGGCGGTAGTCGGAAACGGTGTTCTTCTCGTCGGTGCTACCTTTTCTGTTGATGAGCTTGCCTTCGAAAAGCATGTTTTCGGCAAGCGTGGTCTTACCCGATTTAGCTGCGCCGATAAGGGCAACGTTACGGATGTCTTTTACTTTTCGCGAAAAATACTTAAGTGGGCGCAAAGGTACAAAATATAATGATACCTTCAAACAAAATACTTTTATTATTGTCACAAAACCTTCAAAACCGACAAAACGATTTGGAAGGAAAGTGGTCAACCGACTCCTTTCCACCGCATCCGACGGATGCGGTTCAAATTTTTACTGCCTTACAACGACGACTCGGTTGAGAGTCGTTGTAAGACATTGTTGAAGTATAGTTTTGTAAGTTTTGTCGGTTTTGTGATTACAAAAGAGCTATTGCCTTATGGATGTCGTTCCATCGCTCATCATCCATCTTGGCGCCCATCACCTCGATAATGTTTTTGGCCACGATGGCACCCATCATGCCGCATTTCAGTAAAGGCTCGCCTTTGATGAGACCGGCGAGGAAACCAGATGCCCACACGTCGCCAGCGCCAGTGGTGTCGATTACATTGGCTTTCATTGGAGGGATGGTGACGACTTCGTCGCCACGTTGGATATAAGCGCCTTTGGCTCCCACCTTCACCACTGCGATTTGGCAGCGTTCGGCGATGTAATGCAGAGCGGCTTCAGGGTCTTCCAAACCCGTCAGCGTCTGCGCCTCTTGTTCGTTGGCGAAGACGATGTCCAATCTGTCTTCAAGGAGGCGGAGCAATAGGTCGCGATGTTTGGCCACTTCGTTGTAACTGGCCATATCCATGGCGATGGTCATGCCTTTGGCGTGGGCAGTGTCGATGGCTTTTTCAAGCAGGGGTGGGTTGGCCACGAGGTAGCCTTCAACGTAGAAAATGTCCCAGCCCTTAAGAAGGTCGGGGTGAATGTCGTCGGGACCCATCTCAATGGCGGCACCGAGGCAGGTGGCGAAGGTACGCTCGCCGTCGGGCGTCACCATAGCGATGACGCGGCCCGAAGGCGTGTCGGAGGTGAGGAGTTGCGGTTTCACATTGCAGTCAATCATCTGTTTCTTAAAGAATTCACCCACTTCGTCCTTGCCGATTTTGCTGAGGAAGCCAGTCTCCACGCCGAGGCGTGATAGACCACACATCGTATTTGCCGTGGATCCGCCGCTGGCGCGTTGGCTGCCAAACTGTTGAGCCACTTTTTCGCCAATCTTGACAGCGTCGTCGGCATTCACATAAGTCATGCTTCCTTTGGGAAGATTCAGTTCATTAAGAATTTGTTCATTGGGAATCTGGGTCAGAATGTCGACCAGAGCGCTTCCTATTCCAAGTATTTTCTTCATGGTGTATTCTTAGATTAAAAATTTGTGCAAAAGTAAGAAAAAAATGGATTCCCTAATGGAAACTCCACAGAAAGCAGTATTGATTTTATACTGATTATCAAGCAACTACAAAATATTTGAAAAAATTTCTCATAAAAAGATTGTCGGTTTCCAGTTGGTTAGAGCATCTGACTGTTAATCAGGGGGTCTCAGGTTCAAGTCCTGAAGGGGGCGCAATTTTTATGTTTCATGTTATTAATTTTTTGGCCTCATAGTTTCTCCCCGATTCTATGGGGTTTTTTTTATGTGTCAAGCCGCATTCAAAAAGCAAGGACATGCGTCGCCTGCTTATATTCTGTCGCTCCTATGGTGCTAAGCGGTAAGATCTTATCTTATTGCTGTCGCCCCTTCGGGGCTATGATTAGAACACAGTCTTGAAAATCAGTTTAATGTCGCCCCAAAACGTCCAATGGTCAAGGTAATCCAAGTTGATTTTCACCTTATCTGGCCAAATTACATTATCATTATAGGCTTTCGGGTCTGCTTGTTGGGCAAGCAGTTCTTCCTCTTCCCGGTATTTGATGCTGGCAGGTCCTGTGATGCCAGGTCGAAGTTGAAGAATACGGCGGTCGTCACCTTGCAATTGGTCGGCATAGCCTGGCACATCAGGGCGTGGTCCGACGAAACTCATTTGTCCGATGAAGACATTGACCAATTCGGTAAGGCAGTCCACCTTGCTATGGCGCAGCCAATGACCCATACGCGTAATACGCGGGTCGTCAACCGTGGTTACCGTATCCCCCTCCGATTGATGATGCATGGTACGAAACTTACAGATTCTGAAAGGTTTGCCATCTTTTCCAATGCGTTTTTGCATGAAGAAAATAGGGCCTTTTGAGTCTATTTTTATAAGGATGCCAATGACAAGCAAAGGCAAGAAAAGCAAAATTAGTCCAGCCAGTGCCATGACACGGTCGAAACACCATTTGAAGAAGAATCCTATTTTGTGTTTATTTTTTTCCACGTTGCATGGCCTCCATGTTGAGAATTGCCTTAACACGCTGCAAAGGTATGATTTTTCTGAATGGATACAACATTTTGACCATCAACTTCATCCACCAACAGTAATGAATTTCCAATTGGCAATAGGCTTTACGGAAATTGAAGTTCTGAATAAGATAGTCCTGAATCTGAGAGTGTTCTGTGATGGTTCGAGCACTGTCACTCACATATTTAAAATGTAGTTTTTCAAGATAATGCTGGTTTAAGTACTGATATAAACCGTAATAGGGATAGTAGCTTCCTTTCTTGTATTTCGAAAGAATGCCTGTCACACCATATTCGCAGCATTGATCCCATAAATTCACAGTGCAGAATCCGACTAGTTGTTGTGTCTCCTTGTCGAAGATGCCCCAATAGTCAAAGTGCTGTTTTTGACATTGGTCCATGTATTCCATGAAGACCTTTTGATTCATTTCTCTGTCGTGAACGGCATAATCGGCATAGGTCTCTTGAATAATTTGATAACCGTTTTCTTTCAAAGTGTCAAAAGGAATAAGTCGGTATTCAAAACTATCAAAAGCATGTCGAATCTTGTTACGCACTCTGGACGGCAGGGTTTCCATGCCTTCAAATTGGTCTTTGATGACATACCAAAAGCAGGTTTCTTTTTGGCAATCAAAATCGTAGGTGTTTCTTACCAACAAGCCACCCATTCGAAGAAGGTTGTCGTAGGCTTCTTTATTGAGCTTTTGTTCTTCGTGAGGCGGTCCACTATATCGCCAAGCATTTCTATATAATGAGTACTTCCAATCGTTCCACTCGTTTTTCATCAGAGGCGTTTTTTTATGGCATGAAAAGCATAACTAACAAAACAGCCGATTGCTTTGAATAATGACAGTTTTTCCTGTTTTCGATACACTCTCCACAAATCGGAAGCGGCCTTCAACTTATTGGAACTGGCCGAATGCTGACGGATACGATAGGAAGTCAAAGAGGAATCGATTCCGTAGGCTATGAAGCCTTTTTTCAGAATGTTGAGCCAGGTGGCTGAGTCTTCACTGGTACGAAAGTTGGGCACAACGACTTCTTTAATGATCGTGGTGTCAATCATTACGGTGGAACAGCCAATAATGGTGTTGTGCATGTAAGTGTCATGGTCAAGATTACCAATGGCCTTGACTCTTTTTTCCAAAGGATTGCCTAATTCGTCCACACAATCGTAGCTTGAGTAACTGAAGCCAATGTTTCTTTCCATCATGAATTGCAACTGCTGTTCAAGTTTTTCAGGATGCCATAAGTCGTCAGAATCCAGAAAAGCCAAAAAACGTCCTTTGGCCATTTGAATACATTGGTTTCGGGTGTCAGCAATACCGGAATGTTTGGGCTTGGCGAAAAAATGAATCCTATTGTCTTGATTTTGGTGACTTTTAACAATATCGGCTGTTTTGTCCGTTGAAGCATCGTCAACAATAAGAAGTTCCCAATAGTTATATGTTTGCCGTTGTACCGATTCTATCGTGTAGGCGATGTATTTTTCCATGTTGTAACATGGCATGATGACCGATACAAGCGGCTGATTTTCCATAGAATGTGGTTTTTATTTTAACCCTTCAATCCAAACCTTGATCTGCTGTTCGTCATGAAGTTTGCACACGAGGAGTGAGTGATCGCGGAAGGCCACCAGGTAATCTTCGAGGCCTTCCACTACTGCCTCAGTGCCTTCTTCAATATTAATTATGGTGTTTTTGTTGTTGATCGACACCACTTTTCCACGCAAGGCATTGCCTGAGTCGTCTTTTTTGGCGTGGGTAAATAGTGATCCCCAGGTGCCGATGTCGCTCCAGCCAAAGTCGGCGGGGATGGTATAAGTGTTGGGCGACTTCTCCATTACGCCGTAATCGATGCTGATGTTGGGACAATCAACGAAATGGTCATTGATGAAGTCCTGTTCCTCGGGTGTGCCGAAGTTGTATATGCCTTTGTCGAACACCTCAACCATCTCGGGAAGATATTGCCTGAAAGCCTGCATGATGCCACCCAAGGTCCAAAGGAAGATGCCGCTGTTCCAAAGGTAGTTGCCTTCACTGACAAACTTCACTGCGGTGTTGTAATCGGGTTTCTCTTTGAACATTTCCACTTTCACAACATCTTGGAATGCGGAATTATGAATGCTGAATGCTGAATTAATTCCATATTCTGCATTCATTTTGGGCACTTGGATGTAGCCATAACCTGTCTCCGGCCTACTGGGCTTGATGCCAATGGTCATTAATGCGTTTTGATTCTTTGCCAAGAAGTCGAAGCCCAACCGGATGATACGCTGGAATTCGGTTTCGTTGGTCACCAGATGGTCGGCGGGTGTGACAACGATGTTGGCATCCTCACAACGACTTTGGATGTGATAGGCTGCATAGGCAATGCAAGGAGCTGTGTTGCGCCTTGCGGGCTCACAAAGCACTTGGTCGGGACGCAACATCGGAAGGTGTTCCAAGACAAGGTGCTTGTATGCCTTATTGGTGACCACAAGAAAGTTCTCGTCAGGGATGACGGGAGAGAAACGTTCGTATGTGCTACGGATAAAGCTCTTACCTGTGCCGAGGATATCTAAGAATTGTTTAGGATAGTTGTCTTTGCTGAGTGGCCAGAAACGACTACCAATGCCGCCTGCCATGATGATGCAGTAATTGTTCATTGCTTCTGGTTGTTGTTAAGCAGCGACTTGCCTTTCTCACTCAGATATGGCATCAAATCGGTTAAAGCAATTTTGCATAATGGCATTCCTGCCGCATACGCGGCGATTTCGTATGGTTGAAAGCAAAACACTACACTATCGGTTTCAATCCAAGGTTCGTTGTTGGGCAGTGAGTTAATCTCTTCGTATTCCAAAAACAAATCCTCTTCTTTTGCATACTTTGCAAAATACTGTTTTTCGATGTTATCAGCTATCAAGTCAATAAGCCGTTCAGGTTCTTCAAACAAATCATAACCCACAATGCTACCATCGATTTTGCTAAAGGTGGTGCCGTTGTACCAAGGCATTTCATGAGCACCCCCAGTATAAAGATAGCCCTCTGTGGTATAGGTGACATATTTGTCAGTTTGTTCCGACAAGGTATAATTCTCTTCGTATTCCGAACGGGGTTCACTTCCATCTTCCTCAAAGAAATTATCTTTCATCGATTCAAGATAGCTGACGTGGTCTTCCGTGTCATCGGAGAGCATCCAATGGAGGATGTTTTGGCGTAAGGTTTTGTTTTTGGTGACAGGCAGGTCGAGGCTGACATTGAAACGTGAATAACCTTCGCTATATTCACTTTCGATGAAAACACTGTCGCATAATGTATACGTGTCGACATCAACTTCGTTCGGGTCCTTGGGCTGGCAGCCGAAGCCCACCAACAGAAGAATTACGATGGGTAAAAAGAGTTTTTTCATGATGTACTATTATTGGTTTAACGAGGCAAAGATACTGCTTTTTTATAGAACGTGAAATTTGTTTGTTTATTTCACCCAACGATAAAGGATTTCGATGGGGTGAACGGCATGCACGCCTGTTCCATCCAAGATTTGCTGACGGCATGAAGTACCAGGAGCGGATATGATGACAGGAACGATGCCGTTGGTATTTTCCATGGCCTTACGTATGGTCGGGAAGAGCACCATTTCGCCGATGGCCAATGAGGTTTTGTAATGTTCTTTTTCGTAACCAAATGAACCCGCCATGCCACAGCAGCCGCTGGGGATGACATGAATTTGTGAGTTTTTGATGAGTTTCAGTGTGGCAACCGTCTTCTCCATTCCCACCAACGCTTTCTGATGACAATGGCCGTGGACCCATATCTCAACGGCATCAGCTTTGAAATCATCGGCATTAATGCGGCCTGCGTTGACTTCACGCATGATGAACTCGTCGAAAAGCAAGGCATTACGTCCTAATTGTTGAGCTTTTTGACGCAGTTCGGTTGGTACCAAATCTGGATATTCATCGCGGAAGCTGAGGATACATGAAGGCTCGATGCCGACCAATGGCGTTTGTTCTGAAATCTTGTCTTTCAGTAAGTTGACATTCTTTATTGCGTATTTCTTTGCCAGCTTGAGATTGCTTTTCGAAATGGCGGCACGACCGCTTTCCACATGTTTTGGAATCTCAACCTCATAACCTAAACACATGAGGAGTTTGGCAAAAGTTAGGCCAAGTTCGGCTTCTTGGAAGTTGGTGAATTCATCGGCGAAGAGGAAGACTTTGCCTTTGGTATTCTGTCCTTTGTGTTGGCGGCATTCCCTCTGCACTGCATTCCGCATTGTTACACGGCTGAGCGTAGGAATGTCTCTTTCGGTGGAGAACTTGATGATGCGCTTGATAATGTTGGACGAAAGTTTCCAAGAGGCGAATAGATTATAGAGGGGCCAAACGATGTGTCCCAACTGTTCCACAGTGGCCATCCACGAAACGGCAAAAGAGCGCAAAGGCATGCCGCTGACGTCATATTTTTGTTGAAGTATCTCTGACCGCAGGCGGGTCATGTCAACATTGGAGGGACACTCGCTGTGGCAGCCTTTGCAGGCGAGACAACTATCTAATACCTCGGCCAATTCTTTTGATTGAAAGATGCTTTTCATCGTCGCGAGCTGCGTCTCGCTGTTCGGAGAAGGAGGATTGTTTTCAAACTGCGAGACGCAGTTTGTGACAGTGAAGGCTTCACTTCCCCACCCTCTCGTAAGAATCTCGCGTAATATGTTGGCACGGGCACGGGTGGCTTTAGTCTCGTCGCCACTGACCTTAAAGGCTGGACAGAGTGTGCCACCAATGAGGTTCGATTTGCGGCAGTCGCCAGCACCGTTGCATTGCTCAATGCTACACATCAGGGCATGGAGTTGGTTTTTGGCGCCCGTGGCGCCTTCCACCTTGCATTCATCAAAAGCTGCTTTCCAATTATAGTAGGTACAGGCCCCTGAGCCCTGAGGTCCCTGAGCTTGTCGAAGGGCCGACGAACTTAACTCCTTCTCGATGGCATATTGTTGCCCCACCTCAAAACGCAACATACTGTCCATGGGCAGTGTGTCGACAATCTTATGCAGATTGAAGACCTGGAATGGGTCCCAGCAGTGTTTCAGGTCCTGCATCAAGGCGTAAACTTCATCGCCATAAAGCAATTGTATGAACTCACCACGGAGTCGGCCATCGCCATGTTCACCGCTGAGCGAGCCTTTGTATTTCTTGACCAAAAGAGCGGTTTGGTAAGCCACTTCGCGGAATTTGCGCTTGCCTTCAGCTTCTTTGATATTAATAATAGGCCGCAGGTGCAGTTCTCCTGTGCTGATGTGTGCATGATAGACGCAGCTCAAGCCAAGGTTTTTGAGCATTTGTGCAAAGTCGGCCATATAATCGGGCAACTTTTCGGGTGCCACAGCCGTATCTTCAATAACGCCAATGGGTTTGGCATCGCCTTTCATGCCAGTGAGCAGTCCCAAGCCCGCTTTTCGCAAACTCCACACTTTGCTGATTTCAGTGCCATAAACACGAGAACAGGCATAAACCAAATGTTCTTCATTCTCCATCAATGCCTTTTCCAATTGGTCGGCAATAGCGTCGATAGCTTCGCGAGTCTCGCAGCGCAATTCGATAATAAGGATGGCAGCAGGGTCGCCTTGCACGAAGAAGCGGTTTTTCTGTTGTTCGACGTTCTGTTTGCTGAGTTCCAGAATGTTGCGATCCATCAACTCAATAGCTGAGGGATGGTATTGTAGGGCGACCAGATTGCCTAAAAAACTCTTTTGCAGCGTGTCACAATGGGCGCAGACCACCATTTTCTCCTTTGGCGGCAAGGGGTCGAGGTCGACTTTGATCTCGGTAGTGAATGCCAAAGTACCCTCACTGCCGGCCAGCACTTTGCAAAGATTAATGGTGCGTTCCTCAAGTGGCTTATTGGTATTGTGTAGGTCTTCGATGACCTCGTCGATGGCATAACCACATGAACGGCGGCGCAAAGTTTTGTCAGGGTAGTTGTCTTCGATCAATTGCACCGTTTTTTCGTCCAATGCCCAACGGATTAATTGGGTGTAGATGCGTTGGATCAAAAGGTCAAATTCCGTTTCCCAGAAACGTGCTCCAAACCTTTCTTCCAACTCCTTGATGCTGTATTCTTTGAACACCTCAATGCTGCCATCGCTGAGCACGCCTCGGGCTTCCAACACATGGTGGCGGGTACTGCCATAAACCAAGGAATGTGACCCGCAGGAGTTGTTCCCAAACATGCCACCAATGCAACAACGGTTGCTGGTAGAAGTCTCGGGGCTGAAGAAAAGACCGTAAGGCTCCAAAGCCATGTTCAACTCATCGAGGACGACACCAGGTTGTACCCTAGCCCAGCGTTCTTCAGGGTTGATTTCCAGTATCTTTTTGAAATGCTTGCTGATGTCGACCACGATGCCGCTGCCCACCACTTGTCCGGCGATGGAAGTGCCTCCCGCTCGTGGGATGAGATGGGTGTGTCGTTTTTGGGCTTCTTGGATAAGGTAAACGATATCCTGTTCGTTTTCGGGGAAGGTCACGCCTAAGGGCACTTCGCGATAGGCTGAGGCATCGGTAGCGTATGCAATACGGTGCAGCGGATCGGTGTGGATGGTGTACATTGGGTATTATTTGTCCAACTGGCTAAACACACTATTGTTGCTCTTGAATTCGGGCACGATGACCTTCATTTGGGCCACGATTTGCATCGGGTCGCAGGTCTCGAGTTTGTCATGCAGTTGGGCTATCATGTTGTCCACCTCTTCGGCTTCATATTGACGTACCACGGCATGCATGATTTTCTCGTTATCGGTCTTGATGGTGTTTTCTTCATTGGCCAGTACTTCCTCGTAGAGTTTCTCCCCGGGGCGAAGGCCAGTTTCGATGATCTCTATTTCAGGGCGATGGGCCAATTTGCGCATCTTCTCGGCCAAATCCCAAATCTTGACCTTTTCGCCCATGTCGAAAACGAAGATATCCCCACCTTCACCAATGGAACCAGCCTCAAGCACTAGGCTACAGGCTTCGGGGATGGTCATAAAGAAACGGGTGATACGATGGTCGGTGACGGTGATAGGTCCGCCTTGTTCGATCTGTTTGCGGAATAAGGGCACCACAGAACCATTGGAACCCAACACGTTGCCAAAACGAGTGGTGATGAACTTGGTCTTGCCCTTTCGGCTTTGTGTGTAGATTTCGGCGATACGCTTTGTGGCCCCCATCACATTGGTTGGGTTGACGGCCTTGTCGGTCGAAATCATTACGAACTTCTCTACTCCATATTCTACAGCCAGGTCAGCCACGAGCTTGGTGCCGAAAACGTTGACAAACACGGCTTCGTAGGCGTTCTCTTCCATGAAAGGCACGTGCTTGTATGCGGCAGCATGAAACACCACTTGAGGGTGATAATTCTCGAAGACTTCCTTCATGCGAATGGGGTCTTTGACGTTGGTGATGACGAAGGCCATGCGGTCTTTCATCTCCTTGAAGTCGGCCGTGTTGTTCATCTCAAACTGGAAGTCGTACATAGGCGACTCGGCTTGGTCGAGCATGATGAGCTTTGCGGGATTGTAGTGCATCACCTGACGGCAAATCTCGCTACCGATGGAGCCAGCAGCACCAGTGACAAGCACCACTTTGTTGTTGATTTCGCGAATCACGTTGCTCTTGCCCAAAATGATGGGCTTGCGTCCCAAGAGGTCTTCAATCTTGATATCCTGGATTTGATTCGTAGAGAATTTGCCATCCACCCATTTGTCGAATGCAGGGATTGATTTCACGATCAGGTTGAGAGCCAAGCCCTGTTCGATGATTTCTTTGTTGCGTTCTTCTGAGAGGCTGGGAATGGCCACAATCATTACTTCAATTCTATTCTTTTCGATGAATTCAGTGGTCATGGCCACCTTTGGAGAGTAAATTTTTATGGTGTTAATCTGTGTCCCTACGCGTTTCGGATCATCGTCTACAAATGCCTTAATTTTGAATTTGGAGGTTGTGTCCTGGCTCAAAGTTCGCATCAACATAGTGCCACCATCGCCTGCTCCATAGATAAGTGTATTCATTTTATCACCTGCATTCTTGTAAACCTCGTTGTATAAACGTCTGATTGTGAAACGCATGATAATCATTAAAACCAAGGTGATGAGGTAATGATAAATCATCAAAATGAAACTAGGATAATAATTTATGGCGAATGGCAAATATATTTTGATGAAAAATATTTTACTGAGAAATAGTACTACAACTGTTGATGTACAGGATGCGAAAATCTTTCGGATATCGTTGAATCCTGCATAACGTAACATGCCATCGTAGGTACGGCTAATTAGGAAAGCAACAAGATAAAACAAAGGTATCAACCATGTTTGTTTCCAATTAATGGTGATATTGGGCAGATAATCATAGTAAAGCATAAAGTTTGCTATGATATAGGCAATGACAACAATAATCATATCCACTGCCAGAATCCACACACGGGGAAGAGTGTTGTTCTTGTGTTTCCCAAATATAAAATTACAGAATTTTGTAATCAACTTTCTCATAGTCTTAATCAATATTCAATGTGCAAAACTAAGACTTTTTCTTTTTTGTTTTAAAATATTCTTTTCATTAAATGCCATTTTCCTGTCGAAGGCAAGTTTGGGTCGGCACCTTGGCATTGTGCTACATGGGCTTCCCATTCGGCTTGACGAGGCAAAGTGGCCAAACGTGCCATGTCGCGTTCCCAGTCAAAATCGTCTATGGTGTCGCATACCATAAACACTTGATTTTCATAACGATAAATCTGCATATCTATAATACCGACAGTGTGTTGGCCTTCGATGACTTCTGGCCATACATGGGCGTGGAGTTCGCAATACTTCTCAATGAGTTCGGGGTCGTTGACGAGTTTGAGGGTTTGGCAATAACGTTTCATTTTTTATCGGTTTTGGTGATGAAAAATCCGTAAAATACAATAATGATAAAGCAGATTAATGGCAAAACAAAGCTCAGATTCACCGAAGCCAAGCTTCCTAAACCGTTGCCATCGATGATGCGGGCTTGCAAAGGAGGCAACACCGAGCCACCCAAGATGGCCATAATTAGTCCTGCAGCACCAATCTTGGCATCTTCGCCTGTGTCGGTCAAGGCGATGCCATAGATGGTTGGGAACATCAGGCTCATGCAGGCGGAAACAGCTACCAGACAATACATTCCTGCACGTCCGTCAATGAAGATGACCCCCAACACTAGCACTGCTCCCGCAAAACCTAAATAAGTTAATAACTTGGATGGGTGAATGTATTTCAACAGGAAGGTGCAGACAAAGCGGCTTACACAGAAAATGGCCATAGCCACGATATTATAGCGTTGGGAAAGTACCTCGGCGGCTTGCTCGGTCATGCCTTCGTTCATGAAGACACGGGTGCCATATTGGATGATAAACGTCCAGCACATGATTTGCACACCGACATAGAAAAACTGCGCCACCACGCCATATCGATACGGTTTGTTTTGCCATAGGCGTTTCACCGTGGGGCCAATCTTCTGGTCGTTGTTTTCCTCCCTCTTTGATTGGGTCTTCACCAAGAGCAAGATGACAACAAAGAAAACCACCAACACAGCCCCAATGATGACGTAGGGACGGCTTAACACGGTGAGGTCGCTGTTTTTGATGGCATCAAAATGCTCATCGTTGAGCAGGGCACGTTCTTCGGTGCTCAGCGGGTTGAGTTTGGCTTGGATAAACTGCATGGCCACGAACATACCTGCCAAAGAGCCAATGGGATTGAAAGCTTGTGCGAGGTTGAGTCGTCGTGTGGCGGTGTCCTTGCTACCCATGGAGAGGATGTAAGGATTGGCTGTTGTTTCAAGGAAAGAAAGGCCGCAAGTCAACACAAAGTAGGCGATAAGGAAAGGATAATAGCTTCCGATTGCTTTGGCGGGGATAAACATCAAGGCACCGAGGGCATAAAGTCCCAGGCCCATTAATAGACCGGCTTTGAAGGAGTGTTTTTGCACAAACAAAGCTGCAGGCAGCGCCATGCAGAAATAACCGCCATAGAAAGCCAGTTGCACCAAGGCGCCGTCGGTGACGCTCATGCGGAATATTTTGGAGAAAGCTTTCACCATAGGGTTGGTGATGTCGTTGGCGAAGCCCCACAAGGCGAAACAACAGGTCACCAAGACGAAAGCCAAAAGGTATTTCTTTTCTACTACTTTGTTCATATTCAATGGTTTGTTATTAACAAAGGATTACACAGATTTTACTGATTTGAATTCAAAAAATGTTAGGATGCAAACGTCCTTCAAATTTCTCGTAGGGTATTCGTTTAATCCGTTAAATCTGTAGTTTGTTAATCATTTTCTTCTGATTTTAAGTGAAATGGCTTCAGGATAGTTTTGACAGAAAACGGGAGCATCCTTGACCACACAAGCCAAATAACCTCCGCCCCCCGCACCAGGCATTTTCCAAGCCAAGACTTCATCCATAAGGGAGTATTTGTCGATATAGTTTTGCACCGAGCCTTGAATCATGGCAGGAAACATGGCGGTTTGTGCATCAAAAGAAGCCTTATAAGCTGATGCGAAACCGTCCAAATCCTTGTTTAAGATAGCTGTCCAACAATCATCTGCAGCTTTGGCCAGGGCTTTCACTTTGGTTTCGGTGATATCTTTACCCTCCACCACCGAACATCCTTGTCGACGTGGCTCCATGGGTATCATGATGAGATAGTTTTCAAGCCAATTCAGGATTTCTTCATCTTGGCAGGTCTCGATTTTGATGGGCCAATAGAGTTTGTCGTAATAATGCCGCACCAAGCCCGGCATGCAAATGCCTATGCTGTCCTGTGCCCCACTGATGATGCCATCGCTGCGCTCGGGATCGTTCTCGAAGCAGAAGACGAGTTTGGCAAGGGTTTCGGGGTCCATATCGGGTAGTTTCATTGGCCAAATGCGTTTGATCATGTTGCGCGTTGAAGTGGAAAGACCGCACCGTTCGCGTATCTCGAAGGTAGGCTCCAATGAGATGGTGATGGCCCAACCTGGGGCAAAACAAGAGACGTAAGGTTGGTCAATCCAAGTGCCGGCCAAGTCCAAACGGGTTGGGATTTCGCAGAGGTTTTGTTTCAAGGAAGTCGACGAACGAGCCTCCAAACCTTCCGAAGGTATGCGTTGCAGCACCACATATTCGATGCCACGCTCTTCGCAAAAACGGCGTTTTTCTTCCGAGGAACCATCCTCGTTAACAACGAAAACATCAGGTTTCAGGCGGTCGACGGTGCCGATGAAGTCCATCACGCCGTCGCCGTCATTGATGAAGGCGTCCTTGACATAGCGGATGGCTTTTACCATAAAGAGGCGTTCCTGTTCTGGGTAAAGCGTCTTATGGTTCTTGTAGTGCAGGATGGTCTCGTCGGAGCCGATGCCGACATAAAGGTCGCCATATTGTGCTGCCTATCGGAAAAACTCGATGTGCCCGCTATGCAGCAGATCGTAGCATCCCGAAACAAATACTTTTTTGGTCATTCTTTGCTTATTTGGCTGCAAAGATAGTGAATTGTTGAATCGTTGTTTGTTGAATTGTCGAAATGTTTATTGCAACGGCTTGACTTCCGCCAAGGCTGAAACAAAATACCAGCGACCATTGCTCTCACAAAAGCATTTGTAGCGGGTGCGCTGTTTTTCCCCTTTTTGGAAGACGAGACCGCTTTTTAGGACGAAACGGGCACCATTAGGAAGGCTTTCCACAGTAGTCACGTTGTCGGGCTGTTTGTCGTATTTGTGCAAAACCCTTTGCAGGTTCAGGTCGGTGGTGCTGCTGGCCTTGATGTGATGAAGATGCTTTTGCAAGGCGTTGAGTACTTCTTTTGGGAAGATGGTTTCGGTCAAAAAAGGATGCAGCAAGGTGGAGAAACTTGTTTGCCATTCCTGCCCGTGCGGTTGCACACTTCTTGAGCCATATTGTTGATACACATCATAATGCGCCACTTCATGCACGTATGTGATGAGCATCTGGTAGGGGTTTAGATCGAGGTTGAGAGTGATGGAACAGATGCCGTTTTTGGTGCGGGGTGGACGGAAGTCGCCCAACTTGGAGCTTCGTGGTCGCTTGAAATGCAGTTTGAAACGGCGTTGTATGAACATCTCACCCACCATTGTCACCGCAGCCTCGGGGAAATAGCGTTTCAGCAGTTCAAGTTCCTCAGGTTTCATCGTTGTGCAAGAGTTCGTATTCCATGATTTCTTGTGGCGCATAGCTCCACTTGGTGCAGGAGTTGCAGTGGCGTGGGGTGCGCCTTCTCCCCGGCACTTCCTTGGTCTTACAGGAAGAGAAGAGAACTGTGGTAAGAATTAATGTGAGAAGTAAGATTGTTTTTACTCCCCCTGCCCCCCTCTTAGAGGGGGAATCCGCTCCCCCTTTTAAGGGGGGCAGGGGGGATTCAAAATACGCTCTTCTATTTATGTTACTTTTCATTGCGATAACCAATTTGCTGGATTCTGACGTGTTTGTTCTTTCAACAATTCAAAGTGCAATTCGGTCTTGCCCTCGGTCTTGTTGGTGTGGACGGTGCCAATGTTTTGTTTGGTCTTCACCTTGTCGCCGCGTTTCACGGTGACGTTTTCGAGGTTGGAATAAACGGTGAAATATTCTCCGTGACGTATGATGACCACCGTGTTGGCACCCGTCAACTTGGTGACGCTAGTCACCTCGCCATCGAAGATGGCACGGGCTTTTGCGCCTTCGTTAGTGGCAATGTCGATGCCGTTGTTGGTCACCGTGACTTTGCTCGACACCGTAGAGGCGTGTTTGCCGTAGGTCGAAGCAATGGTGCCACGTTCCACCGGCCAAGGCAGCTTGCCCTTGTTGTTGACGAAGCTGGTTGACAGGGTCTTTTCGGAAGGCGTCAGGGCCATGCCTTTTTCTTTAGATTTTGTGGTCGTGGTGGTGGCAGTTGACTTGCCTTTGTTGGCGTTTTTCTTGGCTTCAGCCTTGCGTTTGCGTTCGGCTTCCGCATTGGCCTTTCTGATTTCTTCGGCTATGATGTCGTCGATGGCCTTTTGGAGTTTCTGGGTTTGTTGCTGCTTGTTTTTGATGTCTTGCTGGAGGTTGCCTTCCTTCTTTTTGAGTTTGGCCACTTGGGCGTTGAGTTCCTCCTTCTCCTTCTTCAAAGCTCCTTGTTGGGCTTTCTCTTCTTTCAGCAGGGCAGTCTGTTCTTCGCGGGCTTGTTGGCTGGCCTCCAAGGCGCTGCTGATTTGCTTTTCTGTGGCTGCGATTTGGTCCATCTTCACCTTGCGGGCGTCGGTGAACTGGCGGATATAGCGCAATCGGCTGAAGGCCTGGTTGAAATCCTCCGAGGCGAAGATGAAGCCCAGACGGTCGTAATGATTCCGGTTTTTGTTGGCGAAGACGATCATCTTGGCGTATTCCTTTTGCAGCTTGCCAAGGTCGGAGTTGAGGCTCTTGATGTTGTTTTGGCCTATGTTGATTTCCTCATCGAGGATGGCAATCTGTTCGTTGCAGGCCTTGATGAGTTGTTCGCGTTGCTTGATTTTGTTTTCGAGAATCGACACTTCGTTGAGTGTCATTTCCTTGTCCTTGGTGGTCTTTTTCAGCAATTGGTTGGCGTTCGAAATCTCTTTTTGCAAGGTGGTGATTTCGCTTTGCAGTTGCTTCTTGGTCTTGCCTTTGGTTTTTTGGGCGTAGGCTGAGGATGAAGCCAACGCTAAGAAAAACAGAACAATGAACGACAAACACCACCCCATGCCCTCATGACGGAGGTACATCCGCCATCTCCTAAGCTTGACGGCGCCCCCCTTTTGCTTAGGAGATCGCGGGTCATGCCCGCGATGAGGGTTTGTGTGGTGTTGTTTTATAAGTATTCTATCGTTCATTGTCTTGGTTTGATTCGGAATCTTTCCATCTTATCACTGATCTTCAGCGGGAAGCTCGTCTTTTCGTCCAGTTTGATGTTTTTGTATCGCATTTTGGCTGACAGGTTGCCCATGACGAAGGTCTTGAGTAGCACCGTCTGATTCTCAACGGGCGGGAGGCCTTCGTTATTGTCCAAGAGCAAAGTTTGCACCAAAGGCAGACTGAGCGGTATGCCAAGTTGGGTGGAAACGGTGTCTAAAGGTTCAGTCAAATAGGTCTTTTCTAATCGGTTGACAATCCAAACGGAGTCGTTGCTGACCTTGGCGCGCAGCACTTCCATGCCCATCGTGGCGGTGACGCTGAGCCACACAAGGCTGTCCTTGCGTATGCGGATTTGTCCCGAAAGGTCATCGTAAGCCATGCCGTTGCCTTCGGCTTGGATGTCGAGCTTGGAGGTCATCCACTCGAAGGTTTGCGGCGGTGTGGGCGCGACGGTTTTCTTGCGCGAAGCACAGGAAGTGGCGGCCAGGAGCAGGACGAGGAATGCTATTTTTGATAACGTCTTCACGCTTGGTTTCGCTTCAAATTCTATTCCAATTAGTTTTTACCCAATTTGTTCAAGATAGCCTCATAGTGCTTGGTGTAGGTTGCGTCGGGTTCCTTCAACAGTTTCATGGCTTTCTTCATGTGCTTTTCAGCCTCTTTGTAGTCGCCTTTCATGTAGAGCACCCAAGCGTGGGTGTCTAAATAAGTCGGGTTGTCGGGTTCGGCAGCTATGGCCTTTGTCGACATCTCCAAGGCCTTGTCCAAATCTTGTCCTTTTACTGCGAGGTAATAGGCATAGTTGTTCAAGACCAACACATTATCCGGGTCGTTGCGCAGCGTGCGGTCGTATGCATCAAAGGCTTTTTCTTCTTCGCCTTGCTGGTGGTAGATGTCGCCCAAGAAGGCATCGAAGTTGGCCATCTGCAATTTGTCGGAGGTGTATCTCCGGCCTTTCTCTAAATAGGTGATAGCATCGTCGTTGTTTTCCAATACTGAGTTGGCTACGCCTGCATACCAATAGAACACAGGCTGCATGGGATAGTATTTCAAGGCAGCCACGGCATGGTCGCGCACGGCCTCGTTATCATTGAGTCGCGACTCGCTGATGATGAGGTTTTGCCACGAGCGGAAGTCGGTGCTGTCGATGGCCAAGGCTTTTTGGTGCAGCTCTTTCGACTTTTGGGCGTTCTCGTTCACCATGTAATAGGAGCCAAGGACGAGATAGCCCAATTTGTTGTCGGGATGTGTCTCGATGAAGGCATCGCCGCATTGCTTGACTTGCTCGTTGATCTGTTTCGACTGGTTGTTTTTCTGCATCCAATAGTCGTAGATGTTGGCCTTGGTGGTGAGGTCGAGGCTTTTGTTTCGGATGACGGCAAGCAGTTCGTTGAAGGCCTTATCCATCTCTCCTCCCTTCTCGTAAAACTCCAGGAGTGAGATGTGGATATACGGGTCGTTGGGGTTGATTTCCTTCATTCTCTCATAGGTCTTCAAGGCTTCCTTGTCCTTGCCAGTCTCGGCAAACACCTGGGCCAACATGCCGTAATAGCGGACGTTTTCAGGGTTGTTCTCGATGAGTTTCTCAAGCTCCGAAATCACCTTTTTGTTGTTGCCTTGGCGTTTGAAGACGTTGAGGCGTTGCTCGGTGATGAATTCGTTTGCCCCGAGTTGCTGTTCAAGCAAGTCCATCTTTTCCACGGCCTTGTCGTATTTTTCCGTCACCAGATAGACATCGATGAGCTCGCTGAGCATGTCAGGGTCATCGGGGTATTTCTTGGTCAGGTCTTCATACAGCTTGATGAACTTGTCGTATTGGTCCAGGTTGCGGTAAAACAGTCCGAGTCGAATTTGGTACCACTTGTTTTCGGGGTCGAGCTTGACGGCCTTCTGTATCATGTTGAAGGCTTCTTCGGTGCGACCAGCATTGGAATATTGTTCACTCAGCTCAAACATCGAAGCGGCATCGTCGGGCATATAGCGCAAGGCTTGCTCGAAGTTGCGGATGGCGCCATCGGTATCTTCGCGGTATTTGCTCTGCAGGCCGTTCGAGAAATAGATGGCGTTCTTTTTCTTGTCGGTTTTGCCGTCGTATTCCGACTCCATCTGCTGGGCATATCCCCACATTGTGCAACCCAAGGCCAAAAACAACAAAATCACATTATACTTCATAATTTCAATCTACTTTAAACTCTAAACTAACAACAAACTCTAAACTCTGAACTCTAAACTCTAAACTCAACTCTTTCCTGTATGTCCAAAACCTCCGGCGCCACGTTCGGTCTCTGAGAGGCTCTCCACTTGTATCATTTCGGTCTGTTCGCATTTGGCGATGACCATCTGTGCGATGCGGTCGCCGCTGTTGATGACAAAAGGCTTATCAGACAGATTGATAAGGATGACACAAACTTGTCCACGGTAATCGGCATCGATGGTGCCGGGCGAATTGAGTACGGTGATGCCGCTCTTGATGGCCAGGCCGCTGCGGGGACGCACTTGGCCTTCATATCCTTCAGGAATTTCCATGTAAAGTCCAGTGGGCACGAGGCCGCGCTGCATGGGTTCAAAGGTGATGGGGCCTTCGGGTAAATAGGCTCGAAGATCCATACCGGCTGAGGCTTTCGTCTCGTAGGCGGGCAAGGGGTTATTTGAGGTGTTTACGATGTTGATTTTCATTGGTGTTTCTTTTATTTGTATGTTTTTATGTCATTGCGAGGAGGAACGACGAAGCAATCTAGGGAATAGTGTTTTCTGGATTGCTTCGTTCCTCGCAATGACACGAAACGAATCCATCATATAAAACGCAAAAATAGACTTTATATTTGGAATGGGGAACAGATTTCTGCTGAGAATAATAAAAAACACGTTTTGCCGTTCATTATTTGTTGTATTTTAGCCAGCCAAAACGTAAACGGGTGAAACGGTTGATGTTTATAATGGTGTTGCTCTTGAGCGGTGTTTTCGCTTTCGCGCAAAGCGATGACGAAGACCAACCCAAGCGCGTGGATTTTTATGGCTATGTGGTCACTGCCGATAGCCTGAAACCCATCCGTAACACGCACGTCATCAGTAAGATGGCCGACGTCTTATTGCCATTGATGAAAAGCTCACCAGTGCCGACACCCTTGTCATCCGTCTCTATCCCGAGACCATCACCCTGCGCGAGGTGACGGTATTGCCTTTCACCAACTATGAGACCTTCAAGGAAATACTCATCACGATGCCGAGTGCCAAGACCCTTGACGAGATAGTCCGCCTCAACGAGGATCTTGATGAGATGTGGCTGAGCCGTACACCTAAGGGCAATGGAATGCCTACCATCACAGCCAACCCCATACAGTATCTTTACGACAAATACAATGCCTCTGCGCGTCGGCAAGCCAAGTTGCAACGCAATCGTCGTATGTATAACGAAGTGCTGCGCGAGCAAGGCCGCACCGACGAGCTCCTCCCCGACTCTCTTGATTTCAGTGTTGAGTATAAGATGCCTTACGACGACAAAGAATCACTCAATCCTAAAGCCTTGGTGCCGCGCAAGAAATACATCCGCATTGGGCAATAAGAAAAACCATGACCTTCCGCGACTGGCTCCATAGCATCCTCAATTTGTTTTATCCACGGGTTTGTGCGGCTTGTGGCGAGACCTTGCTCAAGGACGAAGAGACGGTTTGCTTGAAATGCCGCTTTCTGTTGCCCAAGACAGGCTATGAAAACAACCCCGAAAATCCTTTGGCGCAGACTTTTTATGGACGTGTAAGGTTTCACGCTGTAACTGCGTGTTTCTTCTTCGCAAAATCGGGTAAAGTCCAGCATCTCATCCACGAACTGAAATACAGAGGCAACAAAGAAGCGGGAGTATTTCTGGGTCAAGAATTAGGTAAAACCATCAAGGATGCGCCCTTGTTTCAAGGCATCGACTATCTTATTCCCGTACCTTTGCATCCCAAACGCGAGCGGCAGCGCGGTTACAACCAAAGCCTGATGATTGCCCAAGGCATCCATGAGGTCACTGGCATTCCTATTAGTGACAAATACCTCGTTAGAGGCATCTATACTGAGACACAGACCCACAAAACCGCCGAGGAACGTTTCAAGAACGTAAAGGACATCTTTGAGCTTCGTTTTGCCGACGAACTAAAAGGAAAGCACGTCCTCCTTATCGATGATGTGCTGACTACGGGCGCCACGTTGGAATCGTGTGCACATCAGTTGGAAGACATTTCAGGAATTGTCATTAGCGCTGCAACGGCGGCTTGTGCAGGAAATTGATGTTTTTTCATTTTTTTGTAATGCCAACCAACAAATCACTATTTTTGCACATAATCTTTTTAATCAAAAAAATTACTAACCACAAAATTCACACACTATGAAAAAGATTACATTAGCCATTGCCGTTGTCATCATTGGCTTTGTTATGGCCTCATGCGGCACCAAGGTATCACGGACCGAAACCATCCTTAAGGCCGCACAGGAATTTTTCGACCAAGCAAAAGCCAAGCTCTCGGCCATCGACAACGTCGAGGACTTTTTAGCCTTTGTCGATAGCTTCAACGCCGAAAAGGAAGAATTCAGCCAAAACCTTTTTGCCGACTATGTGGACAAAGAAGGCAACGTCAAAGGCTTCACGGAAGAAGAAATCGTTAACCTTCAAACCAAGCTCTCCGACATCGCCACTGAGTACAACAAAGTAGAGGCCGACAAGGCTGCCGAGTTCATAGCGCCCATCATCGAACGTTACGAGAACGCTATCAATGCTCTGTCTGAGGTCAACAGAAACACGGATGATGAAACCATAGACAAGTTGGTTGAGGAATATGAAAGCGCCGAATCCGAGTTGGCTTTGTTTGAAGACTACGACAACGTCCTTCCTGAGCTACAAGAACGCGCCCAAGCCGCCGAAAACAAACTACAAGGATTTATTGAAGATTTGTTGGGTCTATAAAAACGACGGGCCTCATCCATCAAAAAGCCACCGCTCTCATGGGAAAGCGGTGGCTTTTGTTTTGTAAAGACATTGCGCGCAACGTCTTTACATAGTTCAGGCCTGATACTCTTTCGGGGTATCCTCGCCATTAAGGACACGCAGGCCGTTCAGCGCCAAAGCCTTCATCTCATCCTCACCAGGATAGACATACACAGGGGCGATCTTCTCCACATGGCTCTTCACCAAAGCACAGAAGCCCTTGTCGTAGGCCATGCCACCCGTGAGGAAGATGGCATCCACATCCATGCTGAAAGCCGAGGCTGCAAGACCACCGACTTCCTTGGCCACTTGATAGGCCATGGCTTTGTAGACCTTCTCCCATTCCTTGTTACCAGCCTTCACGGCGTTTTCCACTTCGAGGGCATCGTTGGTGCCGAGGTAAGCGACAAAGCCGCCTTTGCCCTTCAGCATCTGGCCGATTTCCTTCTTGGTGTATTTGCCGCTGAAGCAAGCGTCGACAAGGAAGCCGGCAGGCAACGAGCCAGCGCGTTCGGGAGTGAAGGGACCGTCACCGTTCAAGGCGTTGTTGGTATCGACCACACGACCTTTCTTGTGGGCACTGACTGAGATGCCACCACCGAGGTGGATGGCGATGATGTTCATGTCCTCATACTTGCGGCCGAGGTCTTTCGCCAGCTGACGGGCGATGATCTTCTGGTTCAAGGCATGGAAGATGGAGATGCGCGGGAAGAGCGGGTGACCCGAATAGCGTGCCACTTCATCCATCTCGTCGACCACGACGGGGTCGGCGATATAGGCCTTTACTCCAATCTCCTTGGCGATGTCGTTGGCAATCAAGCCGCCGAGGTTGGAGGCATGCTCACCGCTATAACCTTCGGTCAGGTCCTTGATCATGAGTTCGTTCACCTCATAAACGCCAGAAACAAGCGGACGGAGCAAGCCGCCACGACCCACTACGCACGACATTTCACTCAAATCGATGCCAGCCTCTTTCAGCTCACGCTTGATGGCTTCGGTGCGGAAAGGCTTTTGGTCGGAGATGTGGTCGAACTTGGCGACTTCCTCAGCGCTGTGCTTGAGGTTCTTCTTGAAGACT
>CACXIM010000037.1 GCA_902767725.1 uncultured Bacteroidia bacterium | reverse complement strand
GTCGTTCTTCTTCAAGGCCTTCAAGATATTAATGAAGCCAAACGGGAACAGACGTCCGTTGGATTTCTTCACCGCTTTGGATAGCGAAGGCACGCAGAAAATGAAACCTATAGGCTTGTCGTTGGCATCGACGGCCAAAGCGACAAAGTCCTTGTCAAGAATGGGGACGTATGTCTTCAGGTAGGCGTCAATCTGCTTGTCGGTCAAGGGCGAGAAACCATTCAGAGGCGCGAAGGCCTCGTTATACATGTGGAAGATCTCTCTTCCATATCGGCTTCCCATCTCTTTCATGCTGCGCGGCTGCACCACATGCACCTTGAACCTTTCCTCAATCAGGTTGGCGAACTGAAACATCGAAGGCAGCTCCTTGCTTACCTCAAGCGTCCGTTGGGTCCAGTCGACGTCTTTTGTGAAGCCGAGACGTTCCAGCATCTCGCCATAATAAGGATAGTTATAAAGGCAGGTGAACGGACTGAGGTGTTCATAGCCTTCCACCAGAAGGCCTTCCTTGTCCATGTCGGTGAATCCCCATGGGCCACGCATCTCGGTGCGCCGGCGTTGTTGACCCCAGTCGGCAACGGTATCGATCAAGGCGCGCAACACTTCCTCGTCTTCAATGAAGTCGAGCCAGCCGAAACGGACGATATTCTCTGTATCGTCGGCCTTATGGTTGAGGATGGCTGCCACGCGTCCCACGATTTCGTCGCCACGGTAGGCCAAGAAGCAGTCAGCCTCGCAAAAGTCGTAGGCGCCGTTTTTCTCGGGGTTGAAAGTGTCGTATTCGTCGCCTTCCAAGGCAGGTACCCAATTGGGACATTTCTTATATAAATGGAGTGGAAAAGTCACAAACTTCTTCAATTGTTTGTGACTTTCCACCTTTTCGATTCGGATGCTCATAGGCTTAAAGAGTTGAATTCGCGCTGATAAAGTCAATGACCTCCCCCACCGTGGTGAACTTGGGATTGCCTTCGAACTTGAAAGCGAATTTGTTCTCGATAGCAAGGCTCAGCAACAAGATGGTCAATGAATCCAAGCCCACATCGCGGACAAGCTGTGAGTCTTCATTGATCGTGCTGAAATCAGCGGATGGCTTGATGAGCTTTAGGATTTCCTTCAGCTCGTTGAAAATTTGTTCTCTTTCCATGGCTTATTGGTTTCTTGAGACTTTCATGGCGCCAGTACGCTTGAAGTCCTCCTTACGCACTGTGACTTTACTAACACGATGGGTTGAAGGCAACTCTGCATTGACTTTGCCGACCAAATCCTTGAAATAGGCTTCCACTTCTTCCCATGGGCCATTGCCAAACTCCTCCATACGGGGCAAGATCTCGATGGCAATCACCTGACGACCATCCAGTTCGTCTTCCTTGACGAGGCAGTCGCGGAGTTTCGGGTCCTTGTAGAATGGCTCTTCGATGCTCTCGGGACTGACGTTCTCGCCGTTGGAGAGGATGATGAGGTTCTTGATACGTCCAACGATGTACATGTAACCTTCTTCATCGAAACGCACGAGGTCGCCCGTCTTGATCCAGCCGTCCTCGGTAAGAGTCTCGGCCGTCTTTTCTGGATCGCCATAGTAACCGAGGAATACGTTGTCGCCACGGAACCACAACTCGCCATCGACCACTTTCGCCTCTTGTTCAGGATAAAGTTTGCCGACCGAGGTGGGACGCGACTTCACGTCGATATTGCCAGTGGTAAGGTTGGCGCCTTCGGTCATGCCATAGCCTGCAAAGAGATGGATGCCAAGCTCGTCGAACTCGCCAATCAATTTAGGAGGAACGTTGGCGGCACCCGAGATGATGAATCCCAGCTGTCCACCCAGGAAGGGTTTTCCATACATCTTGACCAGACCCAACAGAATCTCGCAGATACCAGGGACGGCAACGAGGCTGGTAGGACGAATGACGGGGAATTTCGTGACCGTCTCTTTGGTGTTGCCTGCTGAGAACCAGGCACCGCCTTCCATCAAGACGGACAAGGTGCTGCGGACGAGGCCAAACACATGGCTCAAGGGCAAGACACAGGCATAACGATGATGACCAAGTTGACTACCCGGTGCATAGACACCATTCAAGGCGCCACGCATCAAGGCGCGATGAGGCAGCACAGCACCCTTAGGCGCACCCGTGGTGCCACCCGTGAAGAAGATGGCAGCAGGGTCATCTTTATCTACCGTAGCCACAGGGGCGGTATGATTGGCGCAATCGGTGATGGCAATAGCCTTGCATGGCACGCCTTTAACGGCCTCGGCGAAGTCCTTGCCAAAAGCCAATACTTTTACGCCAAACTTCATGCAGCAGCCCACGATAGCTTGAGGAGGAAGCTGCGAAGGTAGGTTGATGGCCACATAACCGGCTGAAGTGACGGCGAGGAACATCTCAACCGCCTCAACGGTAATGTTATCTAAAATGGCGACCTTATCCCCTTTTTGCAAGCCTAACTCGTTCAACAAGGCACGCTTACGGGCTATAATGTCACAGGTTTGTTTATAATTCAATGTGTTGACCGTGTCGGATAAGCAAGGCAGGTCCGCCCATTTTTGTTCTATCCATGTAACAAATTCGGGAAATGTTGGGATAAACTTCAATTGTGCAAGTTCCTCTGCAGGAAGCATGCTCGGAAAATACTCCTTGTTTGTAATAATTGATTGGTTATTAGACATATAACAAAAATTTAACTGTTCGTTTTTTGAAACGATAAAAATACAAAAAAGAGTTGAGATGAGACATTTGTCTGAGAAAAACTTCATTAAATGACACATAGTGCTATGATTGAAGACATTACGAAGGCATTACTTTGATGATGAGGTTGAGTATAATGTATTATTTCGACAAAGAAACAATCTTGGAATCTTTAGTTTTTCCTATCTTTGCAGAATCGAACTATGAACATAAAGCTATGCCCAATCCATCTAACAAACAAGAGCTGCTCGCCGCCATGGCCGACGGCTATGCCATACTGAATGAGCAAATATCCAAGATGAGCGAAGAAGCCATGTCAACTCCCTTTGACTTCGCTGCCGACCCGAAGAAATGCGGTGTGCGCTGGCAGTACGACCGCTGCCTCCGCGACTTGCTGATCCACCTCTACGAGTGGCAGGTACTGATGCGCGAGTTCGTGAACAACATCCGCGAAGGCCACCCGCGTGACTACCTGCCCGATGAGTACCGCAAAAATTATCACGAGATGGACAAGATGCTGGTAGAGAAGCACCAAAACACACCTTTGGAGGAGGCCAGACGCCTGCTGCAAGAGACCCATGAGGAGATGCTCCACCTCGCCGAGAGCTTCACTGAGGAGGAACTCTTCACCAAAGGCTACTACAAAAACACCTACACTACCGACATGGCTGCCTACTTCGTGAGTGTCACATCAAGTCCCTACGGGCAGGCAGTGAAGTTGCTGAAGACGCATGTGAAAAACCTAAAATAACATGGCCACAGCAACGCCATACGAATTCGATGCCATCATCATCCAAAACGAGATTATGGATGCCGCATACGTGGAGGTGCCTTTCGACATCAAGGCGCTCTTTGGCAAAGGACGATTGGCGGTGCATGCCACCTTCGACGGTGTGCCTTACAACGGCCAGATCGTCAAGATGGGAACGCCTTGCTTCATCATCGGCGTAAGGAAGGACATCCGGAAACAAATAGGAAAGACTTTTGGCGACACGGTGCATGTGACATTTTGCGAACGATAATAACACGACTATATGACCAACTTGGAAAAATGCAATGAAGGAATAGAATATTCGTATGCCGACGAGGAATTAATCGCCCTCAAGACCGAGGCCATCCGGCAGTGCGAGATCTTCAACGCCATTGACGGACGCGACTACATGGCACAGTATCGTCACCTGCAGCAGATGCTGGGCGCTGTAGGCGAGCGCGTGTGGATTGCAAAACCTCACCATCCTCGACATCCGCGAGGTCTATATCGGCAACCATGTGATGATTGGGCCGAACACGCTGATTACCACCGTCGGGCATCCCCTATCGCCCAAAGGGCGCAGGGAATATCACGCCTTGGCCAAGCCCGTGCGCATCGGCAATGACGTGTGGATTGGCGGCAACGTCACCATCCTGCCCGGCGTGACCATCGGCAACAATGTGGTAGTGGCAGCAGGGGCTGTGATTAACAAAGACGTTCCTGATAACACTTTGGTGGGCGGTGTACCGGCAAGGATTATTAGGGTGATTGAGGATGATGTTTGAAATGCTCAATGGAAGCTTGTCTATCAGACAATCTTCTATTTTGTTTCTATCTTGTTGTTTATGACAACTTCTATAAGCTTGTCATGAAATTGTTTCGGAAGCAGTTGTTCAAAATGTTCTCTCATGCCAGATGAAATATAAAAACTAGACAATTTAGCACACCTGTTAAAAGCCTCATACCCAATACAGTTTAATCCATTAGGCAAAGTGATGCTAGATAAGTTATTACAACCGGAAAAAGCATAATTTCCAACATATGTCAAGCCAATTGGTAAAGTAATGCTGGATAGGTTCTCACAACCCCAAAAAGCAGAATCTCCGATGTGTGTTAATCCATCAGGCAAATTAACGCTGGACAAGTTCTCACACCCCCTAAAAGCAAAATCTCCAATGTACGTCAATCCGTTAGGCATAGTAATTCTAAATAAGTATTTACAACCATCAAAAACATGATTTCCAATGTGTGTCAACCCATTAGGTAAAGTGATGCTGAAAAGTTTTTTACAACCGCTAAATACAGAATCTCCAATGTGTGTTAATCCAACAGGCAAAGTAATGCTGGACAGATTCTCACACCCCCTAAAAGCAGAATCTCCAATATGTGTCAATCCAATTGGTAAAGTAATACTAATTAGGTTTTTACAACTGGAAAAAGCGAATTTTTCAACGTGCGTCAATCCAATTGGTAAATCAACACTCTTATCATCAGACAGAAAAACTATGAGTTTGTTTTCTCTTACATTTATTAGACAACCATTCTTGAACAAAAAACATGGCGTATGACTAACAACCTTTCTGATTTGTGTTTCGGAAAAGGCATAATCTCCAATGTGCGTTAGTCCATTAGGCAGAATGATGCTGGAAAGTTTTTTACAACCGCTAAAAGCAGAAACTCCAATGTGTGTTAGTCCATCAGGCAAAGTGATGCTGGATAAGTTTTTACAACCTTGAAAAGCAGAATCTCCAATGTTTTTCAACCCGTTAGGCAAAGTGATGTTGGACAAGTTCTCATAGTACGAAAAAGCATAATCACCGATGTGTGTTAACCCGATTGGTAAATCAACACTTTTATCATCAGAGAGAAATGCTATGAGTTTTTTTTCTTTTACATTTATCAGACAACCATTCTTAAAAACAAAAAATGGTGTCTCACTGACAATTTTTCTGATTTGTGTTTCGAAAAATGCCATATGTCCAATGTGCGTTAGTCCATTAGGCAAAGTAATGCTGGATAGGTTTTTACAACCTTGAAAAGCAGAATTTCCAATGTTTTTCAAACCGTTAGGCAAAGTGATGCTGGATAAGCTCTCACAACACAAAAAAGCATATTCACCAATTTGCATTAGTCCATTAGGCAAAGTGATGCTGTACAGGTTCTCACACCTATAAAAAGCCTTATCTCCTATGTGAATTAGTCCATCAGGGAAATTGATGCTGAATAGGTTTTTACAACGGCCAAAAGCAGAATCTCCAATGTGCGTTAGTCCATCAGGTAAAATGATGCTGGATAACTTTTTATCAATGAAAGCCTCTTTTCTAATTAATCTACACCCTTCTTTTACTTGATAAGACGAAATGTCTCTTTTACATTTCAGCAATTGAGAACCGTCGGAACTATATATCACACCATATTCGTCCTCAACACCCTCTTCTATTTCTTTAGGTGTCACATTTGTATATAATAGTTTAAAGAGGCTATCTTGAGTCAAGCCCGTCTTTGCTTTAAATTGTGATTCTTCTATCATAATGCGATAATCGCAATCCGTTTCTTCTATTTCATATTGCAAAGAACATTGTATGTCTTTGTCAGCCGTGCTTACAAACAGCAAATCCTGCTCGCCTTTGCGCACTTCAAGGTTAAAGTATTTGCCTGGTGTAGCAATGCCTTTTTCCTCATCAAAGAGAAACACTTTACATTCTATTTCTGTTTTGATATGTAATATTGATGTTGCCATTGGTTTATTGTGTTTGCATTTTTGTTCTTGTTTTAATTGCCAAACAAAGATTTTGACTTTCATTGTTCATCCAACTTTCTCTTCACCCCCTCAACCCCAAAATAATCCAACACATAAACAGGAAACGCACTTAACACGGCCACTTCCGGACATTTATGGTTGATGTGTTTCTCCAATTGTTTCAAGAAAATGGTGTTTTGTGTCTCCAACTTGGTGGGCAGATCGAAAACATCATTTATCAGATAATTCATTTTGGACAGATGGGCGCGAATGAGTTCTTGCCAGACTTCCTTCGTGTATTTGTTGAGATTGGTCAGTTGAGGAAGACATTCTGTTGCTGAAACGCTCTTGTAATGAGGTTCATTCATACATGCTTCCACATCCATGCAGTCGCCCTTGTACGGACAATTGGAGCGTTTGCATTTGACGGTAAGATTCTTGAAACTCTCCATATCCTTGTAATGGCGAATGGCCTCCAACATGGGATAACTGACATAAAGCAGTCCGTTTTCGGTTTCGTTGTCGAAGAAATCAAGCATTTCCATGAGTTTGTCATCGTCGGCCAATGTGGAGTGTGCGTCATAGTCAAAGAACAAGTAGATGTACGCAAAACTATCGCGAGTATAGTCGCGCAAGAGTTCTGCATTTTCCTTGCTGCGTTCTTTGAGAAGATTCACCATATCGAATGCAAATTCCTCGGCTTTCAATTGCTTGTACAGCTGGTAAATCTCGGCATCATAGACGCACTTCACCGAAATCCTTTTGCCAAGGAAATACTGCTCCAGCTTGTCCACATATTTGGATTCAGCCCGAACACCCTCAAATCGACATGGAACGCATTGGCTCTATAGATTTTCTCAATGTTATGCCCAAACCTCAACTCTTTCTCGGTGCAAGCCTGAAGCGGCTTGATTTTGTTGTTTTGCAGAATGAAGTTGCAATCGGGACGCAAGAGGTCATTCGTCATCAAATAAGTGTTGTGCGATGAAGTGAAGACTTGGCAATCCATGTTGAATAGCAGCTTGCACACTTCAAACGACAACTTGAAATGATAGAAAGCGTCAAATTCATCGATAAAAACAAATGAAGCAGCCGACATCCGCTTGATCCATACATATAGCAATTCCAAAGCTTGTGTTCCCGTTGAGGCAATGGACAAAAAAGGAGTTGTGTTGCCTCCTATTTCGCAAAACAAAATCTTGTCACCTTCTTTGGGAACAGCAAACTTGAATTCCTGTTGGCTCACCTTCGCCAAGAACTGGGAGAAGTCCTCGACATAGTTGTTTTGAATAATAAATTCCTCCAAACCAAAGCTGGAAGTTTCAAGGCCGATAAACTCACGGCTGTCCAAATTCTTGAACCACAACATGGAATTGACAAACAGCATCAACTTGACAATATAATGCTCTTGCGGCAAGGGATAGGAAGCCGTGATGAAGTTGATGACAGAAACGCTGTTCACATTCTGCTTGAAATTCTCTTTGACCGTGCTGTCAATCTTGAATTGTCCGTCATCAATCTCGAAAAAATCGGTATCTTTCTTGAATACCAATTTGTGATTGACCACTAACGATTCCGCAACAAGCAGTCCAACCGAGTTCTTTGAATACTGGTATTCCAGAAGGTCATCGCCAAACTTGAAGACATATTCAAATTCCACCGGAGCTTTGGGATTGCCCGCATAGACGAAGTTGGAATAATAATCGGTCTTTTTCCATTTCGAGGAAAGGTGATTCTCGATGTCGAAGATAGCCAAAGCAAAGTTTGACTTTCCTGACCCATTGGGACCATAGACAATACCGTTCTTGATAATGCCATCTTTTATGGCGTTTTTGTTGAACTCATAATTGCTTGGATGCGACAAGTCCCATTCTATTCTTTCAGCAAATCCTCGAAAGTTTTTTACGGCAAATTTGACTAACATGACACATAATGTTTGAAATACGGTGCAAATATAGACATAATTTCTTAATTGCCGTAAGTTTTTTACGGAATAATATGCTTTTTTTTGCGTTTCAACGGAATTCCCTATCTTTGCGTTTTCACAAATAACACATCATAATAAGTAGATGAGCAAATTTAGTTTACATAATAGACTGCGAGACTCCGAGACTGCGGGACTGCGAGTCGAACAAATACTCGAAGTCCCTTGTCCCGAAGTCCCGAAGTCAAAGAATAATGCAGTTTAATGTTGAACAGTTACTTAAATGAAAAAAATCATCATTATCGACGGAGGCCCGCGTGCAACGTTCAACACCGCCTCTATGCTCAAGAAATTCGCTGAAGGAGCCAGTTCCGTCTGCGATGAAATCGAAGTGAAGACCATTCGCCTCTATGCCCTCGACTACAAAGGCTGCATGTCGTGCATGGCCTGCAAAATCAAGGATAAGGCATCAAATGTGTGCAAGTTTAAGGACGCACTGACTCCTGTTCTGGAAGAGATTGCCCAAGCAGATGGTTTGGTGCTAGGTTCGCCCAACTATTTCGGCGAGGTAACCGCACAGATGCGGGCTTTCTTGGAGCGTTTGGCCTTCCCTTGGCTCTCCTACAACGACTACAGCATGACGGCTCCCAAGAAGATGCCCGTAGTGCTGATGGAGACCATGAACGGACTGTCCGACAGGAACAACAGCCAAGGCTACGGCTCGATGGAATTCTGCATCGCCAAAGCCCTTGGCCAGCCTGAACATGTCAATGCCTACAACACCTACCAAGTCAAGGATTACTACCGCTTCGAACTGGCCGGATTCTCGGAGGAAGCCAAGCGTAAGTATCGTGATGAGCACTGGGAAGAGGACCTGCAAAAGGCTTTCGATGCTGGAAAGTGCATGGCGGAAAACATCTTAAAGGCGTGATGAGAAAACTATTATTGATATTAGCCTTGGCCTGTTCGTTCAGCCTTTTCGGGCAATCCATCGACACGGCAGCGGTGCGTTCGGCCATAGAGCGGCAGTTGGCGAGCTATCCCGAATCCACCTTACAGGACATCTACAAGAGTTTCTACCAAGAGCATTTCGGTCCGGGCCATATCATCAGCGACACGGCCTCGGCTCGACGCTATCTGATGCGCGAACTCTCGGAAATGGGCAAAACTCAATCGCCTTACTTTGAGCCTACGGGCAGCCAAGGTGATTATGTCCGCGTGTATCTCTCCGCCATTGCCGATAGCTTGATTACTGCCGAGCAACTCTTGGATGCCTTGATCAGCAGCGCCAATTCCTGGCTAGAGACGAGCGTCAATTGGTTGGAGAAATGGGAAGCCATCGTCAGTGTCATCCAAGCGAATAAGATTGAACTAGACGGCTTTGAGACCGACCTCCCCCTACTAACTGAAGCAGCCCGAAACAACCAAGCCGTGCACCACAGCCGCCGCTACAACGAGGCCTATCACCCGCATTATCGCATCGTGGAACGCAACATCTTTGAGCGGGAGTTGAGGCAGACATTGAAATAGGTTTTTATTCAAGTTCGGCACATCCCTACGGGATGCAAAGGGTTGATGTTGTTTGTTTTACCGATAGTAAATCCCTACGGGATTAATCGAACGCTGTGGCATGGCATCCCATCGGGATGCACGTCCGGTAAAATGAAAACACGGGGAAACAGCATCCCATCGGGATGCACCGCAACTTGTGAAACTTGTATTATTTATCCATGTGATGAATTGGTGAAGTTTTGTATCTATTGATGATGAATTGATGGAACTTGCCGCTCAGCTACAGCCGTTATTTCGACGATTTTCCTTATTTTTGCCATCGTAAAACATTGTACAATCCATTAAACATTATTTCCTTATGAAACAACCCATTAAAGTAACCGAAGCCATTTTCCCGATGCCCGTTTTGCTCGTGGCCACCTACAATGAAGACGGCACCATCGACGTGATGAACGCCGCTTGGGGCACCATGCTCGACCGCGACCGCGTGGCACTCAACCTGACCGAGACCCACAAGACCGTGGAGAACATCAAGCAACGCAAAGGCTTTGTCGTCCATATCGCCGATGCCGCCCATGTGGTGGAAGCCGACTATTTCGGCGTCGTGTCGGGCAAGACCGAGAAGGACAAGTTTGCTAAGAGCGGTCTCACTGCGACCAAATCCACATTGGTGGATGCTCCCATCATCAACGAGCTGCCTATCGCTATGGAGTGTGAGTTCGTCGAATACCAAAGCGACGACACGGGCCTTGGCGTCATCGGCAAGGTACTACAGACCTCCGTCGAGGCCGACAAGATGAAGGACGGCAAAGTGGACGTGGAAGCCCTGCAAGCCATCACTTTCGACCCCTACACACACGGCTATTATCAAGTCTCAAAGCGCGTTGGTGAGGCCTTTAAGGACGGATTGAAGCTGAAGTAAAATCAGGTAGCGACTAGATTAAATAACACCATGCGCAAAAACCTTTTTATTTTAGCCTTTATGATGCTTCCAGTATTGCCATCCTTGGCACAGATCGACCTCCACAGCCACGCCATCACGAAAGATTATCTCGATTACATCAAAGCCAACGGTGCCGAGATGGACGAAGGTTTTCCCATCCCCGCCTGGGACGTGGAGCAACATATCGCCTTTATGGACAAGGCTGGCATACAGACCGCCGTGCTGACTATGCCCGCACCACAACCTTGGTTTGGCGATGCGGAGGCTTCGGCGGCGGTGTGCCGTAGCTACAATGAAGAGTGCGCTGCACTGAAGGCACGCTATCCTGGACGTTTCCTATTTTGTGCAGCCATGCCTTTGCCCGATGTGCCACACGCATTGGAGGAGGCTCGCTATGCCTTGGAAGTCTTGGGAGCCGATGGCGTTAAATTGGCAACAAACAGCTACGGACAATACCTCGGTGACCCCGCTTTGGACACGCTGATGGCATATCTCGACCAACAGAACGCCGTTGTCATCCTGCACCCGCACAAACCCTCTTTGGTCAATGCGCAACTGATTGCCGATGTGCCGTTGGCCAGTTATGAATACTTGGCCGAAACTACACGCACGGTGCTCAACATGGTAGCCCACAATGTGTTGGTACGCTATCCACACCTGAACGTCGTGGTGCCGCATTGCGGCTCTTTCCTGCCCAACGCTTTGCCCCGTTTCCGCTCCCTCCTGCCTGTGATGGTGAAACAAGGTATGATGCAGCCAATAGATGTCGATGCAAACCTGTCACGCCTCTATTACGACCTTGCAGGTGCACCCACTGACGAAGTCCTCGATGCCCTCCTGACCATCACTACGCCTGACCACATCCTCTATGGCAGCGACTATCCGTATGTGGCCGAGCCTGTGCTCATCAGCGGGAAGAAAGCTTTGGAAAGCCGTCTTGCCTCACACGGGTTGAATCCGAAAGATATCTTTACCGACAATGCACGACGCCTGTTTGGAGAGAGCATCCCGTTGAGACAATATGGCGAGAAGATCGTCCGTCTCGCCGAAATCGAAGTGGTGCCCGAGTGTTTGGAGGAATATATGGCCTTCGCCAAGGAAGTCGGAGAGACATCGGTGAATGTGGAACCCGGCGTGCTGACCCTCTTCTCGATGCAAGCCAAGGAAGACCCCTGCAAGATCTACATCCTGGAAATCTATGCGGGCCAAGAGGCCTACCAAAGCCATATCCAGACCGCCCATTTCAAAAAGTACAAGGAAGGCACGGCCAAGATGGTAAAGAGTCTTAAACTGATTGACGTCAACCCGCTGGCGGGAATGATCAAGTAAGAACAAACCCTGGAAACAAGGAAGCCATGGACTTCATCAAGCAATTTGGACGGACCTCGCGTGGCGAGCGACTTGAACGCATCCGAAAGTCACCTCATTTTGCGAACGACAAGTTCCAGAATGAAGAACCGACCACACTGTTCACAGGTCAAGGCGGTATGCTGAAGAATCTTGGGAAGTTCGTCTTTGGGAAAAAGCCGAAGAATAGGATTCCAAAACCGAGTGAGATACCTGTTGTCAAGACCGACTTGAATTGCTTGCCCGAATCTAGTGATTTCTATCTATGGTTCGGGCACAGTTCCTTTTTGCTCCGCTTGAACAGGAAGACCATCCTCGCCGACCCCGTGTTCTACAAAGGCTCGCCCGTTTCCTTTGTCAATAGGGCCTTTCCCGGAACAGACCTCTACAAGCCTCAGGACATGCCCAAGGAAATCGACTTTCTCCTCATCTCGCACGACCATTGGGACCATCTAGATTACAAGACGGTCACCGAGTTGAAAGACCGAGTGAAGAAGGTGGTCTGTCCCTTGGGTGTGGGCGAAAACTTTGAATACTGGGGCTACAACAAACAGCAACTCATCGAGTTGGACTGGTATGAAAGTGCCAACTCCGATGGCTTGACCTTCCATTGTCTGCCCACCCAACATTTTTCGGGACGCGGTTTTTGGAAAGCCAAGACGATGCCAGCCTCATGGCTGATGGAATCATCATCAAGGAAGGTCTTTTTCTCTGGCGACGGGGGCTACAGCAGCCGTTTCAAGCGCTTCGGGGAGCAGTTTCCCGATATCGACCTTGCCATCATGGAGAACGGCCAATATGATGCCAACTGGTGTCAGATCCACACCATGCCTGAGCAATTGGGGAAAGCTGTGTCTGAACTTGGAGCAAAGCGTTTCGTCACCGTCCACCACTCCAAGTTCTGCCTCTCGAACCATCCGTGGGACGAGCCTCGGAAAAACGAGCGCAAGGCGGCGGAGCAATACGGGCTTCAACTTGTCACTTGTCAGATAGGCGAATTGTTCCTTTTTGATTGTAACTTTGCATCAAAAAAAGTATAAATATTTGAATATGATACGATTAAACTGCTTTTTCCAGGCCAATGACGGCGAACAATTCAAGACCGCGCTTCAAGCAGCGGTAGCCCTTACCGAGCACTCACAGAAACATGAAGGATGTATTGCATACGATGTGTTTCAGAGTGCCACCCGAAAGGATGTATTTTTAATTTGCGAGACATGGGAAGACCAAGCGTCTCTCGACAAGCATTCCGCCACGCCGGAGTTCAAGAAATACTCTCCCATGATGCGCCAATGTGGCCAGATGAAGGTGGAGCGTTTTGAATTCTAAGTAACTATTCAAAATTAAACTACATTTTTTTTGACGCGGGACACGGGACTTGTTGACCATGACAATTGACTATGACCATGACCGCTTTGGGTAGGCTGTTAGCTTTTAGCCGTTAGCTATTAGCTTGGTAGCTCGTTAGCTAAAGGCTAATAGCTAACAGCCATGCCAGGTCATTGTCATAGTCACAAGCCATAGCCCCTTGTTTCGAGTCTTTTATGTAAACTAAATTTGCTCATCTACTTAATTCTATATGACCGCTAGTTCTGTACCCAAGTGAGGCGCTCCCAAACAAAACGGGGAATCATTTTCCATAACCCTACGACGAGACGGAATCTCCAATCAAAGGTGTAAACGCGCTTCTTTTTATGAAGCGCCTTCATCACATGGTCTGTCGCCTTATCTTTTGACATCAGCATCGGATAATGCTTGTTGGGATTCAGGATGTCCGTTGCGACAAAACCGGGGCGTATGTCGGTGAAGCAAACGGGAACCTTATCCATACGGGAGAGTTGTGACAATGCCGTAAGATAGGTGCTCTGCATCTTTTTGGTCGCGGAATAAGCCGGAGATGCCCCCATCCCATTGGTGCCAGCGACGGAGGTAATGACAGCTATATGAGCTTTGTGGCTTTTGCTGTAGTTGTGTGTCCTCACATAGTTGAAAAAGTGGTCCACCATCCTGACCATCCCTTCGCTGTTGGTCTGGATGATGCGCATTTCCTTCTCTTCGTCAAGTTCACGGTTCTGTAAGCCAACGCCCGAAACATAGAAGAACAGGTCCGGGTCTCCGGTCTGGGAGAGTAAAGCGTCCAGCGCTTCAACGGATTCAGGGCGGGTCACATCCATTGTGGCAATACACACCTTGTCTTTGCTGAATTCATTTTGAAAGGCCTCAAGCGCGGCAGTGCGCCGGCCAGCGATTCCGACTTTCCAACCTTCCGCCACGAGTCGTGCGGCTGCTTCCCTGCCAAGGCCAGAAGTGGCTCCTATAATAATGGCTGTCTTCATCATCCGTTAGCATATAAGTCATTCATCACCAATCCGGCGAGCGTGAAGCCGAAGATGGCCGTGATATGTGCCGAGGTGCCGTTGATTTGGGCTTTCGACGAGCACCACTCGTGATTGACGAGGTCGGGGTTGCCAGCTGCAATGATGGCCTTGGGACACATGCAGGCACTTGTGCCACAGACGCTTGCCGCGCCTTTGTTAGGTAGTACTTCAGGCGAGAACACGCAGAGGAACTTTTTCTTCGGAAAAGTTTTCGCTTTTCTGAGTCGCTTGCGCATCATGCTGGCCAAAGGACAACCCTTCACCTCCCAAAACTCGGCCACCTGTATCTTGGTCGGATCCATTTTGAGTGCGGCGCCCATGGCGGAGAACAACTTTCCCGGGCATTCTGTGGCGTGCAGGATAAGGTGTATCTTGTCCTTGAGGCTGTCGATGGCGTCGATGATGTAGTCGTAAGTCTCGAGTTGGAACATCTCAGCGTTTTCGGCGGAATAAATTTCCTGCATGGCGTTGATTTCAGCCTGTGGATTGATTTCCAAAAGACGTTCCTTCAGCACTTCCACCTTGACAAGTCCCACCGTCTTGGTGGTGGCTTGCAACTGCCGGTTGACATTGGTGATGCACACGCGGTCGCTGTCCACGATGGTGAGGTGACTGATGCCGCTACGCACCAGACTCTCGGCACACCAACTGCCCACGCCCCCTACGCCGAAGATGATGACGCGCTTATTCATGACACGTTCCATCGTCTCCTCGCCCAATAGCAGGTTCAAACGGTTGAATATGGGGTTTTGTGCACTCATGGTAGAATCATTGAGGCGGCAAAGATAGTGGTTTTAGGCGAATTATCTCTTTTTGCGATATGATTTGATGAGAATGAGCCATCCCGCAAATTGTTTATGGCAACAGGTTTGCAGAAACATGTAGTCATTTTATCGGCATATAGAAAAGCGAAAACACCGCGCCATAATACTCAAATCCTTTTTCAGTGATTTGCATCAACTCTCCTTTTTGTCGCAGAAGACCGTTGCTCAAGCAAAAACCGAGTTGTTCGCTGTAGGTTTGTCTGGCATCTTCGTTAAGCAATGAAGACAAAACCGAGATGGAGAAAACACCTGAATAAGCCGCAATAGCAATATATTTTGCAACGATTTCTCCTATTGGCAATTGATATGTAAACTCTTCTTCAAATGAATAGCGATTTAGCACCGTGTAATTGAAGCTGTTTTTCCCCACATTATAAGACAAGCCTTTCCGATTCATGCTTTGCGCGGAAATGCCAAATCCTTTGTAGGGAGCGCCCTCTTTCATACGATGGCGGATATAGGAAGAAACGCCCATATCGCTAGCATTGACAGAAAAAGAGTTTTGTCCGAACGAGGCTTGATAACCCATGGACAAAAGGCCACTATAGTATCGAGAATAGTGCTCAAATAAAGTTTGTTTCGATGGCAAATCCTTATCGGTAATCATATTGGTTCTCAACTCGTAAAGGGTTACTTGTTGTGGTTTAAGTTTCTCTATAAGGGCAAGATCGTTTTCAATCGTAGCGTTGTTTTGCCCTTTCAACCCATACATGAAATCAAGGTTCACCTTGTTTATTCCATATCTCCACGCCAAAGAAAGCCATTCTTGCATTTGGTTTTCAACAATGCCGTTTCTGTTGACCTTGTTCAAAACGGCATCACAAGACGATTGCACCCCCAACGACAATCTTCGGATGCCACTATTCGCAATGGCCTTTATTTTGTTTTCCGAAAGTGTGTCGAACGACGCCTCAATGCTGGGTTCAAAATCATCAGTAAGTTCAAGTCCTGACAACACATTCTTGTATTCGTTCATCAACAATGAGAAATTGTCATCAGACAAGGCCGTTGGAGTTCCGCCCCCGATATCAAAACCTTGAAGGACAATATCAGGATACTGTTGTAAGAAGTTTTTTATGTCTGATACTAATGAACAAATATAACTGTTTTGCGACCTTTCATCTGGACAGAGCATCCTGGTGTATTCACAAAAAGAGCATAGTTGCTTACAGAAAGGGATGTGAACATAAAATGACAGGCATTTCTCCTGGTCAAAAGAAAGCGGTCCCGCCACGCGATACTTCGCCCAATCCATTGGGCTCAGCGGATAGGACGTATTCCAACGTGGATCGTTTTTCCTTGACTCATATATTTCGGCGACTGTCATTCCTTAACTTAATAAATGATGTTGTTTTCGTGGAAGCCCTGACGCAAATATTCCCCGTCATAGACCAGAGATGACTCACAATACTGCGGATTGGCATAATTGCGCATATAAATCTCCAAAATCTTGAGGTCTTTATTGTAAAGATAATTCGAACATTTACAGTTACCTCCCCTATTCATTGATCTCGTGAAATACACATGCGGGATGCTTTCCAAATGAATCTCTTCCAAATCAACAAAGTGCTCTCGACAATAGTCATTCACCTTCATCAAGGCCACAAAACCGATACGTGGAACGCCAAGACCAATATTGAAATCAAGCATCTTACGAGCATCTTCTGCATTGTCAATGTAGCCTTTGATGAGATTGCAACTAGAGTTCAACTTTTGCATGTTGATGCCTGAAAAGTCGAAAGCACTTTCAGCTATTCGACAGCCATACAATTCAGACAGCTTTGCTGTGTCATAATGATGCAGAGACATGGAAATGCTATCCCATCGAGGATGTCGCATCAATTCTTGCGACTGCGGGAGAAGACCGTTGGTATTCAGATGCAAGTGTATGTCGGAATAGTCCGGCTCATTCATTTTGTGAAGGATACGCTCCACCAAATCCGGAACTACTGACGGTTCTCCCCCAGTGATATTGACACGGTTTACGCTAATACCCGATGCGAGCAACAACCTGATGATTTCAAACAATTTAGGAACATTAAATGGAGTGTTGGGAACGGCGGCTCCCGCATTACTGCAAAACATGCAATGGGCATTGCAACCTTTGGTTACTTTTACGAAAAGATTCACCGAAGGTTCAACGGGTTGTCCTGGCTCGTCCAGACAATTGCAACCCACGAGCTTGATCTTTATGGCATCGCCAAACACATCCATCAGCAGTCACCTTGGGTAGAACGGATTTTTTGCAACAATCTTGATTTGTCGGCTGGAACATCGAACTCCATCTTACCATACCACTGTTTAAATATCGGCTTTGAATCATCGTCTACCGGAACATAGTATTCCCGTAGTTTTTGGTATCTCCCTTTTGAGCATTCTCTTTCAAGAATGGATTCGACAAGATGCATTTCGTATAAAGTCCTATGGGCATTGGGACCTTTTCCTTCGCCGCACGATTTAACGAAAAATGGTTGTCCCGAGCAGTGATCCACATAATTCTTGTCCAACACATACACAGGGGCTGTTCCCTCTCTTTTTGGGAAAAACACTTCTGGATGACAAGGTGCATCTTGAACAAAGTCTTCGCGTATCACATGTTTAAGACCATACTCTTCAACCTTTTCTTCATGTTCTGTAAACATCTTTTGCTCAAGAAGATCATTATTCATATATCCGTTGTCTTGAATCTCGTCCCAAACCAATTTCAATCCGCGGGTGAAAAAAAGAAGCGGATAATGGAAAGTGTCATTCATATACCGGTTGTCACCACAATTGAACCTGCCCGTGGCAATTGCACACAAATCATACTCCAAATCGTAAGCATCAGTGTAATGCACGATGTCGTTAAGCAACGATGCAAGTCTTAGCAGTTTGGTCTTTTCTCTCCTGCTATAGATGATTTCCAAAGGATTGCTTTCATCTGAAACGGTTAAATCATCCACCATTCCAATAAACTTATCAAAATCAAGATAACCATCTGTTAGAAATAGAGTTGCTTTGTTTTCCCTAATCAAGTGACCGATTGCCTCACATATCTCAGAGCCCACAGTTCCCCTTTCCACATACGACTTGATCGTCTCGTCGAAATCCTTCATGAATACTTGAAAATCCGAATAATGATTTCGACTGTTCAAGGTTTTGGCAATATCGGCCAAAGTGCGGACTTGTCCTTGCTGGTATAGCCTAACACTCGCCGTGCGTGATAATGCAGGAAAGAGCTCCTGTCGTTTATTTAGATATTGACGTTCCAGGATTTTGGCAAAGGACTCTGGCAAGCATATATTGTTTATAGCCAATGCCTCTTTGAATAGCGGCGCCATTTCTTCATCTTTGAAGCCCGCAATGCCACAACCAATGCGTGTGACATAGAAAAACAGTTCCTTGTGTTCCTTGGCGAAGGCAATGAATTGGTCAACAAAGGGCTTGATGACTTCCACACCTCCATGCATCGTAGGAATCGCATAGCTTTTGCCTTGCAGTCCCACGCCTTGCCCCCAGATAGCTCCAAACTTATCAACGGCAACTCTGGCAGCTCCACCGCCATGACTGCCTTTAAGGTTGCTCCCGAAGACAAAAACCTCATCTGACTTTAATGAGGCAATAGCATTAGGTGTGTTTTGAGGCCGTTCAATACCATTATAAACTCTATGATTGTTTAAATCTTGCATATTATTCTTCGTATTAAAACACTCAGTTTGCAAAAATACAAAAAAATCTTCCACTTTGTAAATCCAAGAATTATTATTCAATTTGTGAAAATTGTGGTGCTTTTTATGAAACTAATATCCCAGTAAGTAGCTGTAATTTTGCATCGTAATTCAAAACCCAAGACAATGCAAGAACAAAGAGTTGACCCCAGGCTGACCACAGCCGAAGAACACGCGGAAGGCGTGCGCCAAGCGCAAGTCCTTTTCAAACTGAACCACACGATGCCCTACACCGATGAGTACAACGCCCTCGTGCGCGAACTCTTCGGCGATAACCTCGGCGAAGGCGGTTGGGTGATGCCTGGCCTCACTGGTGTTTGTTTCGACCATGTACACATCGGGAAGAATGTGATGATTATGAACAACTGCCTGATGATGGGCCGCGGAGGCATCACCATCGACGACAACGCGATGATTGCCGCCAATGCGCAACTCATTTCCAACAACCACGATTTATATGACCGCCAGATTCTCCTCTGCAAGCCCGTCCACATCTGCGAAAACGCATGGATTGGCGCAGGCGCCACCATCTTGCCCGGCGTGACCGTCGGAAAGAATGCCGTCGTGGCCGCTGGTGCTGTTGTAACTAAGGATGTTGCGCCAAACACAATTGTGGGTGGGAATCCTGCTAAGGTAATCAGAAAGATTGACAACTAAGAATTATACTTAAAATGAAAACGTTGAATATGCTTTTATGCACAATTGCAATAATTATGGGGACTACAACTTACGCCGAATCAAAACCAGTTACACAAGAGCCAGACTCACTTATGCAAGTCATAGAAAGCCGTCGCTCCATCCGCCGATATACCGACGAGAAAATTGACCGCCAAACGCTGGAGTACATCGTGAAAGCAGGAGCCTTTGCACCATCATCGTATGGGCAGAATCCCGTGGAATTCGTTGTGGTGGAAGACTCGAAAACACTTAAGGCTGTAGCCAGTGCCAAACGCATTGGTGCGCCGTCAGTGAATGATGCCGCTGCCGCCATCATTGTCATTGCTGATACCAGTAAAGGCGAGTTATGGGCGGAGGATGCATCTGTGGCTGCGGGTTATATTCTGTTGGCTGCAGAACAGAAAGGCATCGGAGCCTGCTGGAACCAAATTCGCTTGCGCGACGGACAACGGCTGTCGGCCAGCAACGAGATTAAAGAAATACTCGGCATACCCTCACGTTATGAAGTGCTGTGCGTTGTGGCGTTGGGCCATCCTGCCGAATCGAAGCCAGCGCATACCGAGCAGGAGATGAACGTCAAAAAACGAACACATTTCGGTAAATTCTAAAAAAACATAATAAACAGACAAACAATGAAAATCAAATCCATCATTACCGCAGTCTTGGCACTCCTCATGGCCACCAGCTGCAATGCACAGAACAAACAAGAAGTCAAATCATCAAACAAGAACAACATGAGCAAATCCATCGTCATTTTCTTCTCCCATGCGGGCGACAACTACAGCGTGGGCAACATCGAGGTCGGCAACACCAAGATCGTGGCCGACTACATTAGCGAAATCAAAGGTGCCGACCAATTTGAGATCGTCACCCACAAGTACGACGGTATGGCTTATATGTCGCTCATCGAACTGGCCAAGGAAGAGGCCAACAAGAGCGAGCTGCCGCCATACGAAGGCACTGCTCCCGACCTCAGCCAGTACGACACCGTCTTCATCGGCGGTCCTGTGTGGTGGGGCACCTACCCGCAGGTGATGTTTACCCTCTTCAAGGACATCAACCTCGACGGCAAGACCGTCATTCCTTTCACCACCCACGAAGGCAGTGGCTTGGCTTCCTGTGCCAGCGACGTGAAGAAAGCATTCCCGAAGGCCAAAGTCACAGGCGAGTTCAGTATATATGGACATGAGGTGCGAACGGGTAGAGCAAAGGTTGAGAAATGGCTGAAGCATTGATTCGGCCACGGTCTGCTACGCTCTTCTGAAAAAGGGGGTACCTTTGCCCGTCAGGAAACCCATATCTGCCCGTGAGCAGACCCGGGTCTGCTGTCGAAAAGACCCGGGTCTTTTTTAGGAGTGCCCTTCCCCCTTTGCTGTGCGGTGCGATACTTACGGACATGTCGCTACGGAAAGAAGCCTCAAAATGTGCCATCACTCGCCAGCCTTGTTCAATGTGATTATCTGATCAACGTTGAAAATACGATTCAGTACAAGTTCAATATCAAGTTTGAAGATGCTTTGAAGTTCAACACCGTGGGTAATGTCATTGATATTATTATGAAAGCAATGTCATGAAGAAAACAACTCACATTAGTAAAAGCCATTGGGCTTGACTGTTTGTATACCCTATCGACCCTGTTATTTCCCCAAATACTCGCTTGGCGTGATGCCGGTCATCTTTTTGAACAGTCGAGTGAAATGATGGGGAAAATCGAAGCCCAAGAGGCGCGAGGTTTCGCTGATGTTGTGGCCGTTCATGAGCAGGCTCTTGGCCTGGTTGATGACATAGTTGTGGATATAACCGATGGCGGTTCCTCCTGTGGCCTTGTGGACGATGTCGCCGAAATAACGTGGCGAATAAGCCAGCTCTGAGGCGCAATAGGCAACGGTGGGCAGGCCTTGTGACAACTGTCGATTCTCGCGGAAATACTGTTGCAACAGGTCGTGAAAGCGTTTCAAAAGGTCGCTGTTGCCATTGTCTTCTTCAGAGAGTTGTCGCTGGTAGATGCGGTTGCAGTATTCCAGTATCAGGTGCAGATAGCCCAACAAGATGCTTCTGAGCGATGGCGAGTCATCGTGAGTTATCAGCTCTTGCCGCATCTGGGCGAGCAGTTGTGTGATGCTGAGCCATTCACCAGGCTCCATCCGCAGCGAGCCAGTGAAGAAATAAGAGAAATACTGATAGCGGTCTATTTGGTGTTCCAATTCAGAGCCGTGTAGCAGTTCGGGCGACCACAAGAGCACCCATCCGCTCAGCGAGATGCGCTCTCCATTGTCCTCCAAGCCGCCAATCTGTCCTGGCTCTACGGCAATAATCGAGGCATCACTCGCCTGCAAGGTTTTCATGCCATACGAGAGATCTTTGGGAAATTGGCGCTGGATAAAGAGTCCATAGACACCGTAGTTGTTCAGGCTATGGCGGAAGGGAGCCAATTCGTCAAAGTGGATGATGCTCATCAGCGGATGCAACTCAGGAGCCTCCACATATTGGGCAAAGTCGTTGGGACTATCAACTTTCAGAATCTTCTTCATCGCGAGGCAAAGGTACAAAGAATATGAATAATGAGATAAAAATGGTACTTTTTTACATGATAATTATACATTTTCTGCGAAATTGGTAAATATTTAGCCAATTTGTGTAATACCTTTTTTAAGTAACTAGTGTACTTTTGCCAATGAAATTAGAATTAGGCCAAATGAAAAAGATGCTTTGGTTATTTGCAGCACTACTGATTACGGGTTGCTCTAAAAACAGCGAGACTTTTGCACAGACAATGGAAGAGACAATGTATATCACTATCGGTGAGGAGACACATACCGTCACGATGGAAGACAATGTTGGAACACGGGCCTTGGTAGCGGCATTGCAAACGGACAACATCACCTACGTGGCACACGACTACGGCAACTTTGAGAAGGTGGGCTATGTCGGGCAATCATTCCCCACGGCAGACCATCAAACCTCCACTTCTGCGGGCGACATTGTGTTATACAATGGCGACAACATCTGCATTTTCTACGGTAGCAATTCTTGGTCCTATACCCGCATTGGCAAACTCGACAACTTGTCGGCTGACGAGGTGCGTCGTTTCATCAAGGCAGGTGAAGGTGAAGTGGCTATTACGCTTTCATTGCAGCCCATCTATACAGGGATCCAAGAACTATCACCTGACGAAAACAGCGAAGGAACAACCTACACCATTACTGGGCAGATTGCACCCAAAGGCTATAAAGGCATTGTGATTCAAAACGGAAAAAAAAGAATAAACTATTGATACCATGAAAAAAACAATCATCCTGACAGCAGTGGTAGCACTTATGACCGCCTGCAACAACCAAACGCAAACAACAGAAGCAACAGAAACTAAAAAAGAAGAAATGAAACAAGAACTGAACCTCACGCAGGAGTGGGACAAGGTGTTCCCGCTGAGCGACAAAGTGAACCACCGCAAGGTGACATTCGAAACACAATACGGACTGACTTTGGCAGCAGACCTCTATACACCAAAGGATGCCGAAGGCAAATTGGCGGCTATCGCCGTGAGCGGCCCCTTCGGTGCAGTCAAGGAACAATCAAGCGGCCTCTATGCCATGCGGATGGCAGAGCGCGGATTCGTGGCACTGGCTTTCGACCCGTCCTATACTGGCGAAAGCAGCGGCGAGCCTCGTCGTACAGCCTCGCCCGACATCAATACCGAAGACTTCATGGCCGCAGTCGATTTCCTGTCGAAACTGGACAACGTTGATGCCGAACGCATCGGCATCATCGGTATCTGTGGCTGGGGTGGCATTGCCCTCAACGCTGCCGCCGCCGACACCCGCATCAAAGCCACCGTGGCCAGCACGATGTACGACATGACCCGTGTCAGCGGCAATGGCTACTTCGACAGCGAAGACAAAGAAGAGTCGCGCCACACTGCCCGCGAGGCCATGGGCAAACAACGCCTCTCCGACCCAATGGCAATGGCTGGCGGTGTCATCGACCCGCTGCCCGATGAGGTTCCGCAGTTTGTGAAAGATTACCACGCTTATTATAAAACTCCTCGTGGGTATCACAAGCGCAGCGGCAACAGCAACGACGGCTGGCGTGTCATCGGCACACAGGCTTATGCTAACGCTCGTTTCCTTTACTACATCAACGAGATCCGCTCTGCCGTCCTCGTGATGCATGGCTCGGAAGCCCACAGCCGCTATTTCGGTGAGGCCGCTTACAAATACATGGTGGAGGGCCAGGCAGAAGGCTACAACTTCATCGGCAAACCCAATCCCAACCCTGAAAACAAGGAACTGCTCATCATCCCCGGTGCCACCCACTGCGACCTCTACGACGGTGGCGAGGGCAATTACATTCCGTGGGAAAAGTTGGCGGAGTTTTTCACCGTAAACCTGAAATAACACAAAATGAACGAACAACCCACAGGAAAAACATACGTCGGCAGCGATGAGCTTTATGCCGATGTGCAGCGTTGCATGAAACTGGTTGCCGAGATGAACACCGGCTACCACACCGAGGCCGAGGTGCGCGCGTACCTGCGACAAATCACAGGCTCCGACATCGACGACACCGTGCGTGTGTTTCCGCCGTTCAACATCAACTATGGCAAGAAGACCACCTTCGGCAAGGGCAGTTTCGTCAACTTCGGCTGCACCTTCCTGGCACTGGGTGGCATCACGATTGAGGAAGGCGTCTTCATTGCGCCTCATGTGGTTTTGGCTTCAGAATACCATCCCGAAAACCCAGAGACAAGACATTCCTTGCTCACCAAGCCCATCGCCATCAAGAAGAACGCTTGGATTGGTGCCAATGCCACGATATTGGCGGGGGTCACCATCGGCGAGAACGCCATTGTGGCCGCCGGAGCCGTGGTGGGAAAGGATGTGCCCGACAACACCATTGTGGGCGGCGTCCCTGCCAAGGTGATTAGAATGATCAAATAAGAGATGAAATGAAACGATGAAATCCGCAATCCAGGCAATAAACTAATGACTATGAAAAAGACAATAATGATATTCGCCATCGCATTGACAATGGCCGCCTGTGGAACGCAATCCACTAAAGAAAACGCAAAAGAAATGAACACACTCACCTTTACTACAGAGCAGGCGGCCTTCATGTCGGCCATCGCCTGCAATGAGGCCAAAGCCGACTATACCGCCTTGGCCGAGGCCATCAACGACGGCTTGGATGCCGGCCTGACGGTCAGCCAAATCAAGGAAGCCCTATCGCAACTCTATGCCTACACAGGATTCCCACGTTCTTTGAATGCCCTTGGCACTTTGCAGAAGGTGTTGGAGCAACGCCAAAGCGAAGGCAAAACCACTGAAGAAGGTATGGACGCCTCTCCCCTGCCTGCTAGCTACAATGCCTTGAAACAAGGCACCGAGGTGCAGACCAAGTTGAGCGGTCGCCCTTTCAACTATGACTTCTGTCCTGCCGAGGACTACTATCTGAAAGCCCATCTCTTCGGTGACATCTGCGCCCGCGACAACCTCACCCACGCCGACCGCGAGCTCATCACCGTGAGTGCGTTGAGCGGCTTGGAGAATGTGATGCCGCAGCTGCAGGCGCATGTGCGTGGCGCCTTGAACATGGGTGTCACTGAAGAGCAGTTGCGCAATATTCCAGTGGCTTTGAAAGCCGCAGGATTGCAAGCCGAGGCCTTGCGTTGTGAGGCTGCCATCGCTGCCGCTGTGGACGGCAAGACCGACGTGGTTTGTGCGCAGTCACCCTGGCCCATCGGTGAGCCTAATACGGCATACGCCCAGTATTTCATTGGCAACAGCTATCTCGCCGTCCTCGACCCAGCAAGCGGGCTCTGCAACGTCAGCTTCGAGCCTGGCTGCCGCAACAACTGGCACGTTCACCACGGTGCCGTGCAGATGTTGATCTGCGTGAGCGGTCGCGGTTGGTATCAGGAATGGGGCAAGGAAGCCATTCCGTTGGTCCCTGGCACCGTCATCGCCGTTCCCGAGGGCGTGAAGCACTGGCACGGTGCCGCCAAAGACAGCTGGATGCAACACCTCACCTACCATGCCGATGCCCAACCCGGCAACAGCAACGAGTGGCTGGAGCCTGTCAGCGACGAACAGTATGACACGTTGAAATAATTGGACGAGGTTCAACGAAAAATCCGCAATCTGGGCGAAGGCTTGGGTTGCGGATTTTTTATCTATCATTACTGGTGTGAAGCCCAAAGCAAATCAGAAAAACAACCTGCAAATTTGAGCATCGTTGATGAGGCTTGGCGGGGTCGTTACATGTCTAAACTATCCTCCTTGAGGAGAAAATCGAACAGCCCAATAGTGAGTATCCCATCTTCGTTTCTGCGCGGCATGATGTGCTCTTTGACAACAATAACCTTCTTGAATGAATC
>CACXIM010000036.1 GCA_902767725.1 uncultured Bacteroidia bacterium | reverse complement strand
CTCGATGGAATACTTCAAGCAGAAGATCAAGGCGGGCGAAGTCGGCTCGTCGGCGATGCCCCACAAGGTGAACCCCATCGACTTCGAGAACGCCGAAGGTAACCTCGGCATGGCCAATGCCATCCTCACTTTCTTGAGCACTAAGCTGCCCATCAGCCGCCTGCAGCGCGACCTCACCGACTCCACCGTCACTCGCAACATCGGCGTGCCGATTGCCCATACGCTGATTGCTCTCAAATCGCTGATGAAAGGCTTGGACAAGCTCCTGCTCAACGAGGACAAGATCCGCCAAGACCTAAAGCAGAACTATGCCGTGGTGGCCGAAGCCATACAGACCATCCTCCGCCGTGAGCAAATCGACGGTGCTTACGAATTGCTGAAAGGGCTCACCCGCACGAACAAGCACATTGACAAGGCTGCCATTGATGCTTTTATTGAAACATTGCCTGTGAACAATAAAATAAAAGAAGAATTGTTAGCTATTACACCAGAAAACTATACTGGTTACAACTACTAAAACTGCAAAGATGGACAACGGTTTCATTCCACCTCATGGGCACTATCAAGAGCTGCTTTCTTATAAGAAATCGGCTATTGTGTATTCTGCAACAGTCAAGTTTTGCGAGAGGTTTATCAGCATCAAGGACAGAACTTATGACCAAATGGTACAGGCCGCTCGTTCGGGAAAACAAAACATCATTGAAGGCTCAAAAGCATCTGGGACATCCAAAGAAACCGAAATTAAACTTACAAATGTAGCAAGGGCTAGTTTGGAAGAGTTGTTGGAGGATTACAAAGATTATATTAAAAACAGAAAAGAGATTATTTGGGACAAAGATAGTAAAGAAGCTTTGTATGTCAGAAAACTCGCCTATACAAAAGATGAGTCTTATGAAAACACCTATGAGCAATTTATTGAAACCCGTAGTGGAGTAGTTTGTGCCAACATCATCCTATGCCTAATCCACCAATGCAACTATCTCCTTGACCAACAAATTAGGAGATTGGAAGAAGATTTTATCAAAAGCGGAGGTTTAAGAGAAAGGATGTATCAGGCAAGAAAAAACTACAGGGACAACCCTCTTCCATTACAAGAAACATCACATAACAAAGAAAACAACGAGAAGTCCACCCCACAAGACGACAATAATGAGAAAAAGGATAGGTCGGAATAAGTCCTAAAGGACCTATAAGACCTATATCGACCAACTAACAACAAATCAACTATGCCAAAGCAGCCCAAAACTTTCTCCCGTGTCCTCACTTACGTTAAACCCTATTGGGGCAGCATCGTACTGAATCTGGTCTTCAATCTGATAACCATTTTCTTCTCGCTGTTTTCCTTTGCCTTGGTAGGACCGTTCCTCACCTTATTATTCAAGGAAGGCGCGGTGGAAGTTGTGGCCAAACCCGAGTTCTCTTTCACCTCAGACTACCTAATGGGCTATCTCAACTGGTTTATGAGCAGCCTCATCGCCAGTGGAGGCAAATACCATGCGTTGGTCTTCATGTGCCTGTTGCTGCTTGCTGCCTTCTTCTTCCGCAACCTCGGTAGATTCTTCGCCTGTTATTTCATGGCCAATGTGCGCGTGGGAGCCGTCCACGACCTGCGCCGCGATGTCTACAACAAGATCCTCATCCTGCCCCTCTCCTTCTACCACAGTCGTCAGAAAGGCGACACCATCGCCCGCATCACGACCGATGTGCAGGAAGTCGAGGTCTCGATCTTGAACTATCTGGAGATGCTCATCAAAGACCCGCTGACCATCCTGTTTTTCTTCTTCTTCATGGTGACTTTAAGCCCAAAACTGACCCTTTTCGTGCTGATTGTCTTGCCGTTGGCCGGACTACTCATCGGCAAGGTCGGCAAGATGCTGAAAAAAGAGTCGAAGGAAGGACAGGCCAAACTGGCGGGCATCATCTCCACTGTGGAGGAAACCATTTCCGGTTTGCGAATCATCAAGGCTTTCAACGCTATTCGCTATTCCAGCGACAAGTTTGAAGAACAAAACAGCAACTACACCAAGGTGTTGCGTGGCATCCATCGCAAGCGCGACATGAGTTCGCCGATGAGTGAATTCCTCTCCTCCGCCGTGGTCATCCTCGTGTTGTGGTTCGGTGGAAAACTGATTCTCGGTGGCGGCAACCACATCGACGCTGGCAGTTTCATCAGCTACATCGTGGTATTTTCGCAAATCATCACCCCAGCCAAGTCATTCTCGCAAGGCTATTATAATGTGCAGAAAGGCATCGCCTCGGCCGAACGCATCTTTGAGATTCTGGATGCTGAAGAGGTCATCACCGAGAAAGAGAATGCCATTGAAATCAAAGACTTCAAGGACAGCATTGAATATAAGGATGTGCATTTCAGCTACGGCAAGGACGAGGTCTTGAAGGGTATCGACTTGAAGATTCCTAAAGGCAAGTTCGTCGCCCTCGTGGGTGAAAGCGGTGGCGGCAAGTCGACCATGGCCGACCTCCTACCGCGCTTCTACGAAGTGGACGCAGGAGCAGTCTGCATTGATGGCCACGATATTCGCGATTACAAAATTGGCGACCTGCGCAACCTGATGGGTGTGGTGTCGCAAGAGACCATCCTCTTCAACGACACCGTGTTCAACAACATCGCTTTCGGCATGAAGGATGTCTCGAAAGAACAGGTCATAGAAGCTGCCAAGATCGCCAACGCGCATGACTTCATCATGGAGCTGGAGCACGGCTATGACACCCGCATTGGCGACCGAGGCATGAACCTTTCTGGTGGCCAGCGCCAACGCTTGAGCATTGCCCGCGCCGTGCTGAAGAACCCGCCTATTCTCATCCTCGACGAGGCCACTTCGTCGTTGGACACCGAGAGCGAGCGCCTGGTGCAGGACGCCTTGGCCAAAGTGATGAGCCAGCGCACCTCCATCGTCATCGCCCACCGCCTGTCGACGATACAATACGCCGACGAAATCGTGGTGCTGCAAAAAGGTCAGATCATCGAACGCGGCAAACACGACGACTTGATTGCCCTTGGCGGCGTTTACAAGAAACTCACTGACTTGCAGTCGATTGGTTAAGTTATATATCTATTCAAAAACTAATGGCTTTTTAACTATGACCATTGACCATGACTATGACCATTTATTACGATTTGGACAGTCTTCACTTCTTCACAGACAAGATACCAAACATTCGATGGAATAGTCATGGTCATAGTCAGAAGCCATTGTAATAAAAACTTGCTTCAAACATGCCAACCAAATAGGCTTATCTAATTATGAAAAAGCGTTTTACCTTTTCAACCGGCGAGCACATCGAGGCCGATCTTGAGGATTTGCAAAGGCTTTTGCAGGAGAACCAACAGTATTACGACAACTACGAGGAAGTCCTCAGCTCGCTTGAAGACGACGACTACGTGGCACGTGGCAACGGCTTCTGCAACCGCAAATACAGCGACGATTTCATAGAAGGACAGCTGGAAAAATATGCACAGCGGGTGAAGGAAATCGAGAGATGGATTGCTGAATGGAAATAAACAATCATCTCATTTCCTTCGCCACACGCGCCGCCAAGCGGGCATTGTTCAGCACCAGCTGGATATTCGATGCGAGGCTGTCGCCGCCCGTGAGGTCTTTGATGCGCGCCAACAGATAAGGAGTCGTCTCTTTGCCGTGGATGCCTAACCTCTTGGCATCGGCCACGGCTTCGTCGATAGCGGCATTGATGCAGTCGGCATCCATGGAATACTCTTCTGGGATGGGGTTGGTGACCAACATGCCACCACCGAGTCCCATCTCCTGTTTGGCGATGAAGGCCTTGGCCACCTCCTCGGGTGTGTCGAGGCGGTAATCCACCTTGAAGCCACTCTTTCGGGTGTAGAAAGCGGGCAACTCCTCCGTGCCATAGCCGATCACTGGCACGCCCTTGGTCTCGAGATACTCAAGGGTGAGCCCTAGGTCGAGAATCGACTTGGCTCCGGCACAGATGACCATGACGGGAGTGCGAGCCAGCTCCTCTAGGTCAGCGGAGATGTCCATGGTGGTCTCTGCACCACGGTGCACACCCCCCACGCCACCTGTGGCAAACACGCGGATGCCAGCCAATGCAGCAATGATCATCGTCGTGGCCACCGTTGTGGCGCCATCTTGTCCGCGGGCCACGAGCACAGGCAGGTCACGACGCGAGGCCTTGGTGACAGCGGTGCCTTTTTTGCCCAGATATTCAATCTCCGATGGGGTCAAGCCTGCCTTCAGGCGGCCTCCAATGACGGCGATGGTGGCAGGCACTGCCCCTTCATCACGGATGGTCTGCTCCACCCGCAACGCCGTCTCCACATTCTGTGGGTATGGCATTCCGTGAGATATGATGGTCGATTCGAGAGCCACGACAGGCTTCCCGTTTTGCAATGCTTCAGCCACTTCGGGCGAGAGATCAAGGTATTTGTTCATATTATTTGGTTATATTAAACTTCAATTGTTTGACGCGGGACTTCGGGACTTTTTGACCATGACCATTGACCATGACCATGACCGCTTTCACGAAAATGCTAAAATCTCAGCTTTTGGTTGACGTGGTCATTGTCATAGTCACAAGTCATAGTCCCGCAGTCTCGCGTCCAATGTGGATTTACGGTATCAGGACTTTCAATGTTATGCTTTGCGCAGAGCAGGCCGATGTGCGCGGCTTCTACGATAGTGGCTTCGGGAGCAGCGTGGATGATGCCGGCCATAAGTGCGTCGCCAGCTCCTGTAGCATTCACCACATGGCAAGACAGAGCAGGAAAATGGTGTTTGGTGTCGTCTTCAACGACATCCAACCCATCTGCTCCGAGGCTGACAAATCTTCTATCGATGCCTTGCAAGTCGGCAAGGATGGTATTTTCGATCTGATTGCATTTCAACGTGAAGAAATGTTTTTTGACAGACATCGCCATGGCCTCTTTGATTTTGATGGCCTTGGCCCCCGAAACGGCATCCACATATAGCGGCTTGTCGGTATGATCAACGAGATAGGCCAAAGTTTCCACGGGGATATTGGCATCGGCCACGAAGGCATCGACATCGCCCAACTGTTCCATTTTTGGGGCCAGCCATTCGGGAGTGATGCCATCGGCAGCAGCCATATCCGCCACGCCACCGACCATCTCGCCATCGCAGTCGTTGATGCTCAAGAAACAAGAGCATGCACCCGGGGCGGCATAATCGCAGAGGCTGATGTCGATATGGGCTTTACTGCAACTCTCGGCAGTGAAACGACCGAAGTCATCGCCTCCGAACAAGGTCAAGAAAACGACCTCGTCGCCCAGCAGCGCAAGGTTATGGGCGATGTTGCGCCCTACCCCACCCGCCATCAGGCGCACCGTGCCAGGGTTGGAGTCGCAAGGCACAAAGGCACTGAAGCTCGTGGCGATGATGTCGGCATTCGCTCCGCCGATCACACAGATTCTCATGTTCTAATGCTTTGTTTGGTGCAAAAATACGAAAAAGGGGCTTTTCATTTTAAAAAATCCATCAATTTTGCTATACTCATCTTATTCGAGTTCGAGGGGAAATACACCCTAACAAAGTTGATTGAGGATGTGGCGATAATTGGATATTAAAAAATTCTGCGGTTCAGATTTGCCTGTGCAATAATTTGGCACAGGCTTTCTTTTTCTTTGCAGCGTGAACCGAGCGCGAAGAATTTTTTTCGCCCCGGGGTTGAAAAAACACGGTTTGTGTTCTATAATTATTGTTGAAAGATTATGGAAGGAGAAAGCTATGGAACCAGAGAAAAAAACGACCAAGAAAATGGACCTGCTGACCGCAGTGGAAAAGATTGTGGACCTCTCGAAAGGATCGCAACTGAACACGGAGTTTTACCGCAAGGCGGCGCGACCCATCAAGTACCTTATGGACATGATGGAACTCACCAAGGAACAGTCGGTGATGATGTCGCTGTTTATCGACAAGAGCAACGACACCATCCGCATTAGTGATTTCTCCGAGCACCTCCAGTGCAGCACCACCCGTGTCATCCGTCTCATGAAGGATGTTGACGAGTTGGAATGCCGTGGCTTGGTGAACTGCAGCCGCACCCGTAGCGGCATCACTTACCATGTGCCCTTGGAGGTAGTCAATGCTTTTAAGAACGATGAGAAATTCGTGCCTCACGATTGCTCCGGCTTGACTTGCACCGAGTTGTTTGGCCTCATCGACGATATCATGGAAATGCGCGACGACAACGAGTTGAGCACCGATGCTGCAGAAAGAAAACTCCGCGACCTGCTCGACAGCAACCAACATTTGATTTTCGTCCAAAAGCTGAAGGGTTTCAACCTTTATGAGAAGGACGAGATGCTGCTGCTTTTGTTCTCGCACCTGTTTGTCAACAACAATGACGACAACATCGGCTATCACGACTTGAACTTTTTCTACGACAAGAGGTACGAGTGGAACTACATCAGGAGCCGTTTGGTCAACAACACGCATGTCTTGCTCGACATCAAGATGATTGAATACAACAACGATGACGGTTTCGTTAACCGCGAGTCGTTCCGTATGACATGGAAAGCCAAACAGATGCTGTTTCCCGAGTTGAACTTGGCTTCGATGAGGCAGGATGTCAACAGGAAAGGCCTGATTAAAAACGAGGACATCGTTGAGAAGCAACTCTTTTACGACAAGGGTGTTGCAGCACAAGTGACCGATTTGGGCCAGTTGCTGGAGGAAGAGCACTATCGTGAGATTTGCGAACGCTTGAAAGGCAAGGGCTATCGCAGTGGCTTCACCTGCTTGTTCTACGGTGCACCTGGTACGGGTAAGACCGAAACCGTGTTGCAGCTGGCGCGTCAGACGGGACGCGACATCATGCAGGTCAACATTTCGGAAATCAAGAGCATGTGGGTTGGAGAGAGTGAGAAGAACATCAAGGCGGTGTTCGACCAGTATCGTGAGAAGGTCGCACAGCAGTCCATCACCCCCATCCTGCTCTTCAACGAGGCTGACGCCATCATTGGCAAGCGTCAGGAGGGAGCGGAGCGTGCCGTGGAGAAGATGGAGAACTCCATCCAGAACATCATCCTTCAGGAAATGGAGACTCTCGAAGGCATCCTCATCGCCACCACCAACCTCGCCCAAAACATGGACAAGGCTTTCGAACGCCGTTTCCTCTACAAAATCAAGTTCAACAAGCCTACGTTGGAGGCAAGGATGCAAATTTGGCATTCGATGCTGCCCGAGTTGCAGGAGTCCGACATTCAAGTCTTGGCCGAGAAGTACGACTTCAGCGGTGGCCAAATCGAGAATGTAGCCCGTCACTATGCCATCGACACCGTGCTGCACGGCGATGCGGCTTCTTCCTTGGAGAAGTTGATGGCGCATTGCGACAGCGAGCGTTTGGAACAGAAAGAAAGCCATAAGATTGGCTTTAAGTATTTTTAGAGAACAATGTAAAGATTATTGAGACTGTGCCGTGATTTGGCACAGTCTTTTGTTTTCTTTGCAGCGGAAAACAGCAACCGCGACCTCCACATTCAAAGAACTTGTGTTATTTTTGCATTACTAAACATACAACAACCATGCTGAAACTCATCACCGATTCTGCCCATTACACCGAAGTACTCGCTCGAGTCCCCAAGGTCAAACGCAGCCTCTGGATTGGCACCGCCGACATCAAAGACCTGTATGTCAAGGTCGGAGCTCAAACGATGCCCTTCCTTGCGGTCTTGGCGCAGCTCATCAAAAAAGGCGTTGAGGTACGGCTTATCCACGCCAAAGAGCCGGGTCCAGCGTTTCGTGAGGACTTCGACAAATACCCGGCCTTGTTTGATGGTTTGGAGAGGGCGCTTTGTCCAAGGGTACATTTCAAGATTTTGGTCTTCGATGGCCAAGTGGCCTATATTGGCAGCGCCAACCTCACAGGTGCAGGCATCGGCATGAAAGGCGAGGGTACGCGCAACTTCGAGGCCGGCATCCTCACCGACAATCCTGAGCTGGTCGAGCAAGCCATGAACCAATTTGATGCGGTTTGGATTGGGAAGCACTGCAAGGCATGTAAACGGAGAGATTTTTGCGGGGATCCAATAGCCTGATTGTTTCAGAAATAAGAAAATGATTACAGCCTGTGCTTCAATTCGGCACAGGCTTTTGTTTTCTTTGCAGCGCAAACTTAAAACAAATCATTATGAGTAGAGTATCCAAAGTAATGTCCAAGAGGGTCAAGAGAGTAAACGGAACCGTATTGACACCAGAAATGGAAATTGTCGTGACCACGAAAATCGGCACCTCGAATCCTTTTTACAATGAAGCCCAGGAAATCAAGGACACCCACATGCGAATCTACGGGTTCAACTACAAAAAAGCCTGTTGCGGACAGTCGGGTTTTAATTATGTGGCGTTGGATTAGCAATTCTATTTGGTCAAGTTGAAGAACATTTGTAGTTTTGCAAATCTAAACTGAGTCAAAAATGACAGAGAACAAGATTGAATTGAAATCGGTGAACGAACTTCTTGGTATGAAGTTCTTTGTTCCAAGTTACCAAAGAGGTTATCGTTGGACAGAGCGACAGGTAAAGGACTTGTTGGATGATTTAAATGAATTTAAACCGCAAGAATTACAAGATTCAAAAGAAAAAACATGGTATTGTTTGCAGCCATTGGTTGTGAAAGAAATGGATTCTGAAAGAAAAAAAGAATGCGCTATTCTTGATTCGGAACAATGGTATGAAGTGATTGATGGACAACAAAGGCTGACAACAATTTATATCATTTTGAAAATACTGTCTGAAAATACAACATTACCAACCGTTCAATACCAAACACGGCCAAAAAGCAGCGAGTTTTTAGCTAATATAATAAATGAGAACGACGGGGCTAATATTGACTTTCACTTCATGCTTTCAACGAAAAATGTTGTCAATGCAAAAAAAAATGCAAAGGAAGATCCTTTGAAACCCGACTTTGTTGATAAAATAAAGAACTCATGCAAGGTCATTTGGTATGAAACACAAGACAATGCCTACGAGGTCTTCAAACGTCTTAATTCCGGTAAAATATCGTTGAGCAATGCAGAATTAGTAAAAGCCCTTCTGTTGAAAGATGACAATTTCACTGGGATGAATGCTGATGCCATGCGTCTGAAGCAATTGGAAATGGCTGGAGAATGGGATAGAATGGAACAAACCCTGCACGACAATTCCTTCTGGTATTTTATCAATCCACAGCCAGAAGATGCAAGATTTGAATGCACAAGAATCGATTTCTTGTTGGAAATGATTCTGCGTAGCAAAAAGAATGACAAAAAGGAATACAAATATGACATTGAAAAAGAGTTAAGACTAAATGATTATTTCATTTTCTCAACTTATTCAGAAACCATAGCAAAAGAAGGCTGGGAAATACAATGGAGCAGCATTCAAAGGTTTTTCCGAATAATGAAGGCATGGTACGACAACAGACAATTATACCATTACATAGGCTATTTGATGAATCAGAAAGGAAGTGACAACATGTCAATGCTTCGAGACTTGCTGTGCGATGCAGAAAACCCCAAAGACACTTTCCTGTCTTCTTTGATAAGTCGTTGCCAGAAATCATTGGGCATTGGCGAAAAACCCAAAGACAAAGTGATTGTGGAAGTTAATTTTGCAAGCTGGAAATATGGCCCCAACAACGATGAGATACACAATGTTTTGTTACTATTCAACCTTGCCACTACCCAAAACCAAATAAGCGAAGTGTCTCGTTATCCATTTGACAAACACTTTGAGGCTGCAAAAAAGAAATGGTCATTAGAACATATTCATGCACAAAACGAAAAGCCTAAAACGGAATGGTTGGACGATGAAATAAACCAACTCAAGCAATTTGCAAAATCATTTCGATTTACAGCCAACGAACCAGATACAGTTGATAAAATGTCGACGGATTTCGTAAATTCAATTAATAAAGAATCAATCGTTGCAAAAGATGAAAATGAGCAATATCCCTTATACAAGGTTGTTGTCGGTGCTATGATGGGAATATCTATAAAGAGGTTAAATAACACTTTTGTATTAGAAAAAGAATTCGAAAAAGATGACCATCTAACCAATATGGCTCTTTTGCAAGGCGATAAGAATGCTGCTTTTAACAACAAACTATATCCAGAAAAGAGAGCGAAATTGGCAGAATACGAAAATGTCGAAAAAGAATCTTTGTTTGTTCCGATTTGTACAAGAAATGTGTTTTTCAAACATTATTCGCCATATTCCACAAACCCACTATTATGGGACAAGCAAGCGGGGATAGAGTATGTTACTGCGATGACAAAAGTAGTCGCAGCGTATCTACAACTTGATGCATTTCTACTAAAAGAGAACGATGAACTTAAGTCTTATGGTGTAAAATTAAAGGAGAGTAAAAAATGAACGATATATATTCATTCTATCAGTTGATTAGCAAATATCGGATAGAGATACCAATCATTCAACGAGACTATGCACAAGGCCGCGATAATGTAAAAGCCGCCGATGTAAGAAAATCTCTTGTTGGGAAATTGGTAAACACAGTTGAAAATGAAACATTGTTTTTCGATTTCGTTTATGGGCGTGTTGACGAAAACAAGTTCATACCGTTTGATGGACAACAAAGACTCACTACGTTGTTCTTGTTTCACAAATATGTTTTTGAGAAATGCCAGTCCGTATCGGATTGCCGTCATAAAGGCAATTGCATTTGCAAAGACATACTCGGTCGATTCTCATACGCGACACGACAATCTTCCCGCGAGTTTTGTGAAGAATTGGTGAAACACGATGTTATCCCAGACAACGCTTATAGGAAACTGTTAGAAGAAAACTATAAGAGTAGATTGAAAGAAGACGACAAAGAAAAAGACGAGAAAACAAAGAATTATATTGATTCCATAGACAACTGGATTTATCGTTTTATCACGAATCAACCTTGGTTCTATCCGGATTGGCAAAAAGACCCAACTGTCATGGGCATGCTCACGATGCTGGATGAAATTCACAATCAAATTAAAGGCAAGGACCGATTCAAAAACTTCGCGGAAAAACTAACAAGTGGTTGCAATTGTCCTATTACATTCCATTTTGTCGATATGGGAGAGCATAAGTTATCCGACGAAACTTATGTAAAAATGAATGCTCGCGGCAAGCAACTTACGCCATTTGAGAATTTCAAGGCAAGTTTGGAACAGTATATTGAAGAAAAGAAAAAAGAAGATGAAGGCAAACAAAAGACATACGACGTCTTACTCAACAGACTAAAAGGACAATATGACCCAATCACTAATAAATATACAGGTATCGACGGTACATGGCTGGAATTGTTTTGGGAGGTCGCAAACATTAATAGAACAGAGAAAGAATTGCCAGACACTTTGTTGATGAGTTTCTTCAATCGTCATTTCATGAATGTTTGGAGGTGTTGGTTTGTCCAGCATCAAAACGCTGATAATGACAAAATTAACAGGAAGATTATAGATGAAATGCCTTTGTATCCTACAAAAGACGATTTTGTCTCGTGGGATGTTTACAATGAAATATTAAATAAATGTGGTGTAGAAGAGTGCTTGATTCCTATCTTCAACATTTGGGATATTTTGTGCGAAAAGAGATTCAATTACAACAATTGTTGCCAAGCAGTTTGGAATAGAGGAACCAGTGTTGAAGAAAAGAAACTGTGGAATTTTTACACAGGTATTACCAACAATAACAATAGAGAAACCTATCCTTCCCGTATTGCGTTTTATGCCTTACTGAAATTTTTTAAAGAAAATGATGAAAATTCCAGCGAAACCTTGGCACGATGGATGCGTGTTGTTTGGAATATAATTGAAAACTCAACGATTGATAGTTCTGATACATATCACGCTGCATTGAGGTTAATAGAAAAGCTATCAAATAAAAGCCACAACATTTATGATGCGTTGGCAAATCATGTTGATGATTTCGATTTAAAAGGACAATATCATGCTATGGAACAAGTAGCCGAAGAAATAGCCAAAGCCAAGCAAATCGTTGATGAAGCCAGAAAGCCTCGCGAATACAAGGGCAGCAACAAGAAGCAAGATGGTTCAAATTACCAGACATGGGAAGAAATCATCGAAGATGCCGAGAAATATGCGTTTTTCAAGGGTGCAATACGATTCCTGTTTCAAGATGAAAAAGGTAATGTAACACAAGACAGTTGGAACAGTTTTGACAAAAAATGGAGAAATGTTCAAAAGTATTTTGATAAGAATGGTATAGGTGTAAAAGAAGATTATAAGGTTTTTCTCACGAAATCATTGGTTATTCAATGCAACAATTGGAATGATCAATTGTACGACAAACAAGTTTTCAATCCAAATGCAAGTACATGGAAATGGATTTTATGCTCTTCAACATGGAAGAATAGTGTCCACAATATACTATTAGCTAATAGTTTGGATGATATCAAACCTTCCAATTCTTTAAATGATTCAAATGCTAATCAATTTATCGTACCAATACTAGATGCTTTACCATACAAAGTATTTATTGAGACAGAGCCCACAGGAAGATTTAGATGGAATGGGATTCTAGGCTATTATAAACCATATGGTCAATATGCAATCACATTTGATTGGGGTGGTTCCCATCGAAACAAAATATTATGGGAATTAATAGAACGTTCAAGAAACGAAGGATTTCGGTTCGTAATACAAAATGAAAAAGCAGGTAATTTTTGGTGGGGATGGGACATTCAGTTCGTTTTCAAAAATAAACGTTTCCAATGGCATAGTAACGGTTTTGTTCGAATCATTGACGAGACTAGTGCATGCAAACCTATTCTAAGAAACATCGAAGATGGAGACAAAAAAGAGAATTGGTATTTCTTTTATACTAATGGCATAGACGATTCCTCTTCCTTCATAGAAAAACTCGATGGCCTAGTTGCCCAAGTTGGAACAAGTGACTCTGAAAAATTGATTTGCCAAAACTATCAAGAAAAGATTTGCGAGCAAACCGAATAGAATCTGTAACACAAAAACTCTTTTTTCCTTAAGCCTGTGCTAAACTAACAAACATGAGCAAAGTATTCAAAGTATGGCCCAAGCGGGTCAAAAGAGTAAACGGCACGGTGCTTACGCCCGAAATGGTCATCATCGTGACCATCCCAATGCATGTCTCCAATCCCTTCAGCAATGGAGCCAAAGAAATCAAGGAAACTTACATGCGCATTTACCAGTTCGACTACCAGAAAGCCAACTGCTATCCGTCTGACTTCAACTATAAGGCATTAGATTAGCATAGTTGAAAAGACATTAGATCATCAAAAGGTCAACAAAATGGAAAACGAAAACAGTAAAATCAAAAAGTTGTTTCCGCTTGAATTACTACAGGCTCCTCCGGGAAACAAAGGGAAAGGGCTCTCTGAAGCCGAAATCATTCAAAGGAAAGCAGATATTACCATGCTGCTCAAAGAGTATGGTATCCTTGTCAATGATATTGTAGTAAAGGAAGGTCCTTCCAAATGCCTTTTTAGAGTAACAATTCCATCAACGACAAAAATGTCGGCAATCAAAGAATTGGAATCTGATCCTCCTTTGGGTTTTGTTTCAAATAGTGCTCGAATAACAACCAACTTTTGGGGTAGTGCCATTGACATCGAGTTTCCCAAAGAAAGCCCAGAACAGGTTCTTATGAGAGAAGCACTCGAATCTGAAGACTATTTGAACTCAAGTTATGAACTGCCATGTGTGATTGGCAAATCTTATGACGGTTATTTCGTTTTTGATCTCGCAAAGATACATCATGTTCTGATTGGCGAAAGCATCGGCTTTAGATTAACGCCCTGCCTTCATTCAATCATCACATCACTGCTCTACAGTAGGCTTCCATCGGAATTAAAATTTGTTCTGATTGCCCCTTATAATCAAAGCCATTTCCAACTTTTTGACTGGATTGGCCAACGGTATTTGGCAACATTAACAAATAATGAAAGCGCTGTTATAACAGAACCGAGCAAAGGAATCGAAGCTCTCAAAGCAGTCTGTGAAGAGATGGAAGCACGTTACGATCTTCTCAAAACTGCAAGTTGTCGCCATTTTTCAGAATACAACCAAAAAAACAGGTCAGGTCAGATCCCAGACTCTGAGATTTGCAAACAATTACCATATTGGGTCGTAATTATATCTGAATTTGCCGACCTTAAAAGAAATGCTGGAGGTAAATACGAGATGCCTTTGATACGAATAGCAGAAAGCGCGCATAAAGTAGGCATCCATTTAATCATTGCCACCGAAAGCCCTTCTTTCCATTTCGTAACCGGTCGCATCAAAGCCAATTTTCCTGGAAGAATTGCAGTAGGTTTATTAGACGAAGAAGAATCCCTTGTAATTCTTGACAGTGATGAAGGTGAAACTCAGTTTTTTGATGGCGACATGCTGTTCAGTAATGGAGCAGAATCCATCCGAATTCAAGCAACAAACATTGAAGAAGACGAAGTCAAAGCCGTTGTTGAGTATTTGAACGGTCAGGGCAATCTTATTTAGTATTTCATCACCTTCATAAACAATTTTTAGCCTGTGCTTCAATTCGGCACAGGCTTTTGCTTTCTTCGCAGCGTAAAACCCAATAATAAATGATTAGTTCAATTACAAACGCCGACCAACTCCGTATGATGCTCACAAAGTGTGAGTCGGAAATTGAAAAGCTTGCCTGTAGTTTTCAAAAAGGGCAAGAGTATTATTGCATCAGCAACAATCAAGAAATCTGGAAAAAACTTAATAAAAGAGCAGAGATACTTAATCGATTGTTTGAGTTGCATTTTAATGATGATGATCTTGTTAGACTGTCTAAAGTCAATTCCTTGCTCGAAACCTACGAGCACGATTTAGAGGCTGAGCATGCCAGAATGTACGCCATGTTGCAGGCCATTGACAAGCGATACTTATTTTGCAGCTTAATAGAATACTGGCACGATGATAAAAACCCACAACTGGAACCTTTGGACGATGATGCTTTTTATGGATCCAGATGGAATCGAATGTTGGACATTATCGACCATATCTACATGTATGATTGCGTTTTGTATGATTGTAACGATGAAGGTTACACACCTTATTCTGATGGCTGGCGAGAATACGACAATGCATCTTTTTCAATGGCACCCGAAGTCCAGCCATGCTATACTTTTTGGAACTTAATCAGCTTCAAAGCATATAGCATTCCCGATGTGCTTCAGATGACAACATATAAATACCGCCAAGAGGCATTTCTGCTTGGCGACTACATGTCCTCCCTCAAACAACCAACAGAAAACACCCCCCAATCTTCTAAACTATGAAATACAGACACAAAATGAAGCTGCAAGAAGCAGCCAAGGTAAAAGGACAAAAACGCCGTGTGGCAGACTGCTCTGAAAGACCCCAATACACAGATGAAGAAGTGGCCAAATTGGTCGATTACGACTATGGCTGTTTGTTGGATATGATTTACTATAAACTTGAAAGCATGAGAGACTTCTTCTTAAGCAAGCATACGCATTGTGCTGATGCCAAAAAAATTGCAAAGCAAATGGAGGTTGCCATGCGACTCATCAGCATTGCCCAAGGTAAGGATGCTTTCTTTGACGACGACGAAGACGCGCCATACGTCAACACGAAGAACTACAAACGCTATGAAAAGCGGTTTTATTCCTGCCATTCGCTGCGCAAAGAAAAAGCCTGGCATGTGTTGTTTCTATATCTGGAACGCCGGATGCGGGGATGGTGGGATTGATTGTTTTGGTGAATTGAAACAAAATATGTAGTTTTGCCAGTCAATTAAATACTTGTAGTATGACTAAAGAAGAATTATTAGAAATTGTCGCCAAGTATCGTCGGATGAGCGACAAAGAAATGAAATATGGTGCAGACAAATGCGCCTTGTTTGACAGAATTGCAGACCAACTGGAAGATGACATTGAAATGTATGTTGATGATGATTATTTCCAATCAGAAAGAGAAATCATAGAAGACATCATGGAATCGTTTGATGAGATGGACAATTTCTTTGACAATGGAGATTGGGAAAACGAGTTTTAAATGGACTACATCGAAACATATAATGAATGTCAAGACCTCTTGACTCAATTTGAAGCAAGTAATCGTGCTGAAGCTGATGGCTTCTTTCAGTTATTGGAAGAATTCACGAGGCGTTATAAACATTTGAAGCAGAAGCTTCCGTATCACATAAACGTGATTGATGAATTACATGTAAACGAAAACGCCAATAGTCGTATTCTTGCGTCCTTGCTTCAATACAACGAAAATGGCGAATACACTCTGCTCAAAAGCTTTATAAGAAATAAATTAAGCGACTGGGATATTGATGTGTCTGAACCACAAATATCCTCAGAAGATTGGCGGATTGATTTGTTGGTGCGAGAAAAAGGCAAATATGCTATCATTTTTGAGAACAAGATTTATGATGCTATTCTTCAAAAGAATCAACTTGCTCGTTACATCATAAAAATGCGTAACGAGGACTTTGATCCAGAACAAATCTACGTTGTGTTTTTACCTCCTCAGAAATACGATCCAACTGATTGTAGTTGGAAAGTTCCAATAGGGGAATGTGAAACTTGCTGTGATGCGGCAAAGTGTCCAAATAAGAATTCTTTGAAAGCTGAATTTGAAGACAGGTTTAAAATCATTACCTTCAGAGAAGACATCATTGCTTGGCTTGAAGAGGATGTGATTCCCAATTGCAGACAAAAGGAGACATATCTCTATACCGCAGCCATGCAATATCTTGATTATTTAAATGGCTACTTTGATTTACGAACAATAAACAAAAAGATGAATATGGAATTGCGAGAATATTTAATCGAAAAACTTCAGTTAGCTAATAAAACTGATGAACAACAGCTGGAAATATTGAATAATAAGACGGATGAAATCCAACGGCTCCTAAATCAAATGAATGAGATTAAAACGTCTTTAAACAATCGAATAGACTGGAATAGTTGGAATTCCTATATACCCAAAATAAAAGAAGTGGTTGCAGTTGTGGCTCAAAAACTTGAATTAATGGGAGAGGTGGGGTTTGTAAATCCAGATAACAAAAATGATTCTTATATTTTTATAAGATTCTATAGAGAGGATTGGGCTTTGTCGATCTTGTTTGAAAAGTATGGTCTAATTGCGAATAGTTCTTTCTTCACTTATATTGGAATTTTTGGAGAAAATGCAGTTGATTCTAGATACCTGAACAAGGGCCAACTATTTAGTAATAGAAGTTATCCCAATGAACATCCTTATGGTTGGGAATATGACAATGAGTACAATCAAAAACCCGATGAATTAAAAAGAGCCATTGAAAATGGCGGTTTTGAAATCTATCTTGAGCGGAGAGTAAAAGAGATTTTGCACCAGATAGATGAATATCAACTTCCGATGAAATAGTTATATCAAACATCTCTATTCAATATAGCTCGTAAAAAACAATTCTTTCCCAAAGACTAAAATGAGTTTACAGGACAAAACGTACTATCGCCTTGTAGATCCAAATCATGAGCCAATAAGCACTATGATTGATACGGATATTGCCGAAATGCCACCGAGAATGAAAAAGGTTATTGACTTAATGCCTATTTTCAACATTTTGTTGTCGTTTTGGCAGGAAAGTGGTTTGCAATTAGACACGGTGTGTTACGGATTTCTAAACCTTTCTCTTTATTTGGATGAAGTTAAGAGAATTGAAGCAAGTGGCGAAACAAGTGTACCAACAAGTATTATCAATATTAAAGAAACAAAAAAATATGTTTCATTGACGACAATGAAAAAGTTGATTTTTCCTTATTGTGACTTGTATGAAAAAACGGGTAAGGTCTTGGAACATAAAGATTTGTCTTCTATTTGGGAATATCTATGGTTTATTGTAAGAACGAATTTTTACCCAAGTAAACTAGATCGATTTAAAAGCATTTTTTTATTCGACGAACTTCATCATGTAAAAGATTTCCAACAAACTGTTGATCCTTTGCACAATAGAATTATTTGCAAGGCAGAATTGATAGAAACAAGAGATATAGAACATCATGATATGAAGTGGCTGAATGACATTCCTGTTCAATGTTCTTTTGACCAAATGATACAAATCGCCAGTAATTATTGGAAAGGGGAAAGTACAACATCACCAATAATTGAATATTTGTTTTCGGGTATTTACAAACTGAATCCGATATAGTTTCTCAGGGCAAGTTATTTAAAAACAAAAGCCTGTGCTTCAATCCAGCACAGGCTTTTGTTTTCTTTGAAACTAACAAACATGAGCAAAGTATTCAAAGTATGGCCCAAGCGGGTCAAAAGAGTAAACGGCACGGTGCTTACGCCCGAAATGGTCATCATCGTGACCGTCCCCATGCATGTTTCCAATCCCTTCAGCAATGGTGCCAAGGAGATCAAGGAAACCTACATGCGCATCTATCAGTTCGACTACAAGAAAGCCAACTGCTATCCGTCGGATTTTGATTTTGTGGCGTTGGATTGATTTATTCATAAACAAAGAAGTATTTTGCAATATCAACACCATATAGATATGGAAAACCTAAAATATACATTGTCAGAAATAGCTGATTGGGCAAAAGGCAATTCTTTAGTCACAATTCCAGCCCTACAGAGAGGCTTGGTTTGGAAGCCCAGCCAAGTTGAATTGCTATGGGATTCTATTCTTCGGGGATTTCCCATTGGGTCTTTTTTGCTTTCGGACATTACCGATGATCAAAACAAAGGAAAGTATTACCTGATGGACGGACAGCAACGGTTTAATGCCATCAGTCTTGGCTTTAACACTGTTGAAAACGCCAGGGCGATACTTTGGCTTGACCTAAATCCTCCACAAGTGAAAAACTCGACTCGAAGTTTTTGGATTAAAACTACAACGATTCCACATCCATGGGGGTTCAAAAATGATGATGAATGTACAAGACTGAATGCATCTGAAAAGCGGGAAGCGTTGGACAGATTCGGTCTTATGGGGAACATCTACAATAATGAGTTTTCACTGAAAAGAACATGGCCTATTGAGGCCGGAGCGCCTATACCTCTTTATTGTCTTTTGAAAGCTGGAACAGAGAATTGCGAAACATTTCTTGAAGAATCCCTGGATAATTTCAGAAAGTCTGATTTCGCTTGCAAAGACCTTAAGATTTCTGATCAAGAGAAGGACTACATTGGAGCGATTTATCCTGCATTTCAAAGGATCAAAGAGTATCAAGTTAATTGCAACCATCTATCGAAGGCCGTGATAGAAAAAGAAACAATGACCGAAACAAATGAACAGACGACTCTCGAAGTGTTATTTACAAGACTTAATACGGGCGGAACAGCAATATCAAGAGATGATTTAAACTATTCGGCAATCAAGGCGTATTGGCCCTCCATAAAAGAAACAAATGACTGTCTTGCCCAACACTATATGAATCCGTCAAAAATGGCCATGTTGGCTTTTCGCTTGGCACTAACCAAGGATGAAGACAAGGGTCTTAAACCGGAATTGAGCATCAAAGAAATTAGAAATGTCGCTAAAGATGAATGGGGAAGCAAGTCAATAGAAGAATTGTATAACAAAAACCTCGAACAAGTACTAACAAAAGTGGATGAATGGTTGGGCGTTAATGACAAGTCAGATATGAAAACGCCAAGTTTGTTGCGCACTTTGATTGCACGTAATTCTCCTGACATTTACTTGTTGCTTATGTACTTTGCATACAAGGATTTACAAACTGGAATTGATTTGAAGTCTGATGAAATCAAAGCGCTTGCTTTTTGTCTGCACTGGTTTTCAAACGACAAAAAAGGCTGTGTCCAAGAAGTGTTCACAAGATGCAAGAATGGAATAAATGTTGCGAACATTCAAACGGCATTGAGTCGCTTGATGCACGATGGCAAGTTATTACATATTTATACCCTTGAAGATGTCAAGCATTTCATAAAAATCGAGGCATCGGAAAAATGGCAGTTGGGGCAAAGTATGCCTGCTCCAGCGCATGAGTTTTTCAACAGGGTTTTCTGGTATGGGGCTATGGAAGCTAAAGAAATGCTGCTGTATGCGCAACGCCAGTATTTAAACACCCATTTCTCAAATTATGACCCGGCCAGACAGGATATGTGGGCAGAATACAATCGTCCTTGGGATTACGATCATATAGTTGCACAAGACCGGATTGTTGGTAAACGAGAGAAATATCGAGAATTTGACAAGATTTGGTTGAATAGCATAGGAAACATTGCTGCCATTTCATTCGAGGCCAACCGAAGCAAGAACAATGGATTGCAATTTGATGAATATCAAAGCAATGAAGATGCTTTGTTATATGATAGGCGGATCGAAGCTTTGCCATTTGAAATCACGCGCTATCAGTCTGAAAGTGGTGATTTTGCAAACATTACCTACAAGCGATTCTGCAATATCTATGGTGTCACATACGACATGATGAAAGCTCTTTTGGAAAGCACGCTTCTTTCAAACACATTGCAACAACGAAAAGACTTGTTTATGAAAATAAAGGAGCAACTTCCTGACTCGGCGTTCTGTTTTGCTGCATCAGACTTAAAGGACCATCTGCTTACAAGAGAACAAGATTGGGCACGAGAATGGATAGGAGTGGGATTGAAATAAGTGATTACTTTGTATGCTGTGAATGGGATGCAAGAAAAAATGAAGGAAAACCGATTGATGTTGAAATTGGTATCAGAAAGAATCCAGAAACCATGATTACCAAAGAAAAGTTGGATAAAGTAGCCGATTTAAGCATTGATGGATATGAGAAAATTACAAACAACGATTGGTGGTATTATTGGAAAGATGCCAGCGATATGATGGAAGTTGACCAAATTGTTGAGGAAATGAGATTTCTGGAGTCAAAGTTGAGAAGACATAGGCTTGTTCCAAATCCTCAATTTTTTTCATAATCTGTGAATCTCTCAAAGCCTGTGCTTCAATTCGGCACAGGCTTTTGTTTTCTTTGCAGCAAATTTCAACACAAAACACCATGAACATCAAAGACTTATTACAAGACGATGCCTTAAAGGCACTTGAAGACCAAATCATCATGTCGTTTGAAGGGCTTTGGAGCAAGGTGTTGAAGCACGAACAAGTAATGATGTTGCCCGACATCATAGCCTTCAACGACGCGATGCGGGAGGCCTTGCGCGAGATGTTCGACAAAGCCCACGCCGTGTATGAAGCCAACAAAGGCTTCGGTGAAGATGTGGAAGTCGAGGCTTGCTGCTACCTCAGCAATGACTATCCGGCAATGCACCCCGTGCAGGGTGAGGACCGCCAAGAGCTTTGGAATGCTTTGCAGGATTCGGGATGGAACCTGCTGTATGAAGGCGGCGTTGCCTTTCCTCTCCAATTGAGAGGGAACGGCGACCCTAATTCCAACGATTTTGAAGAATTCATCGGTATGAAGTGTCCGCCGCCCAACTGGAACGAAGGCCTCGACCAGGAGCTGACCAAAGACCTGCACTTGACACAAGCCTTTCACAACCTGTTCGACCACACCGATTTTGCCATCACTGACTTCATCTATTGCCGTGATTTTTACTACGAAATCAAAGTTGAGTTCCGTAATGAAGCACAGCAAAGCCATTGACACGGCCACTATCGCCCGTCTGCTCGGTCACGAGGACGAGCACGGAATGGGGCGTGTCTTCATGTATGCTTTCCTCAATGAAGTGATACGACAGAAACGACCATTCCCATTCGATTGTGAATCCGCCCAAGTAAGCCCCGACTTGATGATTGTTGACAACCAAGGAAGAAGCATTGCCGTTGAGCATAGGGGCAATCGGCTTAGTTTAATCCTCAACGACCAACGAAGCGAGGCTTCCGCACGCATCGAATACAAAGATGAAGCTTATCGTCAAGTGATTCTTGATTGGCTTGCCGCCTGCATCCGGTACACTTCGTTGCAGCCTGAGCTTCGCAAAGAGCTGACAGGGTATGCCCAATCTTTTCAAAGAAGAGTTTGGCTTACAAAAGTTTTGCCTGTGCATTAATTTGGCACAATCTTTTTGTTATCTTTGCCGCATAAAACCAATCCCTTGGATGAAGAGTTAGAGCGCGAGGCAACCTGTGCAAAAATAGCACAAGTTCAAACAGAAGGGAAAAGGATAGTGAAAATGGTGGTAAACCTTATCAATCAGAAAAACTAAAAACCATGTCCAAAAACCAAATCAACAAATACGTCTGGCTTGTAGAGACGCTTTACCAGGCCAAGAAAATCACGCTGAAGGAAATCAACCGCAGGTGGCTCGACACCGATTTGAGCGAAGGTCTGGAGATTCCACGCCGCACGTTCCACACTTGGAAAAATGCGGTGGAAGAGATGTTTGGCCTCGTCATTATGTGCGACAAGAGCGACGGCGACCGCTATTACATCGAGAACCGCGAGGTGCTTGAGGACGACGGTCTGCAACGCTGGCTGCTCAGCACTATGTCGGTCAACAACACGCTGTTGGAAAACAAGTCGCTCAGCGACCGTATCCTTTTGGAAAGCATCCCCTCAGGCCAAGACTTCCTCGCCACGGTCATGGAAGCCATGAAGAAAAACCGATTGCTTGAAATCACCTATAAAGGCTTTTGGAGCGAAAGCGAGCACACATTTCCCGTAGCGCCCTATTGCGTGAAGCTGTTCCGGCAGCGGTGGTACATGGTGGGTGACAGTGTATATGAAAATAAAATCCGAATCTATTCCTTGGATCGCGTACAAGAAGCCCAGCTGTCGGAGGAGACCTTCAAATACCCCAAGAAATTCAGCCCTGAGAGCTATTTCAAAGGTTGTTTCGGGATCATTCGCGATGAGAATTGCCCCATCGAAACCGTTAAGCTGAAAGTGAGCGCCGACCAAGCCAACTACTTGCGTTCCTTGCCTTTGCATCCTTCACAAAAGGAGCTGGTGCACACGGGCGAATACAGCATCTTCTCCGTCGAGGTGCGTCCCACCTTCGACTTCCAGCAAGAACTCCTCTGGAACGGCGATGCACTTGAAGTGCTGGAACCGCTTTGGCTGCGAAAGGAAATGGCCGGCATGGTAAAACGGATGTGGAACAATTACAGCAAGAAATGAACTCCTTCGCCGCCATAGACTTCGAAACCGCCAACAATGAACGCACTAGCGTGTGCAGCGTGGGTGTGGTCATTGTTCGCGAAGGCGAGTTCGTGGACTCATTCTATTCCCTTATTCAGCCTGAGCCCAATTATTACCTCTATTGGAACACCCTTGTCCATGGCATTACCAAGGATGACACCGAAGATGCGCCCGTGTTTCCCTACGTCTGGCAGAAGATCGAGCCACTTATCGAAGGCTTGCCTTTGGTGGCGCACAACAGTCCTTTCGACGAAGGTTGCCTCAAGGCCGTGATGCGCTGCTACCAGATGGATTATCCCGACTACCAGTTCTACTGCACCTGCCGCGCCTCACGTAAACACTTCGGTAAGCTACTACCTAATCATCAACTTCACACCGTAGCGGCAGCCTGCGGCTACAATTTGGTCAACCACCATAACGCTTTGGCCGATGCCGAGGCATGCGCATGGATTGCACGAGAGATTTTGTGAAAAACTTGCTTTTGTTGAATAAAGCTAATATTTTTGCATCGTCTCATTCATGCATACCTACAAAAAAATCCGAACGATGAAGAAACTATTATCATTGCTTGTATTAGTCGCATTCTTTGGCATGACAAGCTGCGATGCGACCTTGGCTACTACAAGAACCAAACCCGGGCCTAACAAAGAAACCAGAAAGCCAAAGAGCCCTCCTGAGAAAATCTCACCTCAAAACATAAAATCAGCCGAGATCAAGCCCGAGCAAACATTAAAGAAACCTTAAACGCTTATCAAACAAACCTTTCAACACCAAATAGGATTTATTCCGAAAATACGCTTTGAAAATGGAACAGTTTGAATCCGCTTTCCAAACTCTCAAAGAAGGCAACGAACGCTTTGTTACGGGAACATTGTCCGATAAAGACTCGTACATCGAAGACCGAAAGAAACTCTGCGAAGGCCAACACCCTTTCGCCGTGGTCCTCTGCTGCTCCGACAGCCGCGTGGCGCCCGAAATCATCTTTGACCAAAAGCTCGGCGACCTCTTTGTCATCCGCAACGCTGGCAACATAGTGGACGAGGAAGTCCTTGGCTCCATAGAATATGCCGTTGAGCATCTGGAGACGCCTTTGGTGGTCGTCATGGGACACGCATCTTGCGGTGCGGTCACAGCGACCTGTCAAGGTGGTGACTTGCCCGGCCATATCGCCAACCTAGCCAAACGCATCAAACCTTCTATTGAAACAAACTGCTGCATCGACGACAATGCGAAACGACATGCCCGAAAGATGGCACAACTGATTGAAGAAGATGAAATCGTCCATCATGTTGGCGCCAAAGTCGTTGCGGCTTTCTACGATCTCCAAAGTGGAAAAGTGGAATGGTTGTAACGAGGTTTTCCTTACTTTTGTCGCCCAATCCAGAGACAACAAAACATGAAAACACATACAAAACAAATTGCTTTAGCATTCATCGCCACAATTCTGACCTTTATGACCGCCTGCAACCCAAAAACGCCCGTCGACCTTATCGTCCACAATGGCAATATTTACACCGTCGACGACGACTTCTCCAAAGTCCAAGCCTTTGCCGTGAAAGACGGTAAATTCGTTGCCGTCGGCGACGAAGAGAGCATCATGCGTCGATACGCCGCCAACGAAACCATCGACGCCCAAGGCTGCGCGGTGTATCCTGGTTTCATGGACGGACATAGCCACTTCACGGGCTATGGTGAGAACCTTGTCCGCTGGGCTGACCTGAAAGGCTGCCGCTCCTACGACGAAGTCATCGAACGCCTCAAAGTACACGACAGCCTCTACCCTGCCGAATGGCTTTTGGGTCGCGGCTGGGACCAAAACCTCTGGGAAGTAGCCGAGTTCCCCAATAACGAAATGCTTGCTGAAGTCTTCCCAAACAAGAAAGTCCTGTTGACTCGCGTGGATGGTCATGCAGTGTTAGTTTCTAAGGAAGTACTTGATCTGGCCAACATCGATGCCAACACGAAGATAGACGGCGGCATGGCCATCGTCAAAGACGGTCGTTGCACGGGTGTGCTGTTGGACAACCTCGCCGACGCTGCCAAGACGTTAGTGCCTAAGATGGAGACCACCCAAAGCATCCAAGCCCTACTCAAGGCACAAGAAAACTGCATGGCGATTGGCCTGACCAGCGTCACTGATGCAGGACAAGACATCACCACCATCGAACTCATCGACAGTTTGCAACAAGCTGGTCAACTCAAGATACACGTCAACGCGATGGTCAACCCTGACGACGAGACGATGGACCATTTCATGCGGCAAGGCGTCATCGACAAGGAAAGACTCACCGTCCGCAGCGTGAAAATCTACGCCGACGGTGCCTTAGGCTCACGTGGTGCGAAACTGCTTGAGCCCTACACCGACGACCCAACCAACGACGGCTTGATTCTTGAAAGCGACGAGTTCTACCATCACGTCTGCCAGAAAGCCTACAATGCTGGTTACCAAGTTTGTTGCCATGCCATCGGCGACGGCGGTGTACATCACATTTTGGACATCTATTCCGAATACCTCAAAGGCCAAAACGACCTCCGCTGGCGCATCGAACACTCGCAAACAGTGGCTGACGCAGACTTTCAACGCTTTGGTGAATTCTCTGTCATTCCCTCTATCCAGACCACGCACTGCACTTCCGACATGGACTGGGCAGACGAGCGTCTTGGCGAACGAATCAAAAACGCATACGCTTACCAGCAGTTACTACAGCAAAACGGCTGGGTCATCAATGGCACCGACTTCCCCATCGAGGACATCAGCCCCATTTATACTTTCTATTCCGCCGTGGCCCGCAAACACTTGGACGGCACGCCTGGCGAGGGATTCCACATGGAGAATGCATTATCCCGTGAGCAAGCCTTGCGTTCCATCACGATTTGGGTGGCCAAAGGCTGTTTCCTCGAAGACCGCAAAGGGAGTATTGAAGTTGGGAAAGACGCTGATTTCGTTATCCTCGACCAAGACTTAATGACGGTAGCGGAAAACGAAATCCCTAAGGCCAAGGTCAAGACCTGCCACATTCACTGATTAATGTAATAACCTTACAAAGGGAAGATCAATAATCCATCCGATAGATGTCGACGCAGTTGCCACCGTGGCCCGAGTGGCCTTGGGAGGTGGTGTAGACATACTTGCCGTCCTTGGAGATGTCGAGCCCGACAGGGAACGAATCGGCGGGAATGGTGGCGATGTTTTTCATCGTTTTGGTGTCTACAATAGAAAGGCAGTTGCTCGAGTTGCAGGCCGCCACAACATAACGTCCATTGGGCGTGATTTCAATCGTTCGGGTGCCAGAGCCGACCTTGCAATTCTCCCATCCATTAATGGTGGCTTTCTTGTTCTCCATCTGAGTGGCAACCCGCATAAAGTCTTTCAACGGGATGCGTTGTACATAGCCGAACTTATTGATGCTCAGATACAAGTAACCGCCTCGAATGACCAGATGGCGCAGATTCGTCATCATGCCATACACGGTGCCAAGATAATTGGCATTGGGCACGTCGATCACAGCGATACCGCCATTGCCACCCATGCATCCAACCAAAAGGTAACGGCTGTCTTTGGTAAACACCGTACCGCGCAAGCACAGTCCGCTATTCACATCGCGGTCGACGGAATGGGTGAGGCTGAAATTCAAGGTTAACTTCTTCCCTACCTCGATGCACGAAACATAATGCCATTTCTCTGGTGAGTCGCTCATAATATCAATGATACCCACGGTATTGTTGCCCCAATGCGTGATGGCGACATACCTGTTGTCGGGCGAAACCGCAATCATCTTGGGCAGCGGACCGGTTTCCATCAAGCGGATGATGCTATCCGTCTCCGTATCGATAATGGCCACCGCCGAAGGGTCTTGGGCATTGATGTCATAGCTACGACGGTAATAAGGTATCCAAAGGTAACGTCCTTCATGCGAGAAAGCACTCTCGACAGGCTTCCCCATGAAATTATTGAGGTTTTTCTTGTAATGCGTAAACTCAAACAACCCCGAAGGCTTGCTCCACAAGGCCGAATCAGCTTCCGAAAACTTATGAAGGATAACCTTCAGTTTATTGTTGCTGCCCGCCTCATAGACCACCGTCTTGCAGGCTTCCAAGGAATTGACGTAATACTTTGTCCCCTTAGGATGGATATTGACCGACTTGGGCGAACGGACGTCCGTGTCCCAAGTGTCTTTTTCGGTGGCGGAATATTGCTGCTTTTTCCCCACCAAGGTAATGGTAAATGCGCCATCTTCCGACGATACGGTTTTGCCAATGGGAGGATGCACAAATTGGGCAATTGCTCCAAAAGGAAAGGCAAAAGCCAACAGGACAAACAGGAAGACTTTGGTTTTCATATTAATTATCGGGTAATACTCTACATGCAGTGATGTACCTCTGGGCATAATATGCCTCTGTCGAGGTTGAAACGGTCACGCCCAAATGCACGGTTGCATGAATGAAAGTAAAGCTATGGTTGCCGGGATCGTTGTTCACCACAATAGCCACATGGCCTATTTCCCTCGTGTTGCGACGGCCGCCGTAAAACACTAAATCGCCTCTTTTCAGCTCTTCAGGCTTGTGAATCACGCGCCATCCTTGATGCAATTGGTCAGGAGCATAATAGCTCAAGTTATAGCCAAAACGGCTGAAAACGAAGTGGGTAAAGCCCGAGCAGTCGAACTTGTCGGGACCATGGCCGGCAGGCACATACGGAACGCGCATAAACCGCATGGCATAGTCGATAATGCTGTCGGCAACCGTATGGTTCTTGCAGTATTTTGCCGGATCAGGCAAATCATATCTAATGGAGTCCCATTGCGTCACAAACAAGCCGTCACAATAGTCAATAGCTGGCAACTCCTGCAACCTCGTATCGTCGCAGTCGGCCCTATCATCGTTCCCACGTACCACTTGCGAAACCAAGGTGCAACCACCGAGGAATACAAGCAAAATAAATACAAAGGGAAACGACATTTTATATACAAATGTCTTCTTTTCGTCTTTCATTGTGCGGCAAAAATAATAATTTTTACCTTTGCCACACCAAAAAAAGTGCATTTATGCCAATTAATTTTGACCAAATCATCATCAAAGACGCTACCGAAAACAATCTGAAGCATGTATCCGTCAACATTCCTAAGCGACAGATCACCGTGGTGACGGGAGTCTCAGGCTCGGGCAAGTCATCGTTGGTGTTGGATACCATCGCAGCCAAGTCACGCCGTGAACTGAACGACACTTTCCCTTCCTTCACGCAACAATATCTGCCCAAATACGGCCGTCCCCACGTCGGCGACATCGAAAACCTGCCTATCGCCATCGTCATCGAACAAAGGAAACCAACTTCAAACTCCAGGTCGACCGTTGGCACCTACACCGACATCTATGCCTTGCTGCGCCTATTGTTTTCACGCATCGGCCAGCCTTTCGTGGGCTATTCCGACGCCTTCTCGTTCAACCATCCATCGGGGAGTTGTCCGCGCTGCGCAGGTTTGGGTGAAATCCGCGAGTTGGACATCCATAAACTCGTCGATTTCGACAAGTCGCTCAACGACGAGGACACCATACACTACATCGCCTTCGGCAAAGGTGGCTGGCGCTGGATCCGTTATGCCCACAGTGGCCTTTTTGACCTAGACAAGAAAATCAAGGACTACTCGCCCGAAGAACTCGATCTCTTCCTCAACTCACCTCAAATCAAGCTGAAAAACCCGCCATCGAATTGGCCGAAGAGCGCCAAATACGAAGGTCTCATCCCCCGCATGTACCGCAGCATTATCAACTCGGAGGAAGGCCTGCTCCATGCCGCCGTGCTCAACCCCATGCTGACCATGGGTACCTGTCCCGACTGTGGCGGCACCCGCCTCAACGAGAAGATACGCTCCTGCAAGATTAATGGGGTCAACATCGCTGAGGTCACTGCCATGAGCATCGCCGACTGCCGCCAATGGATGGAAACCATTAATAATCCCCTAGCTGAGGACATCAAGCACGCCACCATCGAGAGACTGGCCGCCTTGGAAGAAATCGGTCTCGGCTACCTCACTCTCGAACGCGCCATTGGCACGCTTTCGGGCGGCGAGGCGCAACGCTGCAAGATTGCCAAATACATCAACTCTCCCCTCTCCGACGTGATGTACATCCTCGACGAGCCCAGCGTAGGCCTTCACAACCACGACATCCTGCTCATGCAGAAGTCGGTGCAGAAGCTGAAAAACCATGGCAACACCGTCATCCTCGTCGAGCACCACAAGGACATGATCAAAATCGCCGACCACATCATCGACATGGGTCCTGGTGCGGGCATGAAAGGCGGCGAAGTCGTCTTTGAAGGCAGCTATGACGAACTATTACACAGCCAAACCCTCACTGGCATTTCACTCAGCGCAACCAGTTCCATTAAGAAACAAGTTCGTCAGCCCAAGTCTTTTTTCCATTTGGGAAACGCCACCCTGCACAATATCAAAAACCTTTCTGTAGATTTACCCTTAGGAGTGATGTGCGGCATCGCGGGCGTGGCTGGATCGGGCAAGAGCTCACTTATGGAGTGCTTTGTAAAGGATGTTGAATCGTTGAATGTTGAATTGTTGAACTGTTGTCGTGACAACAATCCAACAATTCAACAATTAAACAACCCAACAATTAAACCATCAGACATCGTCTACATCAGCCAAAAGAACATCGGCATCAGCCTACGCTCCACTCCCGCCACCTATCTCGAAGTGGCCGACGACATCCGCAAACTCTTTGCCAAAATGAATAAAACCAAAGCTGACTTGTTCTCTTTCAACGGCAAAGGCGGTTGTCCAGTCTGCCAAGGCAAAGGCGTGATTGTCAGCGACATGGCTTTCATGGATGCCATCGAGACCACTTGCGAGGCCTGTGGTGGACTACGCTACAGCAACGAAGTCCTATCTTATAAGGTAAACGGCATGAACATCGCCGAAGTGATGGACATGACCGCCAACAAGGCCTCAGAAATGTTTGCCGGCACGGTCATCGCCGAGAAGCTGGAGCCTTTGCGTAAGGTCGGTTTGGGCTATCTACATCTGAACCAATCGCTTTCGACCCTCTCAGGCGGCGAATTGCAACGCATCAAATTGGCTTCCTACCTTCGCGACGCAGGCAAGATTTTCATCATGGACGAGCCATCCGATGGTCTCCATCTCAATGACATCAAGCGTATCCTTGACCTCTTCGACACCATGGTCGAAGCAGGCAACACTATCTTCCTCATTGAACACAATTTGGAAATGTTGAAGCAGTGCGACTATCTCATTGAACTCGGTCCCGGAGGCGGCGCCATGGGTGGCAAAGTCATCTTTAGGGGCACACCTAAACAGATGTTAGAATGCAAAGATTCAGTTACTGCACCATACCTTTCAACGCATTAGCCGCGCAACTTTTTTCGCCATAGCGGAGACCATAGTATTGCAAAAAATTGTATTTTTGCATCTTTCAACATTTTGCAAACTTATTTTACACCAATGAAAAGCATTTTCAAACGCGGATTGCTGCTAATGGCCTTCACAATGGGGCTGTTATTCCACCTTTCGGCGCAATCCACCCTGATGACCATCCAGATGAACGACGGCACGGAACGCACTTATTCCATGACCGAAAACGACCGTGTATATTTTGAAGACAATGAGAAACTTGTAGTCGAAATTGCCGTGTACGGTAGAGGTGAAACCTCCGAACGGTTCAACCTTGCCGACATCCGCAAAATCACTTGCGCAGAGACAGAAAGCGTTTCAGAAACGTCTAGCACTTCGGTATACCTCACCCCTAATCCTGTTCATGACGTCGTATCGCTCCGCAACCTCAAGAGCAAGGAGGCACTTCAAATCTATGCTCTCGACGGTCGATTAATGAAGTCGGTTGAAGCCTCGGAAGGACAATTAATTGACATCTCCGACCTGCCCATCGGGCTTTATCTTGTCAAAACCGAGCACCATACCCTTAAAATGATCAAGCTATGAGAAAGACCTTATTATTAATGGCCCTTCTGCTAGCTTGCATGGGCCTCAGTGCACAAAACTATCACATCAACCTACACAATAACGGTTCTGTGATCTACGATAACGATGTTAACGCCATCGACGAAATACGTTTTCAAGGCCATCAGCCTGCCAATATGCTCATCAACGGGCAGAATGGCACCTTGACCTTCCCGCTCTCCGTTTTCGACAGCATCACTTTTGTCAAAGAGGAACTCCCTCCTGAGGGCGACACGGTTTACATTATCTATAATGGAACTAGTGTGAATGTCGTCAACCCGTTCTCCAACAATGGCGTGACGGTGAGTACCAGCGGAGCTAACGTCACGGTGAACTCCACCATGGCCAATGTGCCCTACGTGGTGTCAGGCAGCTCAAGTAATGGCTCATTGACAGTTTACAGCACGTCTTCTTTCTATTTGGCACTCAGCTCTTTGTCGCTAACCAGCACAAACACTGCGGCCATTAATTTGGCTTCGAACGTCGGCGTAACCCTTGCTTTGAGAGGCACCTCTTCCCTTGCCGATGGAGCCAACAGCAGCCTCAACGCAGCACTCTATGTGGCTGGTAGCCTCACCTGTGGCGGCATGGGCACTTTGGATGTGACGGGCAATGCCAAGCATGGCATAAGTGTTGAAGGCACGATGACCGTCAACTCGGGCACTATCCGCATCATTGACACCGACAGCGACGGCATCCATGGCAGTAGCAACCTGCAATGGAATGGTGGCACGCTCGACATCGTTGCGGCTGGTTCTGACGGCCTCGACTTCTCGGGTGCCGTCACCATTGTCAACGGCGACCTCACCATCAACACCACTGCTGAAAGCCAAAGAAGCATCAAAGTGACCCAAGCTTTTAATATGACTGGTGGTACGCTCAACCTCAATGTCACGGGAAACGACTGCAAGGGCATCAAAGGTGATGCCGACATCAATATCAGCGGCGGTACCGTAGTTGTGCAAGTTTCTGGCACAGGATCGCACGGCATCTCGTCCGACACCGATGTTGTCATCGGAGGCTCGGCTGACGTTACCGTCGTTTCCTCATCTCAAGACGGCAAGTGTATCAAGAGCGACGGCACCGTTCACATCAATGGCGGGACTCTCAATCTCACCCACTCCGGAGACATTTCAAAAGGCATCACTTCCACAGGTAATGTGACCATTGCTAGCGGCAATATCACGATCACCGCATCAGGTAGTACTATACTTGAAAATGTCAACAACCAAAACGTGCCTGCCTATTGCACCGCCATCAAAAGCGATGCGGACATCAACATATCGGGAGGGACCTTCCATATCACCTTGCCCACCACCAACCACGGCGGCAAGGCAATCAGTGCAGATGGTAACCTAACCATCAACAACGGCGACTTCACCATCACCACACAAGGCAACGGCGCTTCCTACACTGTCAGTGGCAGCACAAAAGACGCCTACACCTCATCGTGCCTCAAGTGCGACGGCAACATGCAAATCTTGGCTGGCAACCTCACCCTCAGCAGTTCGGGAACGGGCGGCAAAGGCATCAACGTAGGAGGCGCGCTGCTCATCGGCCAGCAAGGTGCCAGTAACGACGACCTCATCCTCAACGTCACCACCAGCGGTGAGCGCATCACCATCACACAAGGCGGTGGCGGTCCTTGGGGCGGCGGCGACTACGCCAACCCAAAAGGCATCAAGGCACAGGGCAACCTAACCATCAACAGTGGCAACATCACCGTTCACTGCACACAAAGCCAAAACGAAGGCGGCGAGTGCATCGAGAGCAAGGCCACACTGACCATCAACGGCGGTAATATCGAAGCCTATTCGGTGAAAGACGACGCTGTGAACGCGGCACAAAACCTCACCATCAACGGCGGCATCTATTATGCCCACAGCGACGCCAACGACGGCACCGACTCGAATGGAACCATGTTCATCAACGGTGGACTCAATATCTCCAATGGTGCACGCTCGCCCGAGGAAGGCTTTGACTGCGACAACAACCAGTTCAAAATCACAGGGAGCACCAGCATCGGCACGGGCGGCGGCACAAGCAACCCAAGCACGAATGTCTGCACCCAGCCTTCGCTGAAAATCAACACACAACAGGGCTACGCTATACAAATACTTAAGTCGGATGGCACGGTCATCTGCACCTACCAATGCCCCACTTTCACTGGTGGTGGAGGAGGCGGTTGGCCAGGTGGCGGCAACAACATGGTCATGCTCTTTACAGACCCGCAGCTCCAGACTGGCCAAAGCTATATCGTGAAATACAACGGCAACATCAGTGGAGGCACCAACTGGAACGGCTACTACACAGGCAACGTCACCTATTCAGGCGGACAAAGCACCAACGTCAATGTCAATTCAATGGTCACCACGGTGAACGCAGGAGGTGGAGGATGGTAAATCCCACAATCATAGCATACATCGAACAGGAAATCCTCCCCTGCTACGACCACTTCGACACTGCCCATCGCCGCAACCATGCCGAGGAAGTCATCGAACGGAGTCTGGCCTTGGCCGAGCATTATGACGTGAACGAGGACATGGTCTATGCCATCGCTGCCTACCACGACACGGGGCTTTGCGAAGGCCGCGACACACATCATCTTGTTTCAGGCCACATCATCCGTGAAGATATGAAACTACACGAATGGTTTAACGAAGAACAAATTGAAACGATGGCACAAGCCGCCGAGGACCACCGAGCCTCAAGCGGACACGAGCCTCGCAGTATCTACGGAAAAATCGTGGCTGAAGCCGATCGACTCATCTCACCCGATAAAGTCATGCGTCGTACCATACAATTCACCCAAGACCACTTCCCCGATTACGACAAGGAACAACAATACCAGCGTTTTCGAGAGCACCTATTGGAGAAATACTCCGACACAGGCTACCTCCGCCTCTGGATTCCAGAGTCGAACAATGCAGCGCGATTGGAAGAGCTGAGAAAAATCATTCGCGACGAAAACAAAACCCGAGAGGCATTTGAACAACTATTTCCACAATAAAATGCCACGGAATACATATATTTTGTATTTTTGCGTCCAAATTAATTCCTTTTAGTATGAAAAAGACGTTACTTACCCTTATGGCTCTTTGCTTCGCCAGCCTTGCCATGGCTCAAGAAGCCAACGAGACGGAATTCAAAATGGCCATTGGCGACACCATCGTATGGAAACCCTTTGAGAAATGCGATGCCCTTGGCTACAACGTTAAAGGGCCAAAAGTCATCAATTACAAACCTATTCACTGGGGAGAGAAAATCCAAGTCATAGCCCAAAAAGTCGGTAATAGTAGCATCGTTGCCACTTGCCAAGACAATGATACCGAAGCCGTGGCCAATTTCATCGTCTATGACCCGAACGAAGTCCAAGTCATCGTGGAGAAACCAGTGAAGCCCGCCACACAGACCTTTACGGGCACTTATAAGTTCGTTCCGCCCACCAACAATTATTTCATCACTATCAACGACATGGGTAGCGGATTCAACGAGACTTACATGAAACACGGTGACGATGAGGCATACAACGATGGCCAAGGCGTAGACCGTTTCTGGAACGTCAAGACCGGCAAGAACTGGTACTACCGTCCCGACGCCCAAGGCTGGACCGACGATGTCGACTGGGAGTTTGAAGCTTTCGGTGAGAGCTTCCCCATCATCAACTCTTTCGCCAACGAGGTGAACAAAGACAACCTCTCCAACTACTTTGTCGGTACCGAAAAACTCACGGTCGGCGGTTCTGAAAAACCCTTTGAAATCGACTGCTGGCGTTTCTTTGTCGACTACGAGGACGGCACCGTCATCCAATACTGGGTCGACCCTGCCAACGGCTGCACGCTGAAGCGCCAAATCAACGCCGACCCCGCCAAGGTGGTCACCGTGTATGACCTCAAGTACAACCGTCTGTACTTCGGTCCCAGCTTCAAGAAAGGCCTGCATGACATAACAAGATAACAACAGTTCAATAATTCAACAATAAACAATTAAACATAACATGATGGAAAACATCGAATTAAAGAAAACCCCTTACAACCAGATCCATCACGACCTGGGCGCCAAGATGGCTGAATTCGCCGGTTACGACATGCCGATCCAATACACCGGTCTCGTTGAAGAGCACAACAACGTCCGCAACAACGTTGGCGTGTTCGACGTGAGCCACATGGGCGAGTTCCGCGCCAAAGGCCCCATGGCCAAGCAGTTCATGCAATATTGCACCGTCAACGACGTGGCCGCCTTGAGTGACGGTAAAGTGCAATACACTTGCCTGCCTAACGGCAAGGGCGGTATCGTGGACGACATGCTCGTCTATCGTATCGCCGATGACCACTACTTTATGGTGCCCAACGCCGCCAACATCGACAAGGACTGGGCTTGGATGAGCCAGATTGCCGAGAAATTCGGCATGACCCTTGGCGAAGACTTCAAGAACGAGAGCGAAGAATGGGCTCAGTTGGCCGTGCAAGGCCCCAACGCCCTGAAAGCCATGCAGAAGCTCACCAAGGCCAATGTGGTGGACATGGAATACTACACCTTCCAAATCATCAACTTCGCCGGTGTCGACAACATCATCTTCTCGACCACGGGTTACACAGGCTCAGGCGGCTGCGAGATCTACATCCCCGTTGCCCACGCCAAAGAAGTTTGGGACGCTGTCTTTGAGGCTGGCAAGGAGTTCGGCATCATGCCCGCAGGTCTGGGCTGCCGCGACACCCTCCGTCTCGAAAAGGGCTTCTGTCTCTACGGTCACGAAATCGACGACACCATCAGCCCCATCGAGGCTGGTCTCGGCTGGATTACCAAGTTCGTTGATGGCAACGACTTCCTCAACCGCGAAATCTTCGCCGCTCAGAAAGCCAATGGCGTGAGCCAGAAGATCGTTGGCTTCGAGATGATCGACCGCGGTATCCCGCGCAATGGCTACGAAGTGTGCGACGCCGAAGGCAACTGCATCGGTATGGTGCGCTCGGGTAGCCCCTCACCTTCAACTGGCAAGAACATCGGCACCGCTTTGGTAAAGAAGGCCTTCAGCAAGAAGGACACCGAAATCTTCATCAAGATCCGCAACAAACTCATCAAAGCCGTTGTGGTCAAGATGCCGTTCCTGCCATAAACATTAGGAAAGTATAGGAAAAGTTTAAGCCGTTCCCGAAAAAAAGGGGACGGCTTGTTTTTTGGCAGGATTTTTGTAGTTTTGCAGCGGAAAAGGAAAGCATAATAAAGTCTAATAATTAAAATTCTCTCAAAATGAAAAAGTTAAGTTTAATCTGCATGACCATCCTAGCCATCTCATTCATGGCTTCATGCCGCGGACCGCAAGGCCCTGCCGGACATGATGGCAACGCCAACGTGGCTTCTTCGACCCTGACCATCAAATCTTCCGATTGGCAATGGCAGGCCAATAATAGCCAATGGATGGTTGAAATCGACTATCCAGCCATCAACAACAACGTGTTCAACCATGGTGCCGTGCTCGTTTACATGGACGTAGACGGAGCTTGGTCGCAAGTGCCTTTGACCTACTATTATCAAGACTGGGGTACGGACGAGAACGGCCAACAAATACTCATCAACTGCGAGGCTTCCATTGAAGTGGCTACCTTGAGCGATGGTGGCATCCGCCTCTTCTGGACAGAGAGCGACTTTTACGATGGAATGCGTCCGGATACCCACGACTTCAAGATTGTGGCCATCGAAGCATCGGTATATGCAACCCGCAGCGACGTGGACTACAGCAATTACAACGCCGTGAAGACCGCCTTCCAGCTGGCTGAAGATTAAAGACCACAAAATAAATGAATCATACAGGTAGAGACGGTGCATGCATCGTCTCTATTGTTTTATTGCATCACCAACGAGAACCACATGAATCCCACATAGCCCAAGGTGAGCAAGGCACCTTCCCAACGTGAGATTTTGCGGCCTTTGCCAGTAAAGACGAACAGCAGCATTAACACGTTGGCAGCAAAGAGTATCAGCAGCTGTTTGTTCATCATCGGCTCGAATGGCAATGGCGTAATGAGTGCACTGACACCCAACACCATGAAAATATTCATGATATTTGACCCCAACACATTACCTATAGCAATGCCAGAATTCTTCTTCAATGCAGCCACAAAGGAAGTGATGAGTTCGGGCAAAGAGGTGGCAGTAGCCACAATGGTCAAGCCTATGGTGCTTTCGCTCATGCCCCAGTTGCGAGCCAAAATCTGCGCATTGTTAGAGACAAGTTCACCGCCCAGCCACAATCCAGCAATACCAAAAACAAGCGACAGGATGGTCTTTCCCCAAGGCATGGCTTGTTGTGCCTCTTCTCTTTCTTCCAGTGGATCCTTTTTCATAAAGGTCAGCAACAGATAACCGATGCCCAACGCAAGAAGGATGATGCCTTCAATCCAATTGATGGTGTGAGCCTTTTCGGTAAAGAAATAATTGGCCATCAAAGTGATGGCGAGAGTGGCGACGAAGCCCACCGGGATGTCACGACGAATGGAGATGCGACTCACGTCGATAGGCCACACAAGGGCACTCACACCCAAGATGAGCAAGATGTTCATCGTGTTGCTCCCGATGATGTTGCCGATGGCCAGTCCTGGACTACCTTTGGCGCAGGAAAACACGTTGACAATCATCTCGGGCAACGAGGTGCCGAAAGCCACGATGGTCAGGCCGATGATGAGGGGCGACAACTTGGCACGAATACCCACACTAGTGGCTCCGTTGACAAGCCAGTTGGCACCTAATATGAGGGCAACGAAGCCTGCGGCGAGTAATAAAAGAGGTATTAAAGAAGTCATATCCTTGTCTTGGCGGCGTTTCGACGGGCTCAACGACCTTGGCTTTCATGTTTTGTCAAGGTCCCTGAGCCTGTCGAAGGGCCGAATTAAACATTATAGTTTCTTGCTCCGAAAATCTTGCTGCCCACCCTCACCAAAGTTGCTCCTTCTTCAACGGCAATCGGATAGTCGTCGGACATGCCCATCGAAATCTGCTTGAATTGCATTTGGTCAGCAAAATAATCTTTCCTGAGGGTTTCAAATATGTCTTTCAGGTGTTTGAATTCCTTGCGGACTTCAGCCTCATCGTCAGTAAAAGTCGCCATACCCATCACACCACAGATACGTACATTCTGCATCTGCTTGAATGCTTCCGAATCAAGCAGCTGGCGGGCTTCATCCATATCGAGGCCGAACTTCGTCTCTTCCATCGCAATGTGGAACTGCAGCAGACAATCGACTATGCGATCGTGCTTTTTGGCTTCCTTGTTGACAGCTTCAAGCAAGTTGGCCGAGTCGATGCTATGGATGAGCGTAACGAAAGGTATGATATATTTGATTTTGTTGGTCTGCAGGTGACCGATGAAGTGCCATTGGATATCTTTTGGCAGGACTTCGTGCTTGTCGCGCATCTCAAGGGCATGGTTTTCACCGAAAATACGCTGACCTGCATCGTAGGCTTCCTGCAAGTCGCTAACGGGCTTGGTCTTGCTGACGGCGACCAAAGTCACTGACTCGGGCAGCGTTGCCCTGATTTTTTCCAAGTTTTCCTTGATCATGATTAAGCTAATTTTGATGGTGCAAAAATACGCATTCCAAACAATTCAACAATTAAACATTCAAACAATTCAACAATAATTCTTACCTTTGCGCCCAAATTTAGAAAAACTATGTTTGAAGGTTTAAGCGAAAAACTAGAACGTTCGTTCAAAGTCCTTAGAGGACAGGCATATATCACTGAGGTGAACATTGCCGATACGATGAAAGAGATCCGTCGCGCCCTGTTGGATGCCGACGTCAGCTATAAAATTGCCAAGGATGTCACCAACAACATCAAGGAGAAGGCCCTCGGACAAGAGATTCTCACCTCGGTGAAACCGGGCGACATGATGGTCAAAATCGTCCACGACGAGTTGGCCGAACTCATGGGTGGCGACGCTGTCGACATCAACCTGAAAGGCCAGCCGAGCATCATTTTGATTGCAGGTCTGCAAGGTTCGGGTAAGACCACTTTTTCAGCTAAATTAGCTTCTTATCTGAAGCGTAAACGCAGCAAGCAAGTCTTGCTGGTGGCTGGTGACGTGTACCGTCCCGCCGCTATCGAGCAGTTGAAGGTGTTGGGGCAGCAGGTGGAAGTTGAGGTCTATAGTGAAGAAGGCAACAAGAATCCCGTACAGATTGCACAAAATGCCATCAAGCATGCTCAGAGTCAAGGCAAGAACGTGGTCATCATCGATACTGCCGGTCGTTTAGCTGTCGACGAGGAAATGATGAACGAGATCGCCAATATCAAGGAATCTGTACATCCGCATGAGACCTTGTTTGTGGTGGATGCCATGACGGGTCAGGATGCCGTGAACACGGCCAAAGCCTTCAACGACCGCTTGGACTTCGACGGCGTGGTGCTGACCAAGTTGGACGGCGACACCCGCGGCGGTGCTGCTCTTACCATCCGCACGGTGGTGGAGAAACCCATCAAGTTCGTCGGTATCGGCGAGAAGATGGACGCCTTGGACGTGTTCCATCCCAAACGCATGGCCGACCGTATCCTCGGCATGGGCGACATCGTCTCACTCGTGGAGCGCGCCCAAGAACAGTTCGACGAAGAGGAAGCCCGCAAGTTGCAGAAGAAACTCGCCAAAAACGAGTTCAACTACAACGACTTCCTGAAGCAGATCCAGCAAATCAAGAAGATGGGTAACCTCAAGGACTTGGCCAGCATGATTCCTGGCATGGACAAAGCCATGAAGGGAGAGGAAATCGACGACGACGCCTTCAAGAGCATTGAGGCCATCATCTATTCGATGACACCTGCCGAACGTGAGAATCCTAAACTGCTCAACGGCATGGCAGTGGCACGAGCATCGTGGAAGTGAACCGACTCGTGAAGCAGTTCGAGGAAACCTCGAAGATGATGCGCATGATGACCACCGGCGGTGGCAAAAAGATGATGCGCATGGCCAACGCAATGAGAAGAAGATAAACACCAACACTATGGATAACAAGATTATAGATGGAAAACTAATTTCCGAACAGATTAAGAAAGAGATTGCGGCAGAAGTCGCTGACATGATTGACCATGGCATCGCTGCCCCACATCTGGCTGCTGTTATCGTGGGCGAAGATGGCGCCAGCAAGACATACGTAGCATCAAAGGAGAAAGCCTGCCACTCAGTGGGCATGACCTCTTCGGTGTATCGTCTGCCCGAAACCACAACCGAGAAAGAGATGCTCGACATGGTGGAATTCCTCAACAACGACCCTGAGATTGACGGCTACATCATCCAGCTGCCTTTGCCGAAGCACATCGACGAAAACAAGGTCATCAACGCCATCAACCCGAAGAAGGACGTGGATGGCTTCACTAGTATCAACGCAGGTCGCATGCAGCTTGGACATCCTTGCTACATCCCTGCCACGCCCAATGGCATCATGGAACTCATCAAACGTTCTGGCATTGAAACCGTTGGCAAAAATGTCGTCGTATTGGGTCGTTCCAACATCGTAGGTACGCCCATGGCCATCCTCATGTCGCGCAAGGGCATCGACTCAACGGTGACGCTGTGCCATAGCCGCACGAAGAACCTACCTGAGATTTGCCGCAATGCCGACATCCTCGTGGCTGCCATCGGCAAGCAGGGCTTTGTGACCGCCGACATGGTGAAACCCGGCGCCGTGGTCATCGACGTGGGCATCCACCGCATTGACGACCCAACCAGTCCGAAGGGTTACAAAATCATGGGCGATGTGGACTATGACGAAGTCTACAAGGTGGCATCCAAAATCACGCCCGTCCCTGGTGGCGTAGGTCCTATGACCATCGTTTCGCTATTGCAAAACACACTGAAAGCCGCAAAAGGCGAAGTGTATCCAAAATAAAGTTTTTCATGGTTTTTAATGGAAACGGGGACGCCACGAAAAGGCAGCCCCGTTTTTTTGTCACCCATATTCCAACAAAAATGCTTAGTTTTGCACCTTAATAATTCTTGACTCATGAAAAAAGGATTGTTTCTCATCCTAATAATATTTGCTTTTCTTCCTTGGGCCAAAGCCCAGGAAAATGGCATAGCGACCCACTCCCCTATCTATCTCCCGCAACTCAAAGCCGAGTTGCCCAAGGAAGTGAGTGAGACTTCAGGGCTTTTCTTCCATAACGGACGCCTTTGGACCCATAATGACAGCGGTGGCAAGCCCATCTTATTCGCACTCGACACCACTAACTTCCAAGTCGTCCAAAAAATCACATTATCCAATGTAAAAAACAAGGACTGGGAAGATGTTTGCACTGATGGCGAGACGGTATTTGTCGGTGACTTTGGCAACAATAAAGGCAGTCGAAAGAATTTGAGAATCTATACTTTTCCCTTATCATCCATTCCAGCCGAAGGCGACACTTCCATACAGGCCGATTCAATCCGTTTCAGCTTTGCCGACCAGACGAGCTTTGAGAAAAGGAAACAGGCTCATGATTTTGATTGCGAAGCCGTTTTTGCCACCAAGGATTATCTTTACCTTTTAAGCAAAGGCTGGGAGACGGGCACAACGCGGCTGTATCGCCTCTCGAAAAATAGGAAGGAACAGGTAGCAGAAGTGGTCAACGGCTTCGACTCACAAGGACTGATTACAGGCGCCGACTACGACCGTGAAAATCGGATCTTAGTCCTGGTAGGCTATGTCAAGAGCATTTGGAAACCCTTCCTGTTTATTATCTTCGACTTCGACGAGGCAGGAACGGAGCTCCCCAACCATCGCTTTGAGATGTCCCAACTGGCTGGAGCACAAATTGAAGGCATCTGCTTCTTCGATTATGGACGATGCTTCGTCACCGCTGAGACCTCCCCCTCCATGACTGCAAGAGCATGGGTGGTGGACTACCGCAAATGGATTGAGAAAGAACTGAAAAACAAGAAAAAATGAAACGTTTGGCAGCCATACTGTTTTTCATCGCCTTGGCATCTACAGCCTTCGCACAACACCCAAAGAAAGCCGTGAAGGCTTACGAAGCAGCAGAAGAGTCTTTTATGAAACGCGACTACAAGAAGGCATACCAACAAGTCCTCAAAGCCATCGTGGAAGACCCGAACTATGCCGAAGCTTGGCTCTTGCAAGGGGAAATCGGAATGGAGACCCAAGATTTTGACTTGGCTATGCTAGGCTATGAGAAAGCCTTGGCCAACGACTCGATGGCCTTCCCTCCTGCCGCCATCACTTTGGCAAGATTATTCGACAGGCAAGGTTCATACAAACGCGAAGTCACGTTGTTGCGGTGGTACCAATCAAAGGGATTCCCGCAAGCGGCCAACAATGCTACTGTGGCTGAGATGCTTGAATTGGCCACTTTCCGCGACAACGCCATCTCCCACCCTGTTGCTTTCACACCAAAGAGTTTAGGAGATGCCGTCAACACCAACGATGACGAATATGTGAACATGCTTTCGTTTGACGGAGCGCAGCTTTTGTTTACACGCAAGATGCCCATGGGCAACGGCTACCAAAAAGAATTCCTATTCGTTTCGCAATGGGATGGCGAACAATGGTCCGAGCCTCAACAGCTTGCCTTTGCCGATTTCCCGCAGGACGTCGACCCTGGTGCAGCGTTCATTTCCGCAGATGGCAAAAAGCTCTACCTTACTGGTTGCGGCTGGACACGCGACAGCAGCTGCGACATCTATGTCTCGGAATGGAAAGACGGACAATGGGCCATGCCAAGACGTTTGTCAGAAGGCATCAACACGAGGAGCTGGGAGTCGCAGCCTTGCGTAAGCAGCGACGGCAAGGAACTCTATTTCGTGTCGCGCCGAAACGGCAATGCCGACATCTATTGCGCCAAGCGCAACACAGACGGCAGTTGGGGCGAGCCCCAGAATGTGGGCTCACCCATCAACACGCAAGGCACTGAGATGGCTCCTTTCCTGCATCCTGATGGACGCACACTCTATTTCTCTTCGGACAAGCACATCGGCATGGGCGGTTTCGACCTCTTCATGAGCCGCCGTGGCACCGACGAACAATGGCAGGAGCCAGTCAATCTCGGTTTTCCTATCAACACAAACGGCGACGAGATTAACTTCTTTGTGGCTGCAGATGGCAAAACGGCATTTATCTCCTCGCAACGCGAGGGAAGTAAAGGTGGATACGACATCTACACCTTCGAGTTGCCCGAAGAAATTCGTCCCGACTCGGCAAATTACCTCGCCTCCGTCGATGTGGTAGAGCTTACACCTGGCGATGCCGTTGTGTTGCAAAACATACAGTTTGAATTCAACAGTGCTGCTTTGACGGCTGACTCAGAGTCGGGCATTCAGATTTTGACTACCTTCCTCAAGCGCAATCCCGACTTGAAGGTGGAGCTTGCCGGCCATACCGACAATGTAGGCAACGACAACTACAACTTGAAACTTTCCTCCGACCGAGCCGAATCGGTCAAGAAAGCCTTGATTGCCAACGGTATCGAAGAATCACGGTTGACAGCCAAAGGCTATGGCGCCACAAAGCCCATAGTCGCCAACGACACTGAAGAGCATCGCGCCTTGAACCGCAGGACAGAAATGATTATAATCAATTGAATATGAAAAAGATAATATTACTTTTATTTGCATTGGCCATCATCATGTCGGCCTGCGTAAAGACACCCGAACCCATCCGTTTCTCGATATTGGGCGACAGCTATTCGTCATACGAAGGCTATGTACATCCCGACTCAAACAATGTTTATCCCTACCATAATATTGGCCTTACAGGCGTTGAACAGATGTGGTGGGCACAAGTAGCAGATTCTACTGGCTGGATTCTCGAAAGAAACAACTCGTTTTCAGGCGCTTTGATGTGCAATTACGACTATGTGGACTATTATGGACAATACTCCTTCATTCGCCGCATGGACGACTTAGGCCATCCCGATGTGATTTTCATCTTCGGTGCCACCAACGATGCCTGCGCCCATGACGATGAGGGACCAATAGTGTCTCTGGGCGATTACATCTATTCCGACTGGACCGAGGAGCAGCTATGCGAGTTCCGTCCAGCCCTGGCTTATCTATTTGAGAAACTCCAAGCGCTTTATCCCAAAGCCAAGCTGTATTTCCTGCTCGACATGAACCTCGGCACCGGCGGTGTGACTGAATTAAGACGCGCCGAATTCCTTTCATCAATTCACCGTATAGCCAATCATTATGACGTGGATTGCATCGACCTGACAGGAATTCACAAAAGCCAATGGCATCCTAACGCAGAAGGACAAAAAGACATTGCCGAGCAGGTGCTGGACTATATCACCATTGAGCCGGTTTAATGTCTGAAACGGTAACGCACCGTCAACTCTTCATCACTCGGGGTAGGAACATCCCAATAAGGTTTTTCAGTCGTTGAGTCTGTTGAAACATCGGACACTGAGCCTGTCGCTGAGCCTGTCGCTGAGCCTGTCGAAGTGTCATCCTCTTCATCCTCTTCATCCCAATGATACACCTCTTTCTGTGGTCCCTCCTTGCGCAAAAAGAAAGCCAACAACACGCCTATGATAGCTCCACTGAGGTGGCCTTCCCATGAGATGTTTTGAGGTATGGCCAACGACGGAATCATGCCCCAGATAAAGCTTCCATAGAGGAACACCATGATAAGCGATACGACAATAAGAAAGCGGTTGCCTCGGATAAAACCGCTCGTGATAAGGAAGAGGTTAAGGCCATAAACGAGCGCACTCGCACCTATGTGGGTTGAGTTGGGATTGCCGATGCACCATGTAATCAAGCCACTCGCAAGATAGGTGATGAGCAAGACGCGGTTGGCGAGGGTGGGATAACAATAGTACAAGGCCGTCCCTAACACGAGGATGGGAACGGAATTGGAAAGCAAGTGTTCCCAATTGGCATGCAGAAAAGGCAAGGTAAAGACACCAACCAAGCCATGCAAGGAATGCGGTGTGACACCCCAACGGCCCAAGTTGACACCCAACGAAACCTCAACAATCTTCACCACCCACATCGTTGTCACGATGAGCAGAGGCACGATGAGGCTACCCAGAAACTTCCGTCTTTCCGCTTTGTTATCCATAATGCTGAGGTCGTTCAAGAATCATTCCGCAGACAAAGGTCGGAAATTTTGTCAGATTAAGACCCATACGGCCAAGAATTGTGGCTTCATCTTCCAGTCATTGGACGAAATACAATATTTTGTACTTTTGCGGCATGAAAAACAGGAGTTACATCGTACATATCGCTGGAGTCATAGCCATGATCTTCTGGGGCATGTCGTTCGTTTGGTCGACGCAGGTCTATCAGAGTCTCAACCCAACGGCGACCATCTTTTTGCGGCTTGTTATTGCCACCATTTTCCTAACGACAATTTTGTTTGTCTTCCGCCTCAACGAGAAAATCCAAAAAAAGCACCTCGGGCTGTTTGCCATAGCAGCTATGTTCGAGCCTTTCCTTTACTTCATTTTCGAGGGCTATGGGCTGAAGAACTCCTCCCCCGTGATTGGCGCAGGCATCATCGCCTTGATTCCTTTAGTCACCCCAATCGCAGCGCGTATCTTCCTCAAAGAACGACTGACACCAATGAACATTGTGGGATTTATCATCTCATTCGCCGGCGTCATTGTTATGCTGCTCAACAAGAACCTTGAACTTACCGCCTCACCCAAAGGCATACTTTTCCTCTGTGGGTCGGTGATCGTAGCCGTAGGCTATTCCATCGCTTTGATACGTCTCACCAAACTATATAAGCCATTGACCATCACATGGATGCAGAACATCGTCGGAATGATCTACTTCATCCCTATGGTCTTTATCATGGAGCGTTTCGAGCCTTCAAACTTTGCCAATGTGAGCGCCTACATCGTTCCGTTGGTCTGTTTGGGTATCTTCTGCAGTGCTGGTGCCTACGCCCTATGGGCTTTTGCTTTCAGCAAGCTGGGGGCCTCAAAAGCCAACGTTTACTCCAACCTCATTCCAGTATTCACGGCCATCTTCAGTTATCTTCTCGCCATAGAAGAGATGACGGCATTCAAAATCATTGGCATCTTGGTAGTGGTGATTGGTTTGGTGTTGTCACAAATGAAGACAAGTCCTAAGTCCTAAATCCATGATTACCAGTAAAACCAACCCCAAGATAAAAAATCTCGTTAGGCTACAAAAGGCTGCCGAGCGTCGCGAGCAGAACCGCATCCTCATCGAAGGGCAGCGCGAGATTGAGCGTGCACAAAAGTGTGGCTTTGTAATTGAGCAGTTGTATGTCTGCGAGTCGTTGCTGCGTGAGCCACTTGCCATCAAAGCGGAGTTCATTGAGACCGTCACGGAAGAGGTGTTCGACAAGATCGCCTACCGGGAAGGCAGCGATGGGCTGCTGGCTGTAGCCATACCCAAATACAAGAGCCTCAACGAGTTCAAGCCGAAGAAAGACGCTTTGATTATTGTGTTGGAAACTGTGGAGAAGCCAGGTAACCTCGGTGCCGTGATGCGCACCGCCGACGCTGCAGGTGTAGATGCCGTCATTGTGGCCGATCCCGCCACCGACCTCTACAACCCCAACGCCATCCGTTCCAGCATCGGTTGCATCTTCAGCGTGCCGGTGTATGCCTGCTCCACCGAAGAATGCATCAGTTGGCTGAAAATGAACGGAATAACGATTTACTGCACCTACCTCAAAGCCTCCATCAACTACCTTAATGCCGACTTCACAAAAGCCTCTGCCCTTGTGATGGGCACCGAGGCCACAGGCATCTCCGATGCCTGGGTCGAGGCCGCCGACCAGAATATTATCATTCCCATGAACGGCATTGCCGACTCCCTCAACGTGTCGGTGACTACCGCCATCGTCACCTTCGAGGCTATCCGCCAAAGGAGAAAGCCATGAAAAAGGACTATCTGCTGCTACATCTCTCCGTCTTCATCGCCGGATTCACAGGCGTGTTGGGGCGACTCATTACCTTGGATTCGGCCATCTTGGTATGGTGGCGTATGGCTGCGGCAGCAGTGTTGATGTGGGCATTCCTTGCCATCAAGAAGGGGGTGAACCGTTACCAATTCAAGGACATTGTGCAGATGGGCGGCGTAGGTATGTTATTGTGTCTGCATTGGGTGTTCTTCTATGCCAGCATCAAGGCCTCCAATGTCAGCATTGGCGTGGTGTGCTTCTCATTGGTTGGATTCTTCACCGCCTTGCTTGAGCCCATCATCAACAGGCACAAATTCTCGGGACGCGAATTCCTCTTCAGCCTACTCACCATCCTCGGCATCTACCTTATCTTCCAATTCGACGCACGCTACCGTCTGGGTATCGCCCTGGGTGTGGTCTCTTCGGCATTGTATGCCTTGTTTGCCATCACCAACCAGCGAGTTGGCAAGCACTACGAAGCCAAGAACATGTTGCTTTGGGAAATGGTTGGCGGCCTCATCGGCCTGACCTGCCTCATACCTATATATAATGCGTTCATCCCCGTCGGGAGGCTCTATCCTGTCGGGATGGACTATCCTTATTTGGCCTTCATGGTTGTGGTTTGCACCATTGGGCTTTGCCTACTGCAAATTATCGTATTGCAGAAAATACCTGCCTTCACCGTCAATTTGACCTACAACTTGGAACCGGTGTACAGCATCATCTTATCGATGTTCATCTTCAGCGAGTACAAGGAGTTGAATTTCTCGTTCTGCATTGGCATCGCGCTGATTATCATCTCCGTTGTTTTGCAGACTTGGAGCGAGATTATAAGGAGACGAAACGCTATATCACAAAACCCACAAAACTTGCAAAACCAATGATTTGGAAGGACAGCACCCAACTGGGATGCCGTCAGGAAGCGAGCCTGTTGGCCGCTTCCATACTTCTCTCTTTAAGTTTTGATAGTTTTGCTTGTTTTGTGACAAAAACAATCACAGTTTTATTCTAACAAATACCGGATAATGGTCTGAGGGATTATGGCGAATGTAGGTGTCGAATGAAATTTGCTGCGGCGCATCCGAGGCCTTGATGGTATCGTCCGGATCTTCGTCGGGCGTCCAATAACTGTTGGTAAAGACGCCGTATGCCTCGACGGTCGTGCTAGGCGAAACAAACACATGGTCGATGCGGCTCGTAGTGAAATAGTTGGTTTTGAAGGCATTGAATGTGCCGTTCTCCGCAAAGCGGATGCGGGCGGCATCGTATGAGTCCTTCAGCAGACCTGAATCCGTAAAAATGGTATAGATTTCATCGTTTTGGTCCACGTTGAAGTCGCCAGTTAGAATGACGGGGAATCCTTCTGCCATCTCGCGAATGCGCTGCACCACCAGTTTGGCTGCCTCACGTCGTGCAACCACACCCACATGGTCCATGTGGAGGTTGAAGAAATAAAACACTTTTGTACTTTTCCTCCGATTGAACAAGCCATGACGTTGTTCTTGGTCTTTCACTGCAAATTTGCCCCAAGTGCAAATGCGGATGCAGACCGCGTCCCAGCCCAAGCCAGGCTTGTCAGGGGTCTCACTGAGCCAGAAGTCACCGTGGTCAAGAAGCTGCAGCTTGTCCTTTTTATAAAAGATGGCCTCATGTTCTCCACCGCGTATTCCATCGTCACGTCCGATGCCGATATAATCATAGCCATCCAAAGCCTTCTTCATATCTTGCAGTTGGACATATAGCACTTCCTGCGTTCCGAAAATCTCAGGCGCCAAGAAGTTCACCTGGTCGCAGATGACCTGACAGCGCTTAGACCATTGTTCACCTTGCACGCTATCGTTCCAGTTCTTGTAACGGATATTGTAGGAGCCGACAAGCATTTGTTGGGCAGAAAGTTGTAGAGAAGCCACAATGAGGGCAAAGAGAAGGAGTTTTTTCATAGAAAAAGGTTTTATTGGGGCAAAAGTAGAAAAATTCCTTATTCCCCCTTACTTTTTCCCAACTTATTATACCAACTCCCAAACACAAACATCTCTTCGCTGAAGACAAATCCCAAACTCTCATAGTATTGCTGCAAACGCGGTTTGTCTTTGTCCACAAGCAGTGTAACCTTTTGAAAACCATTGCGCAAGGCATAATCCATGCGGTCGCGCATCAACATCTTACCGATGCCAACGCCTCTGTAGTCGGAAAGGATGGCCATGCTATCCAGATAGAATTCGCCAGGACCGGTTTCCATTGCATTGCGACTCAAGTCCATGCCTGATGTTTGCTGCACGAGGCCGAAGGTCTTTTCACGCATCATAGCATAACGGGCGCCATCGTATGCCACCAAAGCACCCACCCTATTTCCATCAATCTCAGCGATGCGTGTGTTGAGATAGCTATATAAGGTATCGTCCATGCGGCTAATCCCAACCAAATGCTCAAAGATGTCACGCTGCTCATCTGGAAGCTTTGCATCTATGTCGAGCATATCGATGCCTGCCAAAACCACGCGCGCAATGAAAGGTGCATCATCCAATGTGGCATCACGAATGTATATCTTTCTTTCCATAAAAAATCGGAGACACATTGACTCCGTCGAATACTGTGTATTTCAATGCGTCTCTACAACGGTTAACGTAATTTATTTCTCTGATAATGAGGCGTTACAACGATAACAAAAAAGATCAGCGACACCAGCACGGAAGCCGAGGCCACCAGATATGCTGCCGAGAATGAGAAATGCTCCGCCAACATACCGCCCGAGAAGATGCCGATGCCGAGTCCCAGGTCCCAAGTCGTTAGATAGGTAGATGTTGCAGTGCCTCTTTGGGCGTTGGTGCCAAGGTTGATAAACAAGGCATTGAACGACGGGAAAGCCGCCCCGAAGCCCAAGCCACAACACAAAGCAATCAACAAAAAAGCCGCTGCCGTGTAGCTTGTGCCCAAGGCATTACAATGATGGCACATGCCTAATCCGAACATGGCCAAAACGACGATGCCCAAACCCAAAGCGATGGTCTGCGTCACCTTGCCCTTATCGACCATCTTGCCGGCAAACAAGCGCGAGGCAATCAGGCCGACGGCATATACTGAAAAGAACAAGCCACTACTAATAGTCAAGCCCATCTCCTTGGCATAGAGGGCGATGTAATTCGAGATCTGTCCGTAGGCAAAGGCCAACAAGGTAAACGATATGCCCGCCAACAAGCCTTTCAACAAGATGAAACGGTCCAAGGAAATCGGTGGACGCTTGACGGGCGGCCTAACTTTGGTCTGAATCCTTGAGGCAAACAAAGCCGCCAACAGGCTGCAACCCATACAACCCATAAAGATAGCATTGAAACTGAAATGTTCGTAGACGAACAATCCCGTCATCGGGCCGACAGCCATGGCGATGTTGTTGGCCACGCCATAATAGCCGATGCCCTCTCCCCTATGTTCAGAAGGCACCACATCAATGACCAACGTGTTGCCGCCCACTGATGTGAGGCCGAATGCCAAGCCATGCACGATACGAATGATGATCAATATTGTGATGGTAGCGGCAAAAAGATAACCGAAAAACACGGCCGTAAAGATAGACAAAGCTAATAAATATAAGGGTTTGCGTTTAAAGGTGTCCATCATATAGCCCGAGAAAGGACGAACCACCAAAGTGGCCAGCGTATAGCATGAAATCACTGTGCCTATAACGGCATTGCCCGCATTGTATTTCTCCATGATGAAGAAAGGTAACACGGGAAGGAGTAGATAGAACGAAAAGAAAAACAAAAAATTGGCTGCGCAAAGGCAGAGATAATTCTTATTGAACAGTTTTTCTTCCATGATTTCGGCTCGTTATCGGGCGGCAAAAATACGGAATTAAGATAGACAACGAGCCGAAACAACACGGAAAAACAATCGACTGCCTAGAATGCGAAATACATGTCCCAACGAAGGCGGCTACTAGCTGCAAATGGACTAACTGTCCTATTTAAGATGTACCACGAATAGGAGAGATCCATGCCAAATATTCCAAACTTCATACCCAAGCCTTCGGTCAGGCAATCTATGCCACCTTTCAAGTTTGGAACATGGTAATAACCTGTCCTGACAAAGAAATGATCGGCCAAATTGTATTCTATCCCAATTCCCGTATTCACTTCGCACAGCTCCTCGTAAAATGAACCGACATGTTCATATTCTCTTGTGGAATAATTCATAGCATAACCAGGCGCATCGTAGAAGGATTGGAACATGCCGCGGAATACCGAAACATTGTTGTCCATTCCATACAGAATCTGATAAGAACCATCCTCATTGTACATGGGATTTCCAGTATCATCTCTTGCAATGATTGGAGGAGTAGGCACCATTAATTTGGAGAACTCCAAATTCACGGCAAGGGTGTTCTTGGGATGGAAGTTGAACTTGAAACCCGAGCCCAGCCGCAGCGTGGTTGGGATGAAATCCTTATAACCCTCCGCAGAACTGTATGACATCTTTGTACCGATGTTAGTAATGGCGGCACCCAAGGACATGTCGACCAAATTGCCCAACGGGCGTTTGTAATAAACAGAGACATCACCCGCAAGCGAATAGGACTTTGCATTATACACCACGCCCACCATATTCCCATAACCAGAGATCAAGTTGGAATGGATAAAACGTGCTGCCAATCCTGCTGAAAGATAATCGCTAAAACGATAGGAGTAGGCAACATCCACGGCAAATTCCTGCGGCCGATAGGACCCAAGATGTTGGTTATATACGTCATACACATTTATATCGCCACAACTATAATGACGTGCCGTGGCAGCAATGACCGAGTTGCCAATTCTTTGTGCGAAAGCATCATACAACAGGTATTGATCCGAGACCAAAGTAGAGAACGCATTGAATCCAGAAGCTATCATAGTATGGTCATTCGACATAAAGGCATACTTGGCCGGATTGTAGAACATACTGAAAGCATCGGGACTAGTGGCCACACCACTAAAACCCAGCGCAGCTCCACGAGCATCAGGGGCATTCGTCAGGAAAGGCACTGCCGTTGTGATGGGACTGGCCTGCATGGTTTGCGCTTGAGACGACAAGGAGGCGCCCAAGAGAAGCAATGCAGCGAAAAAAATTCTTTTTGTTTTCATAATAAATTGATTTTTAACTTGTTATTACTGTTTACATGATTATTCAAAACTGACAACATAAAAGAAGCGTGGAACTGTATGCCACGAAGACTGGAGGTTGTAGGATACCTAAAGCAACTTGTGGAACAGCAGCCCACGCATAATGCGCGAAAGCCGCTATGCCTGTCCGTTGCTTTCTTGAAAACTCCTACATTCCCAATCTTAACGAGCATAACGCTTCAATAATTATGTCGACTCGGCGAACCAAATCTTTCGCAAAGATAAACAATAACATTAAATGCAAACCATATAATTGGTTTTTTCACCAAAAAAGACAGCAAATAACAGTTATTTCGGAAATTTTGTCATAAATATTTACACAAAACTACCTAATATCGGAAATTTTGTCAGTAAAAATAGGGTATTTAAGCTCGTTTTTGGCCTTGGCAAAGAATTTGACTAGATGGAGTCGTCCAAGCAAAGTCCCGTAGGGACGGCAGGACATTAAGCAGGCGACGTGAGTCCCTGCTGAGTGAAACGAACACAAATAACAAACAACTAAAAAATAGGAGATCAAAACCATGTTAGTAACCAGAAGAAACCAAGACTTCATGCCTACTCTGTTCAACGAACTGATGAACTGGAACG
>CACXIM010000035.1 GCA_902767725.1 uncultured Bacteroidia bacterium | reverse complement strand
CGTGATGCAGGCACCACCTGCGTGGATGCTCTATGCCGACGAGGAAAACAAGACTGTCGTCTACGAGCGTGGCAATCTCATCTTTGTCTTCAACTGGGGTCCGAAATCTATTCCCGATTACAAGATCCCCGTCAGACAAACGGGCGATTACCGTATCATCCTTACTTCTGATGACAAAGCTTTCGGTGGCTTTGGCAACATCAACGCAAGTGTGAAGTTCCCATCAGAGAAGAATGGGGATGACATCACGATGAAAGTTTACAACGTGAGCCGCGTGGCGACGGTGTACCAACGCATTCCATAAACGACAAAAGCCGCTCCGAAGAGCGGCTTTTTTATAGAGATGCAAAGTTGGCATCTCAAATCTTTATGATTTAGAAGTTGTAGTACAAACCAATTGACGATGTGCCTAAACCACAATCCAGGAAGAAGCCTTCGCCTCTTTCAAAGAGGTGGTCATAACCCAAGAAGCCAAAACGGAATGCAGCTGTCCAGTGCTCGGTGGCCATCCAGGCAATACCAGGTCTGAGACCAACGGCATACATTTGTGGGCTGAGGAGGTCGATGTCGCCAGCGAGATCGCAGAACAGCGAGAACTTCTCGATGGTGCAAGCCGTATAGCGGACGTAAGGTTGGATGCAGAATTGGTTGAAATTCACATCAACAATGTCGGTTTTGTCGTCAACGTGTCGGAAGGCCAAGCCAGCGGCGACAGTCCAGTGCTCGTTGAATGAGTAACCGATTTCAGGGGCAATCTTGAATTCGGTTTTGTTCTTTTGGAAACCTGCATTGGCCGAGCCGCCAATCCAAAGTTGAGCGTTTGCGCTAAGGATGCCAACGAAGGCAAGGGCTAAGGTCAAAAATAATTTCTTCATTTTGATTAAGTTTAAGTTAATAATTAGGTTAGGTGTTTTTGTCAATTATTTTAGACGCGGCAAAAATAGCAAATAATATACCACAATAATAATGTTTGTTACCTAAATTGTCCAAACAAGCTCTATTTCTCAATAAATGCAATGGTTTCACCCTTGTTGACGCGTTTGCCTTGGTCAGCCGTGGCTTCCACGATCTTGCCGGGCCAGAGGGCGTAGACAGGCTCCAATCCGAGATTGGTTTGGATGGCGCAGAGCAGGTCACCTTCTTTATATACTGTGCCAGGGGCGGGGGCAATCGACTTGTCGTCGAAGTCCGCTTCCCACATCACCACACCGCTCGCGGGGGCGATGACAGGCTCGGCGTTGGGGTGGCGCAAGGCACGCAGATCCGGAATCTTGGCTTCGCTGCCAGCCTTTTCGAACTTGGCCTTCATCTTGGCCTCCAGCTCTTGGTTGAAACGACGCTTGGCCTCGCCCGACTTGTACTCGCGGTACTGCTTCTCGTGCATGGCGAACTCGAAGAGCTCTTCGTCGTCCTGACCACGGTCCCAGCCTTCCTTCTCCATCATCTCGATGAAGTGTGGCAAGGCGTTGGGGTAGTTGTCCTGCGGGTTACCCGTGAAGAACTCGAAGCCTTTCTTTTTGGCCAGCTCCACAATTTCGGGAGCGAGGGTGCCTGGCAGTTTGCCAGCCTTGCCAAGGATCATGTCCCATGCGGCGGGGTCGATGGAGGTTTCGTAACGTGGCTCGCCCTTGCTGAGCGCGAAGAGGTTCATCAGCGCGATGTTCTTGGTGTATTGGCTGAACGGCGTCACCAAAGGCGGGTTGCCGAGCTTAGGCCAGATGTTTTGCACCTCTTCGAAAAGCTCGACGAGCATCTCGTCTTCGCTGATCTCCGGCAGGCCGTCTTTCTTGCGGTTCATGTTGATGGCGGCGTGTACCGGCTTAAGGTCGGCCATCAGCGAACCCATCATGCCACCGGGCAGACCGCAACCCAAAAGCAACGAGTTGACGTAACGGTTGCGCGGGTCGATCCAATAGCCGAGGAAGTCGTCCATGAAACTCTGCGTCATACTACGAGCGGCCATGTATTTCTTCATGTCGATGTCCTTCACGAGGAAGCCAGCGTCTTTCAGCATGGCTTGCACGCTGATGACGTCAGGGTGGACAGTGCCCCACGACAACGGCTCCATGGCCACGTCGACGTAGTCGCAGCCGGCCTTGCAGACCTCGAGCATCGAAGCCATCGATAGGCCAGGGGTGGTATGACCGTGGTATTGCACCTTGATTTCGGGGTGTTGTTTCTTTATGTGCTCCACGATGCGACCCAAGCTGACGGGACGACCCACACCAGCCATGTCCTTAAGGGCGATTTCCTTGGCGCCGGCTTCGATGAGTTGGTCGGCGATGTGCATGTAATACTCGGCGGTATGCACCTGTGAGTAGGTGATGCTCATGGCGGCTTGCGAGACCATGCCAGCTTCGTTGGCCCATTGGATGGACGGGATGATGTTGCGCACGTCGTTGAGGCCACAGAAGATGCGGGTGATGTCGACGCCTTGGGCTTTCTTCACCTTGTACATGAGTTGGCGCACGTCGGCGGGCACTGGGTTCATACGTAAGGCGTTGAGGGCACGGTCGAGCATGTGGCACTCGATGCCGCCTTTGTGCAAGGCAGCAGTGAAAGCGCGCACTGAGGGGTTAGGGTTCTCACCATAGAGCAGGTTGACTTGTTCGGCGGCACCGCCGTTGGTCTCCACGCGGTCGAAGCAGCCCATATCGATAATCAAGGGGGCGATTTGCTCCAGTTGGTCTTTACGTGGCACATATTTGCCTGACGACTGCCACATGTCGCGGTAGACCAGGCTGAATTTGACTTCTTTCTTCATTATATTTGTGTGTTTTATGCGATTTTAATTGAGGCTGCAAAGGTAGGAAAAATCTTTGGGCCGTAGGTCCAACGAACAGCGAAATTAGATAAATGATTTAAAAGCATCTCTAAACAGAACAACGGTATCAATGCTCTTTTCCATTAAACTATCGTAATTGCCTTGTTTGTTGAAATCAAGCCCATTTATGGATGTGCAGATGATAGACGCTTTTTTTCCTTCAAGTTTATCCCAATCGAGTTCGTAGCCTATTTTTGATTCGATTTCCTCTCTGTGCGCCAGCAGTTTGTCAAACAAATCTTTGTTGTCAGGAATCCAAAGAGAGATTCTTATTCGATGTTCCCTGTTGACTAAATCTATACTTATGTGGCATTGTGAGGAACCGACAGCCACAGAATACCAATGATCAGTTGTGGCTTTTCTCTTGTTAAAAGGGAAGGACTTTTTTTCTAAGACTTCATTGAATCTTTCCCAAAATTCCATCCTTTTCTTTTGAGATTCATTTAATTCTGAATTATTTGCTAGTGCTTTTACTTGTTTTGTGAAATCATTTGGTTGCTCTATGATTTTGAAATATGGGGCAGGTTTGGAATTTTCAATTTTATAGGCATGTACCTCTATCAAGAAAAACGATACATCTTCATCTGTGTGTTTATTTAACCATTCAACAGCACTTGCATGTTCTTCTTTGGCTTGTGAAACAATCCAAATCACCACAGAGGCATCAAGCCCAGAAGCATATGTGATCACTTTGCCTAGATGGTCATGGTTGGTTGGTTCAAGTTGGTTTTCTATTAGTACATTTTTGCCTGTGATTTCGTCTTTGCAAAGTATATCACATCTATAACTGCCCACAAATTTTTCTGTTTCAACATCTGTTAGTGACAGACACAAGGTGTTTCCAAGTGATTGGATGTTTTCATCTTCTGCCAACCATTTGGAGAAGTCGTATTGCTCATGTTGCCAAACCTTGCGGATGTCAACTTCTTCTAATTTTCCTAAATTTATCATGGTGATGATGAATCGTGTTTTCGCTGCAAAGTTACAAAAAAACTGTCATATTATAAATAACACTCGGTATATTCGAAAGCCTTGAATGTCAGCATTTGCAACGCGAAATGAAAAAAGACACAAAAAGGGCGCGGCAGGAGTGTCGCGCCTTTTGTTTACACTGCCGCCAATTCCCGCCCAACGGCATGAATCGTGTCGAGAATCAAAGCCATTCGGGCTTTGCTAGCGTTTTTCTTTCCGCTGATATATTGTGCCATCAAGCTTTGCGAGATGCCCATGCGGCGTGCCAGTGCAGAAACATTCAATTCGGGATGCGCCATGAAGAGTTGATAAAGCGCGGTAGGTTCCTTCTTTTCAAAGAAGCCCTCAAAGCTTAAGTCTTCATCTAGTTCTTCCCAATGGATTCCAAATTCATCTGTCGTGAAATCAAAAAGTTGCTCCTTCGTGGCATAGCGCAAACGAGGATAGTCTGCAAAGAGCTCGCAAACTTCCTTACCTTCGTCGGTTCTAATCCATACGGCTGTATCCGTCAGCCAAACTTTTTCTATTTTCATGTTTACCTCCTGCCTTATTTGTTATTGTTGAAAAACATGTTCCAATGCTTGGTAATCGTTTCAACGTTCTCCTCGATTATTGCCTCAATCATTTTCAGTTCTGTCGGTTTGAAGCCTAGGTTGTCTACAAGTTCGACTGGAAACAGGTTGAATTTGGCTTTGGCTCCTCCTTTAATCACATGCACATGCATAGGCGTATGGTCATTGGAGTAGAACAAGAATCGGTATCCAAACAAGATAAATATCGTTGGCATAGCTTTTTATTTTTCTGCAAAAATAGGTAATAATTTTATTACCCGCAATACTTTTTGTCTTTTTAAAGCGATAAAACAAAAAAAGGCGCACCGAGTGCGCCCTTTTTTGATTAGGTTTGTAAGTCTCTACAAAGTCACGAAACAACGCCTATTTGCGTTTGTATTCCGTGTCGCTGCCGATGTTGCCTTCACCGGATAGGATGGTCAGGGTCTTGCCTTCCACTTTGTAGTTAAACACGGTGGGATCGGTAAATCCTTCGTAGTTGAGGGTGAGCTTGCCATCGCTTTCACTGTAGGTGAAGTTGCCGACCAAAACACCAAAAGCCATGTAGGAACCAGTGCCATCTTCGTTGAAGGTGTAGTAGGTGTTGTCGTTGTAGTACCATTCGCCGACGAGACCTTGTTGTTGTTTGTCGTTGCCCTTGTCACCACCGTTGCTGCCGCTATTGCCGCAGGAAACAAAGGTCAAGGCCATGACGACCACTGCAATCATAGAGAAAATAACTTTCTTCATACGCTTAATTTTTTTAGGGTTAATAATTGGAATGATTTGTTAGTTGTGTTTGCTTGTTGTTGCTGCAAAAATACGGAATATTTTAGATTATGCAATGTTTTTTTGTAGAGACGGTGTGCACACCGTCTCTACACATTGTCATTAAATCAAAACAGGTTCTCCAAAATCTTGTCCTCAACGAGATTCGGCAAGGTAACCTTTAGCTTAGGTTCAGCCTCCATAGCGCGTTTGATGGCAAAGGTGGCGCCTTCATTGCGTGCCCAGTTGCGGCGGGCGATGCCATTGTTGACATCCCAATGCAACATGCAGTGGAGGCGTCTGTCGGCGTCGGCGGTGCCGTCGAGGACCATGCCGAAGCCGCCGTTGATGACTTCGCCCCATCCAACGCCGCCACCATTGTGGATGCTCACCCAGGTTGCACCACGGAAACCGTCGCCGATGACATTCTGCACAGCCATGTCGGCGGTGAATGATGAGCCGTCATAGATGTTGGAGGTCTCACGGAACGGGCTGTCGGTGCCGCTCACGTCGTGGTGGTCGCGGCCAAGGACGACGGGACCACTTAGGCGACCGTCGGCGATAGCTTTGTTGAATTCGGCAGCAATCTTGGTGCGGCCTTCGCAGTCGGCATAGAGGATACGGGCTTGCGAACCCACCACAAGGTGGTTCTCTTGTGCGCCACGGATCCATTGGATGTTGTCGCGCATCTGCTGCTGGATTTCGGCAGGAGCGGTGCGGGCAATCTCTTCAAGCACGTTGCAGGCGATGTCATCGGTGACGGCGAGGTCCTCGGGCTTGCCCGAAGCGCACACCCAACGGAAGGGACCGAAGCCGTAGTCGAAACACATCGGGCCCATGATGTCCTGAACGTAGGATGGATAGCGGAAAGTGCCGTCTTCTTTCAGGATGTCGGCGCCAGCGCGTGAAGATTGCAGCAGGAAAGCGTTGCCGTAGTCGAAGAAGTACATGCCCTTGGCGGTCAGCTTGTTGATGGCGGCCACATGGCGACGCAACGAAGCCTGCACCTTTTCCTTGAAGAGTTCAGGGTTATCGGCCATCATGGCTTTTGATTCTTCAAACGACTGTCCGACAGGGTAGTAACCACCTGCCCACGGATTGTGGAGCGAGGTCTGGTCGGAGCCAAGGTCGACGTGGATGTCGTGCTCGGCGGCATATTCCCAGAGGTCCACCACATTGCCTTGGTAGGCATAGCTGCGGGCTTCCTTCTTGGCGAGGCTCGCGTTGACGTGCTTGAACAGCTCCTCGATGTTGTCGTACACTTCATCGACCCAGCCTTGCTGATAACGCTTCTGCGTGGCAGCCGGGTTGATTTCAGCGGTGATGCTCACCACACCGGCGATGTTGCCAGCCTTGGGCTGGGCACCGCTCATGCCACCGAGGCCAGCGGTGACAAACAGTTTGCCGGCAGTGCTGCCACCGTGTTTGCGAGCAGCGTTGAGTACGGTGATGGTGGTGCCGTGGACGATGCCTTGGGGGCCGATATACATATAGGAACCGGCGGTCATCTGACCATATTGTGTCACGCCGAGGGCGTTGTAACGCTCCCAATCGTCGGGCTTGCTGTAGTTGGGAATCATCATACCGTTGGTGACCACCACACGCGGGGCGTCCTTATGCGATGGGAAGAGGCCCATCGGGTGACCGCTATACATGGCGAGGGTCTGGTCTTCGTCCATGTTGGCGAGGTACTGCATCACGAGGCGGTATTGTGCCCAGTTCTGGAAGATGGCGCCGTTGCCGCCGTAGATGATGAGCTCATGCGGATGCTGGGCCACGGCGGGGTCGAGGTTGTTCTGGATCATCAGCATGATGGCAGCTGCCTGCTTGCATTTTGCAGGGTATTCCTCAATCGGACGGGCGTACATCTTATAGGACGGACGGAAACGGTACATGTAGATGCGGCCGTATTTCTCCAGTTCCTCGGCAAATTCGGGGGCCAGCGTGGCGTGGAACTTGGCGGGGAAGTAGCGTAAAGCGTTGCGGATGGCCAGCTTCTTCTCGGCCTTGGTCAAGATGTCCTTGCGTTTGGGCGCATGGTTGATGGTGGTATCATAAGGTTTCACTTCCGGCAGTTCATCGGGGATACCGGCAAGAATCTCTTTTTGGAAATCGTTGAGTGTACTCATTTTATGATGTTTTTATATGACTTTTCTTGAATTTGCAAAGATATGAAAAAAACTCTTTCCCCTTAAAAAAGAAAAATGCGTATTTTTGTCCTCAAATTACATGCTATGAGACGTCTGTTCATGCTATTTACCTTATTGTTGTTGCTTCCCTTGTTCGGATTGGCGCAAAACAATGAAACACAAAGCTATAAGTCTGCCTTCGATGCTGCCTATGAAGCCTGTCCCGACATTCCTCGAGGCATGTTAGAGGCCATCTCGTTCACCAACACGCATTGTTATCACTTGACGGACGCAAACTATTTCAACGACAGCCCCGATGCCATGCCGCGTGCTTACGGTTTGATGGGCTTGGTGAAAGACGGAAAGAACTATTTCCGAGAGAATCTGCATCTTGTGTCGGAGTTGTCAGGCATTTCGGAAGCAGAGATTTTGGAAAGCCCTGAAAAGAATGTGTTGGCTTATGCCAAAGCCTTTGAGTGTTTGGCAAAAGAAAGCAAGGCTACTATAATAGAGGATTATCTTTCTGTCATACAGCAACTTTCTGAGCTACCGATAGTTGAGGAGAAAGATGTTTACCCTATGCAGTCTATGCTCTATTCGGTATGCACTTTCTTGAAGGATGCAAAGAAGGCGGAACAATTCGGTTTCCCTAAATACGAAATCAATATAAAAGCGGTTTTTGGTGAGCATTACGAGATGCTAACCTCCCCTAAACTCGGTGTCAATCGCAGTCCCGACTATCCGCCGGCTATCTGGGACCCTGCGCCTGAGTGTAATTGGGAGCCACGTACCAAAGATGTGAGTGCGGTCGTAATACATTATACTGAAGGTAGTTATGCAGGCTGCATCAGCTGGTTCAAAAACTGTGATGCTGAGGTCTCCGCGCATTATGTCATTCGCTCGGCTGATGGTCAGATTACCCAAATGGTGCTTGAAAAAGACAAGGCATGGCATGCTCGCACAGCCAACGGCTATACCATCGGCATTGAACATGAAGCATACGGTAATGTTTGGGAGTTTTTCACAGAAGAGATGTATCAGTCGTCGGCTGATCTGGTGCGTAGCATTTGTTCTCGCTATGATGCCATCGACGGGCGGCGCACCCATGACCGCGACACGCTTGACAGTGGCTTCTGCCTCAACAACGGTCTTTACGACCTCGGTGGGGAAGGGGCATGTGTCCAAATCCGTGGGCATCAGCATTATCCCGACCAATCGCACACCGACCCGGGCCCGTACTGGGATTGGAACTATTACTACAAACTCATCAACGAGGGCACGCCTGCGATAGTTCTTGAAGGCACGGAAGGTCGCCTCGACCATCAGAATTACGATAACGACGAGCGTGTAATTTGGGTGATTCGTGGTCCTCAGGAAACAACTATTCAGTTGGATTTCAATAGTTTTAGTTTGGAGGCGGATTTCGATTTTCTTTGGATTTACGATGGAGACAATGTTTATGCCCCCAAGATAGGCCGGTGGAACACGCATAGTCCGGGTGTGGTGCAGTCTTCCTCCAATGTGATGTGCGTCGAGTTTCGTTCCGATTGTGCCACCACCTCCACAGGTTGGGAAGCTTCATGGAGTGCTGTAATGCCAACGCCTGTTGGGCCGGAAATACCTGAGATTGAAATTGGTATCTATCCCAATCCTATTAACGACAAGTTCATGGTGAAAACGGATTCGGATAGCTTTTCGGATATGGTTGTTTTCGATGTGTACGGCAACATCATGACATCGGTCCGTTTTCAAAAGTGTGTTGAAATTGATGCAAGCAATTGGGCGTCAGGGGTTTATTTCGTTCATTATGGCAAACCTGTTCAGATGGGTAAGGTGGTCAAACTGACGAAGTTATAATCGCCTGATTGAACAATATTCGCGTTCTTGTTGCGTTCATCAAGGGAATTTTCCTATCTTTGCACCCTATTTCAATTGGAATGAGAGACAAAACCATGATATGCAAAGTCCTGTTGCTCTTTTTGGCCATGGCCTGTTCGGCTTTTGCCAAGGCGCAGGAACCTTGCGAGATTACCTGTAGCGCCGAAATGCCCGTTTGCTCCGAATCGTCGGTGACGCTCAGCGTGCCCAATAACTACCTTTATTCCTTCCAGTGGTCGCCTGGCGGTCAGACTACTAACAGCATCACAGTGCATCCTGTCGTGACTACGACGTACAGTGTCGAAGTGCGTGAAACGGAGAGTGGCGACCTTGTGTGCCAAAACGAGTTTACGGTGGAGGTAAAGCCCCGTTTTGAGGTTAAATTCCGTCAGGTGAAGCTGACCTGCAGCAATAAGGATGAGGAAAACGGAAGGAATGCCCAAGTTATTGCCGCAGTCGATAGTACGGTGGGTGTTTATGAGCCGCCTTTCGACTACAAATGGGAGCTGAGTCCCCTTCATATTGCACCTAACGACCCCACGTGGGCCATCGGATTAGAGGCTTACAAATACTATCACATCAAGGTGACCGACAATCGTGGTTGCACACAACACGACAGCGTCAAGTTGAAAGCCTATCCCAATCCCGTGGTTGAAATCACGACAGAGCCGAAAGACACTGTCTATTTGCAAAATCCGCATGTGACCTATTTCTTTGAGAACCTTTCGGAAGACACACTGCAAATTAGCAATTTCTATTGGATTCTCAACCAACAATATAACATTACTTCAACCTCTCCGGAACCGCGTTTCACTTATGTTGAGACGGGTGACTTTAGCACGGAGTTGAAGGTGTACAACCCACAAGGCTGCGACACTTCTTATATGCACAGCGTCAGGGTGGAACCTGTGAAGCTGAAGATCCCGAATGTGTTTACGCCCAACGGCGACGGCATCAATGACTATTTCATCATTTCGTTGGAAAATGGCAGCGATACGCCCAACAACAATGGAGGGAATACTCGCGGCCATCGTGATGAAGGGCTGGAATACGAGAGCTATGAGCCTTTGAGTAGCTATTATGAAAAGACCGATTTGACCATCTTCAACCGTTGGGGACGCATCGTCTACCAGTCGAGCGACTACCAAAACGACTGGGATGGTGGTGGACTGTCAGATGGCACCTATTTCTATGTGCTGAAGTGCCACGGCTTGAAGAACGACGCCACCTATCAAGGCTCGGTGATGATAATCAAAACTCGAAGAGAATGAAAAACCTTTTGAATATCAAGTATTTATTTGTTGCTGCCGTGACGATGTGCGTGATGATTGCCTGTGGCGGCAAAGACGGTGACAACCTTTCTACCGACTTGGTGACCAACCCTAAATCAGCCTCAGAGACTTCCAACAAGCAGGCAGCCATCAAGTTCGACAAGGAAGAGCACGACTTCGGTACCTTGCTGCAAGGTGAGGTGGTGTCCTATTCCTTCCATTTTACCAATACAGGTAATACGCCTCTGATTATCAGCGATGTGGGCTCAAGTTGCGGTTGCACAGTGGGCGACTATCCTCGTGAACCTATTGCTCCCGGCAAGACAGGTGACATCAAAGTGACCTACAACAGTTCGGGTCATCATGGCTTCCAAAGCCGTTTCTTGACAGTCATGTCGAACACTAACCCGGCTAAAACCACCTTGCGTATCAAAGGTACGGTGCAAACTCCAGATCAGTATTAATATAGCGTGTGGAGTTTAGAGTTAGTAACACTTTGTGTCATTGTGAGGAACGTCATTGTGAGGAACGAAGCAAAACGAAGTAATCCAGTCTTTTGAATCTTTGAAATTTGAATTATAAACCTTTAAATCATTTAAAATGAATAACTTACTTATTTTACTCCAAGCTGCTGAGCAAGCTGCAGAACAAAATCCGACTTTCATGCAAAAGTATGGCAGCCTGTTTTTCATCATTCTCCTCATCGTCGTTTTCTGGTTGTTCTTCATCCGTCCTCAGTCGAAGAAGGCTAAGGAAGAACAGAAATACCGCGACAGCCTGCAAAAGGGCGACAAGGTGGTCACCATTGGCGGTTTCCATGGTAAGGTGGTCGAAGTGAAAGACACCACCGTGGTCATTTCTCTTGCTCCCAATACGGAAGTGGAAGTGGAGAAGAGCGCCTTGGTTCAAAGCGCCAGCCGCGTTGGACAAGCCTAATCTAATCTTCGGAGCGGTTTGACATGACGGATGAGTTGAATCGTATCAAACAGAAGGTGGAACGCACCAACAAGCATTCCGCCTTCACTTTTCTCGTTTTTTTGGTGATCTCCACCGCGGCGTGGTTCCTGGTCAAACTGTCGGAGGAGTATGTTACCCAGACCACTTTTCGTGTCGTGATGGAGGGGTCGCCCTCCGATAAATGGGTTTCGTCGGATGAGCAGTCGGTGAAGATGTCGCTCAACATCGACGGCTTCCATACCTTGAGATACAAGATGATTCGTGACCGCGTAGTCACCATTCCTTTGAACGAGGTGTCCTATCGCCTCGAAAATGGCAACACCTATTCTTTCAGCAGCCAATATGTAGCTGAAAAAGTGGCTGAAAAGCTCAACATCAACGCCTCGGACATCACCATGAACGATGCGAAGATCTATTTCACCATGGATGCATTGAAATCGAAGGTGGTGCCTGTTGTCCTGCGGTCCGATATCACGACCGCGCGGCAATATGAAATCTATGGCATCCCCATGCTCGATCCTTCTTCGGTGACTATTTACGGACCTCAGGAGGTCATCGATACTATAAAGACAGTCAGGACCGAGCCGCTGACCATGAATAATGTGAGTCAGAATTTCGATGCAACAATTCCACTTGATTTGTTGGGCGGCCTTATCCATTCCAATATCTTAGAGGTGAAAGCCGAGGTGCAAGTGGAAAAATTCACCGAGATGGATGTCGAAGTACCTATCAAGATGACCGACAGTCTGAAAATGCGTTTCTTCCCTGAGACGATGTCGGTAAAATGTCTTGTGGCTATGCGCGATTATGCGTCCATTACTCCGGAGAGTTTCTCTGTAGCTTTCGACAAACAGCAATTGAAGGCAAGGCAACCTTTATTGGATGTACGTCTCGCCTCGTGGCCACCCACGGTCCAAATCCTCAGCACCCGCCCCGACAAGGTGGAATATCTCATCGTGCAATGAAAAAAGTCGCCATCACCGGCAACATTGGCAGTGGCAAGTCGTGGGTTTGCGAGTTGTTCAAACAACATTTAGGTATTCCTGTCTACAACAGTGACGATGCGGCCAAGCAGATGTATTTCTTGCCTGATGTTCGCCGACAATTGGTAAAACGCTTTGGTGATTCGTTTTATCTTTCTGATACGGAACTGAATAGAAAGTACATCGCCGACTTGATTTTCCATGATGAAAATGCCCAACGCGACTTGGAAGGTATCCTTTATCCTGCCTTGTTCGTCGATTTTGAGCAATGGATGAAAAAACAAGAGGCTCCCTATGTCTTGTTTGAATCGGCTTTGGTTTTTGAGAAGCGTTTGGAAAAACGGTTTGATGCCATCGTGATGGTGTCCGCCTCGGAAGCCACTCGACTTCGCCGTGCCATGGAGCGCGACCATTGCGATGAGGCCACCGTCAGGGCAAGAATGGCCAAACAATGGCCCGAAGAAGGCAAGCGCCTGTTAGCCGATTTTGTCATTTGGCATGAGAACGATGACGAGGACGATGCCTTGATGAGACAAATCATCGAGGTCGAAAAGTCTTTGTAAAGTTTTTCTTGTTTGTATCGAATTATTCCGTATCTTTGTGCAATCTTGAAATAAAGCTATTAGCCATCTGCTATCAGCTCTCAGCATGGTGTTCTAAAGCGGAATGATTCCGTCTTCACGGAATGAGGAGTCCGTAATGAATACGGAATGAGGAGGCTGAAAGCTGAGGCTGAAAGCTGAAAGCATTATAGAATTATTGAATCTTACGATATGGAAAAATTATTGCTTTTAGGCGATGAGGCCATTGCACAAGGTTTCATCGACGCTGGCGGCTCGGCCATCAACAGCTATCCGGGCACGCCTTCAACCCAAATCACAGAGTATGTCATCAACTCGAAGCAAGCCAAGGAACTCGGCGTGATTGCCAACTGGTGCGCCAACGAGAAGACGGCCCTTGAGGCCTCCATCGGTGTGGCCTACGCCGGCAAGCGCGCCATGACTTGCATGAAGCACGTTGGCCTTAACGTGTGCGGCGACCCATTTATGAATGCTGCCATTATCGGCACCAAGGGCGTTCTCGTCGTGGTGGCCGACGACCCGAGCATGTTCTCGTCGCAGGACGAACAAGACAGCCGTTACTACGGTCACTGGGCCATGATCCCCATGCTGGAGCCTTCCAACCAACAAGAAGCCTACGACATGGTGCACTACGGCTACGACCTGAGTGAAAAACTCGGCACGCCCGTGCTCTACCGCATCCCGACCCGTTTGGCCCACAGCCGCGCTGGCGTGGTGCGTAAGCCCGTCCGTCCCCAAAACGAGCTCACCGAGCCCGCCGACGCCAAGTCGTTCGTGCTGTTGCCAGCCAATGCCAAGCGCCTCTATCGCGACCTCATCGACAAGCAACCTGCTTTCACAGAGGCTTCCGAAACCTCGGGCTTCAACAAATACATTGATGGTCCGAAGAAAAACATCGGTATCATCACCACGGGTATCGCCTATAACTACCTCATGGAGAACTTCCCCGATGGTAAGTGCCCGTATCCCGTCGTCAAGGTGACGCAGTATCCGCTGCCTTACGATATGATCAACAAACTCTACGATGAGTGCGACGAAATCCTCGTCCTCGAAGACGGTCAGCCTTTTGTTGAAGAGCACATCAAGGGCTTCCTCGGCAAGGGTAAGAACGTCATGGGTCGTCTCGACGAGACTATCCGCCGCGATGGTGAGCTGAACGCCGAAAAGGTGGCTAAGGCTCTTGGCATGGATGTTCCTACCATGTTTAAGGTGCCGCTGGTGGTCACCAACCGTCCTCCTGCGCTCTGCCAGGGTTGCCCGCACGTCGACAGCTACAACGCCTTGAACGCCGTGATGGCCAACCATAAGGGGGGTAAGGTGTTTGGCGACATCGGTTGCTATACTTTGGGCTTCAACATGGGTGCCATCAACACCACCGTGTGCATGGGTGCCTCCATCACCATGGCTAAGGGCGCCAGCGAGGTGGGCATCTTCCCGAGCGTTGCTGTCATCGGTGACGGCACCTTCGGTCACAGCGGCCTGACGGGTCTTATGGACTGCGTCAACGAGAAGGCCAATGTCGTGGTCATGATCCTCGACAACGACATCACCGCCATGACGGGTGGTCAGCCTTCGTCGGCACACAACAAGATCCGCCGTATCTGCGAAGGTCTCGGCGTCGAGCCTGAACATATCCGCGACATCATCCCGCTGCCCAAGAACCACGAGGAGAATGTGAAGATCATCGAGGAAGAGGTCAACTATAACGGCGTTTCGGTCATCATCCCGCACCGCACCTGCATCGTGGAATTGAAGAAACATATGAAAAAATAAATGTTTGGTCGGTAGAGACGTAGCGCGCTACGTCTCTACGATCAGAATTTTGAATATTGAATTTTGAATATTAAATCCAGAAATATGAAAAAAGATATAGTATTATGTGGCGTGGGCGGCGATGGCATCGTTTCGGTGGCCAAAATTATCTCTGACGCTGCTCTCAATATGGGCATGAATCTGAAACAGTCCGAGATCCATGGCATGTCGCAGCGTGGCGGCTCGGTGTTCTCACACCTCCGTATCTCCGACAATGAAATCTTCGCCGATGTCATCCCGGAAGGCAATGCCGACATCATCCTCTCATCCGAGCCTATGGAAGCCTTGCGTTATCTGCCTTGGCTGAGCAAGGAAGGCTGGGTCATCACCAACAACGACCCCTTCATCAACATCAGCAACTATCCTGATATGGAGAAGATCAACGCTGAGTTGGGTAAGCTTGAGCATGTTGTTTCCTTCAACGCCAACGAGATCGCTAAGCAGTTGAAGGCCCGTTCCAACATGGTGCTGCTGGGTGCCACGGTGCCTTATCTCGGCATCTCGATGGAGAAGGTCGAGGAAGCCATCGCCCACATCTTCGGCAAGAAAGGCCAGGAGGTCGTCGACCTCAACATCCAGGCTGTGCGCGCTGGTTACGCCCAGGCAACGAAGTAATCTCTTTTGTAGAGACGCATTGAATGCGTCTCTACAACAACGAAAAATGCCCGATTGGTTTTCCAGTCGGGCATTTATTGTTGGGATTGCCTTCGGCAAGAAATACGCAGTATTGACTAACGTCGAATCCTCGATTTCAACGTGGTTAAATCTTTCAAAAACCTAGTAAGATGAAATTATTTGATTTTTGATTGATTTCGTTGCGAAGCATATTATTTATTCTTCTGTTTTTTCAAGAAGATGATAAAGAGAACCAAACCCAGTACGGTGATGGCGGCCCCGATGCCGTAACCAACAGGACGGGGCAGGATGGAACCAAGTCCGCCGTCGGCTGCCTTGGCCACGAAAAGGAAACAACCTGTCACCATGGTCATAAAGAGGGCAGGGATGAGGGTGATGAGGTACCACAGCTTGCCTTTGTTCTTGGCTAAATATACTGAGATGGCCCATAAAGTAACCGTGGCCAGCACTTGGTTGGCCCAGGCAAAATAACGCCAGATGACCTGGAAGCCTTTGGCATCGGATATGCTGTAGACCAAGATGGCAGCAGTGACAACAAACATCGGGACAGCCACAATCAGGCGGTTCTTGATGGGCTTTTGGTCATAGTGCATAAAGTCGGCGATGATGAGTCGCGCCGAACGCAGTGCCGTGTCGCCTGATGTGACGGCGGCACTGATGACACCTAAAATGGTAATGGTTGCAATAACAGGCGTGAACCAAGTATTGGCAATGATGCCCACAATAGCGGCTCCACTCTTGCCTGTCACGTCGACGACGCTGTCGGGACCGAAGAAATAAGCGGCGGCGGCAGCCCAAATCAAAGCCACGACACCTTCCGTAATCATAGCACCATAGAAAATCGGGCGACCCTGTTTTTCGTTGACCATGCAACGCGCCATCAGCGGTGATTGCGTGGCATGGAAGCCGGAAATGGCACCACAGGCGATGCTGATGAACATCATCGGGAAGATGGGGTTGTTGGCCGCATCGGGGTGGCGGTTTTGCATACCGCTCCATAGTTCAGGAATCTCAGGCTTGTATATGAGGAAAGCCACAAAGATGGCCACAGCCATTCCCAGCAGCAGGATGCCGAAGATGGGGTAGATTTTGCCGATAAGCTTGTCGATGGGCAACAAGGTGGCAATCAGATAATAAGCCAAGATGATGATAATCCAGATGTAGGGGTTCCAGCCTTGGGTGAAGTTGGCGTTCAGCAGCGTGGCAGGAGTGTTGACGAACACCACGCCAACCAATATCATCAAGATGATGGTGAAGGCACGCATGATTTGTTTGGCGCCGTTGCCCAAGTAGGTGCCGTGGATTTCGGGTAGGCTTGCACCTTTGTCACGCAGCGAGATCATGCCGGCGAGGTAGTCGTGGACGGCACCAGCGAAGATGCTACCCAACACAATCCAAAGGAAGGAGGCCGTGCCGAACTGCGCGCCCATGATGGCACCGATGATGGGGCCCACACCAGCGATGTTCAAGAACTGAATCAAGAAGATACGCCAAGGTTTCATCGGAACATAGTCGACGCCGTCGGCCATGGTCGTGGCAGGAGTAGCCCTTTGTGGGTCGACACCAAACAACTTTTCAACAAGTTTTCCATAAACGAAATAGCCGAGAATAAGCACGGCCAAAGCGATAAAGAAAGTAATCATAGTACTTGTTTTTGTTGCTGCAAAAATACGTTTTTTGAAAGACATATTGTAAAGTCACCGCAAAAAAACAAAAGCGGCCTGAAAGATTTCAAGCCGCTTGGTGGTTGGTTTGGGGATAACCTTAGTCGTCGTACTCGAGGACACGGAATTTCTTGTCAAACTTGATTTCCAGTCGGTTGCTCAATTCGATTTCCCAGTCTCTTCTGTCCTTGTCGATTTTGATGATGTCTTCGTCGGGGAAGCTGGCTTTCACGTAGTTAGCAATCTCGACAGGGATAAGTTCGGCAGGCACGCTGGTATAGATTTTAGAGTGCTTGCAATCGATGTTTTTCCATTCGCCTTTGCGGGTGAAGTCGATTTCCGTTCCGTCGCTCAGTCTCACCTCGTATTCGCCGTCATCGCGTTGGGTGAACAAGATGGTAGCCTTTGGGAAATAGGTGCTCACAAATTGTTGAATGGCTGGAGTAGGATCTTTGGCAAACATGGCCAAAAACAAGGTGATGATGGTTAAGGTTTTCATTTTGTTATTGGATTATAGCTTGTTTAAATGTGTAATACACTATCAAGTGAAATAATCTGTCAATAATTATTCTTTCTTTCCTCCAAATTCCATCAAATATGCTTTCAAGAATGCATCAATGTTTCCGTCCATAACACCCTGTACATCAGAGGTCTGGTAGTTGGTGCGATGGTCTTTCACGCGGCGATCATCGAAGACGTAGGAACGGATTTGCGAGCCCCATTCGATCTTCAGCTTGCCTGCCTCAATCTTGTTCTGCTCCTCCATGCGGTGGCGCATCTCGCGGTCATAGAGTTGAGACTTCAAGAGGCGCAAGGCGTTCTCGCGGTTCTTGGGTTGGTCGCGGGTCTCAGTGTTCTCGATGAGTATCTCCTCTTCCTCTCCCGTGTAGGGGTCCTTGTATTGGTAGCGCAAACGCACGCCCGACTCCACCTTGTTCACGTTCTGGCCGCCAGCACCGCCGCTGCGGAAGGTGTCCCACGACAGGCGCGACTGCTCGACGACGATTTCGATGGTGTCGTCGACGAGCGGGGTGACGAACACCGAGGCGAACGAAGTCATGCGCTTGCCTTGGGCATTATAGGGGCTGACGCGCACCAAACGATGCACGCCATTTTCGCCTTTTAGGTAGCCATAAGCATAGTCGCCTTCGAGCTTCATCGTCACCGACTTGATGCCGGCCTCGTCGGCTTCCAGAAGGTTGGAGATAGTGAGCTTGTATTTGTGGTTTTCAGCGTAACGCATATACATGCGCATGAGCATCTGTGCCCAATCTTGGGCTTCGGTGCCGCCAGCGCCAGCATTGATCTTCAGAACGGCGCTCATCGGGTCGGCCTCTTCGCGCAGCATATTCTTGAACTCCAAGTTCTCCACAATCTGGATAGTGGCATTGTATTGTTCGTCCACTTCCTCCTCTGTGGCTTCGCCTTCCTTGGCGAAGTCGAAGAGCACGGCAAGGTCGTTGTAGGCATCCTCGGCTTCCTTGTAGCCGTTGAGCCATCCCTTCACCTCACGCACCTTCTTCATGGTAGCTTCGGCTGTCTTGGGGTCGGCCCAAAACGCTGGGTCTTGGGTCTTTTCGTCTAATTCTTGGGCTTCGATGGTACGTCGGTCGACGTCAAAGATACCTCCTCAAGGCATCAATCCTCTTACATAAGTCTTTAAGTTGGTCTTGGGTGATCATATTAATAAGGTGTTATTCTGTTGCGGGACTATGGGACACGAGACTACGTGACCTACAAAGTCTCACGTCTCATGGCTCGAAGTCTCGAGTACTTATTTTGGCTGCAAAATTAAGAAAAATTACCTTTGTTGTCTAACATGATGAACGTTGCAACGAAAAACGCATTATGAACAACGACAAGGAACATCAGTTTGAACTTTTGGTGCGGCAGCACAAGCGGACCATATACACGGTGTGCTACATGTTTTCGCGCAACAAGGCCGAAATCGACGACCTGTTTCAGGAAATCCTCATCAGGCTTTGGAACGGCTTCGACAACTACGAGGGCCGCAGCACCGCGCAGACTTGGATCTATCGCGTGGCACTTAATACTGCCATCAACCAGGACAAGAAGGGACGCCGGCGTATCGAGACCGTGCCGCTGACGGTGGACATCGACCCTTACGAGGCCGACGACCCCAAGACGCAGCAAATCCGTGAACTTTACGACCGCATCTCGCGCCTCGACCTCATCGACCGAAGCCTCATCCTGCTTTGGCTCGAAGGCATCAGTTATGATGAAATCGGGGCCATTATCGGCATCACGCCGAACAATGTAGGGGTGAGGCTGGGGCGCATCAAGGACAAACTGGTGAAAATGTCGAAAAACGAATGAAAGGGAATCATCATGGAAAACAACGATAACAATAATCTCTCCGAACTGGATCAACTGAAGGCCCAATACGAAACGCTGAAACAGCAGTTCGACCAACAGGAAATCGTCAACGACAGGCTGATGAAGTCGTCTATCAAACGCAGCACAGATTTTTACAAACGGTATCGTACCATTCAATTCATGGTTTATCCTTTGATGGTCATTGTCGGCCTGTTGACTATCAAATGGCTATTTGGCAACAACCTCTCATTGAGGCTGTTTTGGGTAGCTTTCTGCGTGATTTGTTTTGTCGCAGAGCTATGGATGACGAAAATGGTTCGCTTCAAAATGTTGGAAAACAACGACTTGCTAACGCTTTCCAATCATGCGCGTTCTTTCAAGAAACTTTATGCCATTTTTGTGGTATCATACGCTGTCTCGGTCACCATCTTTATTGTTGGCTGGCTAATGTCGGAAATCGGAAGTAACGGTTATCTGCCAAACTTTGGGGCCTTCATCATTGTGTTTTGTCTTGCGCTTGTGGCAATAGTGAGTTTGGGAATCGCCGAAATCCGCTATAAAACAAGGCCTTGCGACGAGATTATCCGCCAGATTGAGGCTTTTGAGACAACAACAAATAAGGAAACAGGTTTCAATAAGAAACAGAAGTGGTTCTGCATCGCCATGATCGTCGCTTTCATCGGCCTTGATGTCTGGGCTTACATGATTATAGCTTCGAAATTGATACTGCCTCCGATGTGGCGTACGGTGGAGTATGTACGGCCTGCTGACGACCATTCGACGGAAGGGAAACTTGCCATTTGGGAAGTCTTTGCCGATACGGTCGTCCCCGAAAAGGATGTCCCAGAATTGTTACAAATCTTAGATCCTGGTCGTTGCGTTCTTATGAGAGGGCAACAGCGGAAGGTGACAATAGAAGTGGGCAATGAAGCGATACATAGTTGGAGACAAGATGAAAACAATCTCGAGGAGGTGAGGCTTTATTGTATGAAAAAAAACTCCCAAGAAGGTCCAGCCATCAGTTCGGCGATTTTGGGCGGCAAGCCCATAGTGCAAAGGGTGGATGTAACCAAACCTACCAAATACCCAAGCAACGTCTCCGTTCCGATGATCGTGTGGCTGACTCCCGAAGCAGGCCAACTATTGCGTGAATTTGCCAAGCATCTCACTGGCAAAAGAGGTGCCGTTTCCATCGATGGCGTGGTAGTTCAGGAATGGAAAATCACGAGCAACCTTGAGAATGGCTGTTTCTTCATCATGAGGGAATGGTCGTCGAAGGAGGAACTGGAGGTCTTCTGCGAACAATTGATAAAGCAGTAAATATAAAAAATCAAGCATATCGTCGAATTCTACAAATTATCAACTATGAAAAAAGTTATTATTATTGTTTTGGCACTTGTCGTTGGCTTCGCCTTCGAATCTCATGCACAAATTCTGTATCGCATTTCTGGCAATGG
>CACXIM010000034.1 GCA_902767725.1 uncultured Bacteroidia bacterium | reverse complement strand
GTTTTATGTCAATGCAGGACTTTTTGTGGAACGCGCGACGAACACACGCTATGATGCCAACGAGACTATCAACTTTGGTATAGGCCCAGAAGTGGAATTAGGCGGACGCATACGACTATCTGAAAATGATCGTCTCCGTATAGGCATGCAAAGTCAATTATGTGCCAACCATGTAACCGAAAAAGGCCAATCCTCTTTTTATGGAGGTTTCTTCGGTACCTTTCTTACAATGGGTTATGAGCATCGGTTCTAAACAAACTTCATAGTTACTCCTAAGCCATCGAAAGCAATTTCGGTGGCTTTTTTTTGGTTACAATCCAAGAAAGCATCAACCTGTATATCAATTTCTCTTTCAAGAACCGTTTACAATCAAGGGCTTTCTGGCAGGGTTTTGTTTCCATTCGATTAGAAACTTATCTATCTTTCTTTCAAGCAGTTCCATATAAAAAATCACATTTTCTGTCGTAAAAATAATCAAAAAATCACATTTTTGGCAAATTTTGCTATTCATCTTAAAAAATGGCTTTTTTGACAAATCCTTTGTTTTTGTAAAATGTGATAAAATTTCTATTTTTGCCTGCACAAAACTATACCATCATGAAAAAACTCCTTCTCTCTGCGCTCCTTATGCTTTGCGTGAGCGCCTTTGCCCAAAAGCAATACACATTGCAATCGCCCAATGGAAAAATCACCGTGACTGTCTCAGAAGATGAGATATGTGAGATGAATTCCGAACAATCCGAGTACTGCTTATACTATTCCGTAAAACATGAGGAAACCGTCGTCCTGGACAATTCGGCAATATTCATGCAAATTGATAACGGCAAAACACTTGGTATTTCCTCAAAACCATCCATCATTACGGCCAAGACTCAATCCGTAAATCAAACTGTCAAAGCTCCTTTTTACAAGAGAGCTGAAATTCAAGACCAATATAACGAACTGACACTCAGTTTTAAAGGGAATTATAAGGTGATTTTCCGCGCCTATAACGAAGGCATTGCCTATCGCTTTCAGACCGATTTCAAAAAGCCTTTCAAGGTGATTCGCGAATTCGTCGAATTTAAATTTGATGAGGATTACACGGCATGGGTGCCTTATGTCAACGCCCGCAAAGGCGATGGCAACTTCATCGAACAGCAGTTTTACAATTCTTTTGAAAACACCTATACCGTCACGCCATTGAGCAAGATGGAATATGACCGATTGGCCTTCTTACCTTTACTCATCGAGCTCAAGGATGGCAAGAAAGCCGTCATCACTGAGGCGGACTTGGAAGATTATCCTGGGATGTATCTTCGCAACTCGTTGCCCTCCAAAGTGCTGCATGCTTACCACGCAGGCTATCCCAAGACCCGCGAACAAGGCGGCCACAACAACCTGCAATGGATTGTGAAGGAACGCGAGAACTACATCGCCAAAGTGGAGGGTAAACGTTCGTTCCCTTGGCGCATCATCACCATCTCGGAAAACGACAAAGAACTGGCCGACAATGACTTGGTTTATCTCTTGGCTTCACCCAACCGCATTGGCGATGTCTCGTGGATTCAGCCCGGAAAAGTGGCTTGGGACTGGTGGAACGCCTGGAACATCTATGGCGTCGACTTCAAGGCGGGCATCAACAACGACACCTATAAGTACTACATCGACTTCGCCTCGCAATACGGCATCGAATATGTCATTTTGGATGAAGGCTGGGCCGTCAACAAGAAGGCCGACCTTTTCCAAGTGGTGCCCGAAATCGACATCAAGGAACTGGTGGACTATGGCGCCGAGCGTAATGTGGGCATCGTGCTTTGGGTGGGTTATGCCGCCATCGACAAGGACATGGAGCATGTGTGCCAACACTATGCCGACATGGGCGTGAAAGGCTTCAAGGTCGACTTCATGGACGGTGACGACCAAATGATTGTTGACTTCTACTACCGCATGGCCCAGACCGCTGCCCGTCACCATCTCTTCATCGACTTCCATGGTGCCTATAAGCCCACAGGCCTCAACCGCACCTATCCCAATGTGCTCAACCATGAGGGCGTGTATGGCCTCGAACAAGCCAAGTGGGACAACGAGAGCGACCTCGTCACCAACGAAGTCACCATTCCCTTCATCCGCATGCTGGCCGGTCCGCTCGACTACACCCAAGGCGCGATGAAAAACGCCAACAAGAACAACTTCGCCGCCATCTACACCGAGCCGATGAGCCAAGGCACACGCTGCCGTCAGTTGGCTGAATATGTGATTTTTGAATCACCGTTCAACATGCTCTGCGACAGCCCGAGCAACTACATGAAGGAAGAGGAATGCACCCAGTTCATCGCTTCCGTTCCCACCACTTGGGATGAGACCATGGTGCTCGACGGCAAGGTGGGTGAATATCTCGTCATCGCCCGCCGCAAAGACTTCCGCTGGTATGTGGGCGCCATCACCAACTGGGAAGAACGCGACATTGAAATCGACCTCGGTGTGCTGCCCAATTTCGGCGCCAAGTCGGGACATATCTTCCGCGACGGTCCCAACGCCAACCGCGTGGCCAAGGACTATGTCAGCGAAACAGCCCAGGTGATGGGCAACAAGGTGAAAGTGCATCTCGCCAAGGGCGGCGGTGCCGTGATGGTTTTCTAATGTGGAAAATGTGCAAGATGATGGCAGATACCATCTTAGTCAAGACGTATTATCCTGACACATAATATCATAACAGCGTTTTTATGAAACACTTGTTGCAAATCATATTGCTCTTTTCCGTCGGGTTGGTCCTCTGCCGATGTGGGACAAAACACGACACGTTCACCACGGAGCAACTGTATCAAGGGTTTCAGCAACCTGCCTCAGAATACCATCCTTTTGTGCGTTGGTGGTGGAACGGCGACAAGGTGGAAGCCGATGAGCTCGTTCGTGAATTGCGTCTCTTGAAAGAGGCTGGTATCGGCGGCGTGGAAATCAACCCCATCGCCTTCCCTACCTATTGTGACAGCCTTGGAAAAGCCTCGTTGCAATGGTTGAGTCCAGAGTGGATTGACATGCTCAAGGTCTGCTTCGACGAGGCCAAGCAACTCGACATGACCTGCGACCTCCTCGTAGGCTCAGGCTGGCCTTTTGGAGCTGAGTTTCTCAACGAAGATGAACGGGCGCAGATTGTGGTCAATTACGCGGAAACCGTGACTGGACCCACAACGTTGACCATCATCCGTGATAGCATTTGCGAAAAAGCCATGCCTAAGGTGAGTTCGCCATACAAAGGCAACACCAAGGAACTGATGTCGCTAAAGCTTTATCCGAATCCGGCTACTTCCATTAATGATGGCATCACGATATGGACGGCCCTTCGACCCTTCGACGGGCTCAGGGCTCAGGGGCCTGTGTCTACTGATAAAACAAAGGTGCCTGAGCCCGTCGAAGGCCCGATAGATAGCATTATCAACATCCAAGTCCCCGAAGGAAACTACACTTTAGCCGCCTTGGTGAAAATCAATGGTTTCTTGGAGGTCATCAACGGTGCGCCTGGGGCAGCAGGTCCCGTACTCGACCATTTCAATTCCGAAGCCGTCAACCGATACCTTTATAACATGTCGGACAAAATCGAGGCACAGATTGGTCCTCTGAAAGACCACATCCGCGCATTATTCACTGACAGCATGGAGCTCGAAGGCGCCAACTGGACCTCCGACATGGCCGAAGAATTCGAAAAGCGTTACGGCTATGACATCACTGAGTGGCTACCATTTATCCTCTTCAAGATCGGTTCAATGGGCAGCGCGCTCAATTATGACCCTGTGGTACCCGTGACCGAGGCCTTCAATAAAGAAATCCAACGCGCCCGTTACGACTTCGAAGACTTCAAGGCCAAGCTGATGCAAGAACGCTTCACCAACACCTACCTTGATTGGTGCCACAACCTTGGCGTAAAAGCCCGTGCCCAAGCCTACGGTCGCGGCTTCTATCCTTTAGAGAATGCCTTGGGCTACGACATACCCGAGGGCGAGTCATGGACCACCAACTGGCTGCGCCACAAACCCGGAGAGGAGATGTCCGAGACCGACTACCGCCGTGGCCGTGCCTACACCATGGTCAACAAGTTCGTGTCGTCGGCCGCCCATCTCGCCGGCAATCGCACCGTCAGCTGCGAAGAGATGACTAACACCTACACCGTCTTCAATATGACGCTTGAGCAGCTGAAGATCGGTGGTGACCAAAGCGCTATGTCGGGCGTTACCCACAGTGTTTTCCATGGTTTCAACTACTCACCCAACCTCGAGGCACCCTTCCCTGGTTGGTTGCGCTACGGTGCCTTCTATAGCGAACGCAACACTTGGTGGCCATATTTCAAATACTACAACGACTACAAGGCCCGACTATCCTATGCCCTTCAACATGGCACGTATTACGCCGACATCGCCATCCTCAACCCCGAAAACGACATGTGGAGCACCATCGGGATGCAGAACGAGCCATTCCCCAACACCACACGTGCACCTTACAAGACGTTGATTTGGGAAGCCATCAACAAATGCGGTGGTGGTGTCGACTACGTAAGCGAGAACATCATCAAGACCTCGACCATCAAAAAAGGTAACATTTGCTTTAACCAACGGAAATACAACACTTTGATGCTCATCGATGTGGAAAGTCTGCACCCCGAAACGGCTGAACAATTATTGGAATTTGTGGAGACAGGTGGTAAGATTGTCTGCATCGACACCATACCTTACCAATCGTTGGGTGGTCCCTGCAACCATCAACAAAACGATTCCTTGGTGAAAGCCACGATGGAGAAAGTGATGCAACACAAAGAACAATTCGTCTTCGTAGAGCCGCCCAAAGAAGGCTTCATCCCATGGTACGACAGCCTGATGCATGCCGAGAGCCTTCCGCATTATCTCAACATCGAAAGTCCCGACCCGTATGTGATGCAGAACCGCTACACCACCGATGACGGTAGCGAGATGATGCTGCTTTGCAACAGCCACCGTTATAACTCACACCAAACCAAAATCACCTTCAACAAAGCATTGACGCATAAAAAACACCCTCAAATCTGGGACTTACAGACGGGTGAGCGTTTTGCTTTGCCACTCGAGAAAGGCGGTAGTTTCACCTTTGATTTGGGCCCAGCGGAATCCATACTAATCGTGTTTGAGAAAGGATGGTCCGATCGCCGCTTCTCGTCATTGCGAGGAGGAACGACAAAGCAATCCAGAGTATCAGCTTTAACTCTGGATTGCTTCGTTCCTCGCAATGACAACTACGAGGACCTTTCAAACGATTGGGATGTTCAATTGTATCACAGTCTGTTGCACGACACTACCAACACGCATTTCGACACCTTGTTCGACTTGAAGGATAGCCAAGAATACCAACATTTCTGCGGAACCATCGTTTATCACAAAACCATCAACTGTGGTAGAGACGGTGTGCACACCGTCTCTACAATTCTAAATCTAGGCCTCGTAGAAGGCGTTTCCGAAGTGTTTGTCAACGGGCAGTCTGCTGGCGTTCAATATTTTGGAAGAAGAATCTACGACATTAGCGAATACCTTGAAAACGGAGAAAACGACCTTGAAATCCATGTAATCACTACTATGGGCAACTACCTCAAAACCTTCAGCCGTGAGGAGAACCCGACCACTTGGATATACCTCAACCATCCCCGACGGGAACAGCCATTACAACCCATGGGAATGATTGGACCAGTGAAACTATATCAACCTGACATACAATGAAAAAACACCTCCTAACCCTCTGTCTCTCCCTACTGATGGCCCTCCAATCCATCGCACAAGAGCCAAAACCTACCTATAACGCCTCGAAGTTCGGCATCCGTAGCGATGGCGTGACGATGAACACCCGTAGCATCCAATTCGCCATCGACTGGATTGCGGAACAAGGTGGCGGCATCCTACGCTTCTGGGTGGGCCGTTACCTAACTGGCAGTATTCACATGAAGTCCAACGTCACCATCGAGCTGATGGAAGGCGCCGTACTCGTGGGTAGCACCAACCCCTTCGACTACGACCGCCTCAACGCCACCAGCGACCATGGCCTCATCCTGGCCGAAGGCGTCGAGAACATCCGCCTTATCGGGGTCTATAATAGCGGTGGCGTCATCGAAGGACAGGGGCGCGAGTTGGGCAACAACTGCACCGAACTTGTACATAAAGGCCTGATGAAAGACAAACTGAGCAACGACCGCGTAGGAGAAGGCTTCCGTCCCCGACTGCTGATTTTCAGGGAATGCAAGAATGTGGAGGTCGACAATGTCACCTTTCGCAACGCCGCCAACTGGGTTACCATGTACGACCAATGCGAGAAAGTCAAAGTCAACAACATACGCATCCAAAGCACGGCCTTTTGGAACAACGACGGCATCGATATCGTGGACTGTGACGGCTTCTTGCTGACCAATAGCTACATCGACGCCAGCGATGACGCCATCTGTCTCAAATCACACAATGCCAAGAAACTGTGTCAAAACGTGGAAGTGCGCCACTGCACCGCCCGCAGCAGTGCCAGCGGCATCAAGTTCGGTACTATGGGCGCGGGAGGATTCAAGAATGTGAAGATCATCGACAACATCGTCTACGACACCTACCGCAGCGCCATCACCATCCAGAGTGTTGACGGCGGCATCTGTGAGAACATCCTTGTCGACTCGCTCCATGCCACCAACGTGGGTAATGCCATCTATCTCAACATTGGTGCGCGTCGCGATAAGCAGAGCTTCATGGACGGCGTCACCATTAGCAACCTCTACTGCGAAGTGGCTGCCACCAAGCCAGATGCGGGATACGAATACGAAGGTCCCATCGAAGACTTACCGCGCAACATCTCTCCTTGTGGCATCATCGGACTGAAAGACAGTAAGATAAAGAACGTTACTTTGGAGAACATCGAGATTGTCTTCCCTGGTGGCGGTGACCCGCATTATGCCCATGTCGGCCTTGACGAGTTGGACAAAGTACCCGAGATGCCCAAGGCTTATCCCGAGTTCTCACAGCACATGGAACTGCCTGCTTGGGGCTTCTTTATTCGTCATGTAGATGGCTTGACGATGCGTAACATCAAACTGACAGCCCTAAAGAAAGACTACCGCACAGCCATCGTGATGGATGATGTGAGCAACCATAATATCAGCAATCTAACAGTGGTAGAACCCGATAGCAAAACAAAAGAAACCATCTTCGAGCGGTAATACAAGCATGAAACAACTAAAGCAATATGATAGAAGCGTTTTTTGAAAAAGAGTATTGGGTAGTGGATTTCCTCCCAAAACAAGTGCCGGAGAACAGTGGTGGAGGGTTCTTCTCCGTGGAGCAATATTATTTGGAGCCTACTCGCTATGCCGTCTTACGAGAGCGGTTTTCCGACATCCTACTAAAGCTATATTGCTATTATGATCTGCGGTTGCTTGTCAATGACGACACAGAGGGCATTATCAACCCCGAGCCTGAAATGCTTGCAAGCCATATCATGGACAACAAAAGCAATTTGTGCATACTCCTCGGGGTATCCGAAGCCCTTATCACTTTAGGTCGTGACGACACCAACCTGACTGTTTACGCTCCTTCCGAAGATTTGCTTGAACTTATAAGGATGTTTGCTGGAGCTGTAGGATTGTTTGTTTGGAAGCCAAAACAGCTATGATACCGTTCTAACTAAACCCGCTTCTTAATCCATCCCAAAACACCCTTCACCAGATCCTTCTCCATCCAGCAGATGAAGGCGACGAAGACCAACAACAGTCCTGTGTTCACCACCAAAGTCCAAGTGGTGTTTTCAATGTGGATATATTTTTGTGCGAAATACAAGGCTATGGCAATAGCAAAATAGAGGAAAGCCGATTTCAGATTATATGGAATTGGGGCTTTCTTTTGCCCAACGAAGTAGGACAACACCATACATGTGGCATATCCCGCAAAACCACCCCAAGCGCAGGCCATGTAGCCATATTTGGGCACAAAGATAAAGTTGATGGCCAACAACACCGCACATCCGACGGCAGAGAAGATGGCACCCCACCAGGTCTCGTCAATAAGCTTATACCAGAATGAAAGGTTGAAATAGATGCCCATGAAAATCTCGGCCATCATCACAATGGGCACCACACGCAAGCCTTCATGATAATCTGACCCAACGAGATACTTCAATAAAGGCATATACATCACCACAGCAAGGAAAGCCAGTAGCGTAAAGATAATAAAGTATTTCATCACCTTGGCTTGGGTCTCTTTGTCGGCGGTGTCGCGCTTACCACCAAAAACAAAGGGCTCGTAGGCATAGCGGAAAGCTTGCGTGATCATCGCCATAATCATCGCTATCTTGACGCAGGCACCGTAAATACCGAGTTGCTCCTCCCCTTCCAGACCGGGAACGATTTTCTTGAAGACAATCTTATCGGCCACCTGATTGAGAATGCCGGCCAAACCCAAAAGCAGAATGGGCCAAGTATATTTCAGCATTTCTTTCAACAAGTCACGGTCGATGCCAGTGCGTAGTTTCTTGATTTCGGGGATAAAGCCCAAAAACACCAGCGTGGTGCAAATCAAATTGGCGATGAAAATATAGCCCACCTGGTAGCTGGCTTGATACCATTCCATCATGGCGGGGAAATGCTCTTTCAAGTAGGGCGCCAGATAGAAAATAAACAAGTTGAGCAACAAACTCATGATGATGAAAGAGAGTTTGAGCGTCATGAACTTGATGGGACGGTTTTCATAACGAAGCCTTGCAAAAAGGATGGACTGAAAAGCATCGAAAGCCACGATAATGGCCATGATTTCCACAAACTCGGGATGCAAGGCATAATCCAAAGCACCTGCGATAGGCTTCAAGAATACAGACACCAAAATGAGGAAAACCAGTGAGACCAAACCAACGGAAAGTCCAGCCGTGGAAAAGGCCTTGTTGGGATTCACGTTTTCCTTGTTGGAGAAACGGAAAAAGGTGGTTTCCATGCCGAAGGTAAGGATAACGAGGAGCAAGGCCGTGTAAGCATACAAGTTAGTCACAATGCCGTATCCTCCCGATTCGGCAGCCATCCTATGGGTATGTATAGGCACCAGCAGGTAGTTCAAAAAACGACCGACAATGCTACTGAGGCCGTAAATGGCGGTTTGCTTCGCCAAAGAGCCTAATCTGTTTTCTGCCATGTTGCTTGCTTTTGGTCTTTCAAAAACGCAAAATTACACTTTATATTGGCTCTATTTCAATTTTTCGGCAATTCAATAATAAACTCAGCTCCCTCCCCTTCTTGGCTCTCGAAGGAAATAGTGCCTCCAACGGCCTGCACGATGTTGTAGGTCAACGAGAGACCCACACCCGAGCCACCGGTCTTAGTAGTGAAATTGGGCAGGAAAATTTGGCTCTTATCTTCTTCCTTGATGCCCTTCCCATTGTCTTTCACGCTGATGACAAATGACTTTTCCGTAGATTGTAATGCGACCTCTACCCTACCCTCTGGCTTCGAGCCAATGGCTTGCACGGCGTTTTTGACAAGGTTGCCGACGGCACTGTTCAGGTTGGTCTTGTCGCCGTTGTAAGTGTGGTCTTTTGCCTTATCATATTCATAGCGGAATTCAATGTTTTCCACGTTGTCATACAGGTTGACCACATTGCCCACCAGTTCGGCCAAATCCAAAGGTGCAGGATGGTTTTCGGGCAGTTTGGCATAACGCGAGAATGACGAGGCAATGTCCGAGAGTGCATCAATCTGTTCGATAAGCGTGTTTGTCGTACGTTGGATCTGTTCCGGCGTGGCTTTTCCATTGTCAACGTTGCGTTGTAGCAATTGCACGCTCAATCGCATCGGGGTGAGCGAGTTCTTAATTTCGTGTGCCACTTGTCGGGCCACACCTCTCCAAGCCGATTCAGCCGTGGTGCGTTTCAGTTCGGCAGCACTCTTTTCCAACTCCACGATGAGCTGGTTGTACTGCTTCACCAAAGCACCGATCTCATCGTTGTTTTTCCACTCGATAGGCTCGTTTTTCTGGTCAATCTTAAGGTCGCCTAGTTTGTTTTGGATCAACGCCAAAGGCCGTGTCAAATGGCGAGTGATGAGCAAAATGAAGAATAAGGCACCACCAAACAAAATAATGATAATATTGAGGTAGGTAAGGATGTAGTTTCTGATTTCGTTATGCAAATCGGTGGAGCTTGCAAAATAAGGAGTGTTAAGATAAGCCAAGGTGTTGCCATTGGCATCAGTCAACGGGATATAGGCTGACTCATACTTGCCTTTGCCTAAGTGTTCCTCATGAGTGAAAAAGAGGTCTTTGTTGCTGTCCAAACTATGATACGCTTCAGCATTCATCACAGGAGCTTGCAGGTTATATTCATATATTTCGGGACGGGTGGTGGCCAGCAGTTGACCATCGAGCTGATAGAGATTCAAGTCGGTAAAGAAAGTGTTGGCATAGTGCTGTAGGATGTCGGTCCAAGTGTGTTTTGAGGCGGTTTGCATTAGGGAAGCACAATCCAGATTGTTACGCATCTCAAGAGAAAGAGTCCGAGTGGTCTCAAACTGGGCATCAGTAATGTTTTGGTTGTAAAGAGTGCGCATATAAAGCACCGAAACTGGACCTATGGCAATGAACGAAATGCCAAGCGTAAGCAAAACCACAGCCTGCAAACGCCAATGGAAACTTCTGTCGCGCCATTTTCTAAATTTTTTGGGATGTGTCAACCAAACTATAAGCAGGAAAGGCAAGGTGAGACCCAAGAAAAACAAGGAAAAAGGCGCAGTCTTTTGCGAAAACCCTTTAGTCGGAGTGCTGACAACCACAGCATTATTTTCTTTATCAACACGAGCAAAATGCTTATATTTACTACTGTAACTAAACTCCAGATCTTTGACCTTAAGACTATTCAAAAAGTTGGGATAGACGTAGCGACCATACTTGTAGACAAGAATATTTCCTTTGTAACTAGCCACCGAATAGTCGTATTGCTTCAAGCTGTTAGCTTCTTTTAGAAGTTGGGGAAAACCGAAACCTTCAGGGGCAATTGGCTTATAAAATTCAAAATAGAGCGTTTTTCGTGTCAATGAATCTTTTGAAACAAAGTCTGTTTTCCCTAAATAATTAGGATCCAACGTAAAATAATCCATCAAAAACAGATTATCATCGACTTTTTCGTGTTTGTTATTCGCTAATTTCTCACGAAAGTAACTATCACATTCCGTGACAAAACCTTCAGGCTGTATTGTAATTTCTCCTCCTGGAGCACATATTGTTAATGTTGTCGAATAGGGCAACATGTATTCATCAAAAAACATATCTTTGGTATAGCCAAGGACAACATCAGCCAAAACAATGCTATCGGAAAAAATCATCTCCTTGAAAGATGAGTCGGCATGCAATTGTTGAATAAAACGAGAATAACTAATCTCAAAATTAACATCACGTTTCACCATCAGGTTGAGAGCTTGGTGCTGCATTTGTTCGTTCTCGTTTCGGGCTCCTATTTTGTAGAACAAATAAGTCCCAACAAGGGAAACCAAAAGAATAACGACAATTCCTATCTCCACAATATAAGACTTCTTTCCTGCCCGCTGTTGTGATTCCTTAGGTTTTGCGTAAGCCAACACCAATCCCACAATAACCAACACGATGAAAGGTAAAGGCCATAGATACCTATAGTAACCTTTAAGCTTTGGCTTGCCAACAATTTGATAGTTGGCGAGCAACTTACCGTCAGCATTTTTCACCGAAACACCAGTGCCATCGTCCAAAAAATGAATATCGGCTTCAACAAACCAAGGCAAAACCTTGTTTTCATTCGCAAAATAAGGATTATCAATCTGATAGCTCGTATTAATCAATTTATAAACATAATAAGTCATGTCGCCAGCCATGTACGATTTCACGTAATAATTACCCGCGAGTAACGAACAAATTGTATCATGACCTACAACAACTTTTTGCTTCATGAGCTTCGGATTGACATCATTGCGATTCCAGAACGCAAGAGTGTCGTTTTTATAGATGTTCAATCCTGTTCGGCTTTTCGATAATTCATCATATTGAAGCCCTTGCTCAATCAGAGAACGCATCTCTTTGTCAATAGCCAAAACCGATTTTTGGACAGAGTGATCCATACAACCAGGTTTCAAAGAAAGATAAAAGAAGAACCCAACCGCCAACATCAAAACGATGCCGACAAGACATATTATAATCCCAATCCTCTTTACTCCTATACTTTTCATACCAAAATTTTAGATAAAGACAAGAAAACATTTGAAAATAAACAAGTTACAAAACAAAGCGTATATTCAATTAATTGGCAACAAATCAAGTAACATTACAAAATTCATGCAAAAGGTCTCAAAAAGGCCAAAAACAGCCAAATTTTCAATTTTTCACTTTCCTTTCAAAAACATAAACCAAACTTGACCACTCACCTGATCTCCTGGCCTTACAATTTGAAACAAAACCACGATAAAAACCTCTGACCAAAGGTAACGAATGGTTACTATATTGCTCGCTCATATAGGAGACATAATAGGCATCCCATCTCAATTTATCCATTTTAACTAATTCTAAACCTCTGGTTTTGAATATTTTAGTCAAAACTTTCTGGTTAAAATGATTGAGGTGCCTTGGCACATCGTACGCAGCCCAAAGCTCTTTATAGTATTGTGCGTCGTAAGATCTATAGTTCGGCAAAGCAATTACAATACGCCCATTAGGTTTTATAAGACGTTGTAACTGTGTAACTTGCCACTTCAAGTCATCCACATGTTCAAGCACATGCCACATCGTAATCACATCAAAAGTAGCATCAGGAATGCCTTCCAAGTCCTCACTAGAAATAAGTTTAGCTTTCATACGTTTTCTGGCTATGGCTTTCGCGTCTTCAGAAGGTTCCACGCCTATACACTCCCAGCCGTGCAACTCAGCAGAATGCAAGAAATCACCCACCCCACATCCAATATCCAACATTATTCCATTCAGCAATCCTTGTGTAGCTAGTTTGTATTTATGTTTTAAGTTTATAGACTTGACTCTCTCATATATCTTTGGAATAAAGCCATTTTTATTCTCTTGATGGCTATAGTATTCTTCAGATTTATAATAAGCACCAATTTTATCCTTGTCAGGTCGAGGCATGGTATAAAGCAATCCACAATCCAGACATTCGCAAATATGAAAGTCTTCTTTAGTCAAAAACTCATCCCTAAGCCAAAGATTAATTTGGGCGTTTCCTGATCCGCACCATGGACATTTATTGTTCATCTTTTCATAGTGTTTCATGTGAAACAAATTTGCTATCTACCTAAAAATATGGCTAATACGTTGACATCCGCAGGCGAAATACCGCTTATTCTTGAGGCTTGACCAAGTGTTTCTGGCTTGTAACGATTCAATTTTTCTCGGCATTCGTATGATAAAGATTGTAGTGTATGATAATCGAAATCCTTGGGCAATCTAACATTCTCCAATCGGTTGAGTTTATCGGCTAACTCATATTCTTTTTGAATGTAACTATCATATTTGATCTGTATCTCAGCCTCTTCAAGACATTCCTTCATAAACCTTTCTTGGGTCTTGTATTGTTCCAAGTGGGTAACATTATCAATCATTTCAGTCAAACTGATTTGTGGCCTCAACAACAAGTAGGATAATTTATGCTTTTGATCTATCGTAGAGCTTTCCTTTTGCTCCAAAAGACCATTGATTTCTTCAGGATAAACGTAGGTATCGTTCAAGAATTGCTTGATCTCTTCGACTTTGGACTGTTTTTGTAGAAGCTTTTGGTACCGGTCTTCCTTAGCCAGACCTAACTTATAAGACAATTCTGTCAGACGCGCATCAGCATTGTCTTGTCTGAGTAAAATCCTATACTCTGCCCTACTCGTAAACATCCTATAAGGCTCGTCTACACCTTTCGTGATCAAATCATCGATAAGTACTCCTATATATGCCTGTGTCCTCGATAAGACCAACGGTTGCTCGTCACGCAACGCTAATGCAGCATTGATACCCGCCATCATACCTTGGCACGCGGCTTCCTCATAACCCGTTGTTCCGTTGATTTGCCCAGCAAAAAACAGTCCGTGCATCAATCGTGTTTCCAAGGAATGATACAATTGCTCCGGCGGGAAATAGTCATATTCAATGGCATAACCTGGACGATAAATCTTTGCATTTTCGAAGCCTTCTATCTGTCGCAAGGCTTCGTATTGGATATAGTCGGGAAGGGATGAACTGAATCCATTGAGATAGTATTCTTCAGTAGTCCAACCTTCTGGTTCAACAAAGAGCTGATGACTATCTTTGCCAGAGAATCGCTCGATTTTATCCTCGATACTAGGACAATATCGTGGTCCTACCCCTTGGATTCTTCCATTGAACATGGGGGAGTATTTGAAGCCTTTGCGAAGCGTTTCATGCACTTTTAATGAGGTGTGGGCAATCCAACAACTCCTTTGCTTGGAAATCCTAAAAGGCTCAGTATACGAGAATCCAACCACTTCATCATCGCCTTTTTGCTCAATGAGTTTACTGAAATCAATGGTGCGACCATCAATACGAACTGGAGTTCCGGTCTTGAGCCGCTTGGCTTCAAAACCGTAGTCTTTGAGTTGTTCTGTGATGCCATGACTAGCTACCTCTCCCATCCTGCCGCCTGGAAAATGTTGCTCACCAATATAGATCAAACCGTTTAAAAAGGTGCCATTCGTAAGGATGACAGCCTTGCTCAGGATTTCCCCACCCATCAAGGTCTTCACACCCTTCACTTGGTCACCTTCAATCAACAGCCCCGTCACAGTGTCCTGCCAGAAGTCAAGGTTAGGTGTCTTTTCAAGCATACTACGCCATTCTGCCGAGAACATCATCTTATCGCTTTGGCATCGTGGGCTCCACATGGCTGGGCCTTTCGACTTGTTAAGCATCCTGAATTGGATCATAGTGCGGTCGCTGACGATACCAGAATAACCACCCATGGCATCAATTTCACGAACGATTTGGCCCTTGGCGATGCCTCCCATAGCAGGGTTGCACGACATGGAGGCAAATAGGCGAAGGTCCATGGTGATAAGCAAGACCTTACTACCCAAATTGGCCGCCGCCGCCGCCGCTTCGCATCCGGCATGACCAGCACCTACAACGATGATATCATACGGTTCAAAATACATGATCTTTGTCAGTGTTTCACGGGAAACAGTTTATTTATCTTTTTGATTATCAATATTATAAATTACATATTCATTTATTACGGGCCCTTCGACAGGTTCAGGGACCCTTAACTCTTGAAAGAGCTAAGGTCATTGAGCTTGTCGAAATGCCGACTCTAACAACTTTAACGCTTCTTCCTCTTTTTCACGCATCTCTTTCTCCTCTTCTTTCGTCAAGTCATCGAAACCGATGAGATGCAACACACCGTGAATGATGACACGATGCAATTCGCTCTCGTAGCTTCGACCAAAAGCCTCGGCATTATCCTTGATGCGGTCAATGCTGATGCAAAACTCGCTCGATAACACGGTCTCACAATCGGTTAGCGGGAAGGTGACAATATCTGTATAAAAGTCATGCTCAAGACGTTCCTTATTGATGTCCAACAACTTCTCGTCACTGCAAAAATAATAGTACAACTCCCCTACTCTCTTGCCATGCCGTCTTGCCACTTCTTCAATCCAGGCTTTGTCGCGCTGCGGATTGATAGGCGGCATCTCCACATCCAATGTGCTAAATCTAATCATCTTAATGTGTGTTTTTCTTCAGGTAATAGTCGTTGATTTTATCCTTGTAATAAGGCGCATATTCAATTGGATTAGTGCGCAGGAACTCCTGATTCTTCTTAAGCGACTGCTCATAAAGATAATCGTCAATACGACGGTCGAAATGCGAGCCTTTGTATTCGTTCGACTTACGCTTTTCCTCTTGCTCTCGTTTCTCTTGCGCCTTTTGCGACTCCAGCATTCTCGATTCAATCCTTTTACTACGCTCTATCATCTTCTGGTTGATCTTCTTATTTACCAACTCCTCTTCCAACTTCTCCATATCCTTAATGATTTCATTGAGTCCGTCGTCGCCAATTTGCCCGTTTTCCTTCATCTCTTTCAGTATCTGTTGCATACCTTGACGCAACATTTCCTGTTCAGCAGCCATGCGGGCAAATTCTTCACTCATGGATTTGGGCATTGGCTGTCCCTGCTTATCCATCTGTTGCATTTGTTGCTGCATCTGCTTGAGTTGCTCACTAAGCTGTTGCTGGAGTTGTTGCATCTTTTGCATACTTTGTTGTCCTTGACCTGGTTTGGGCATGGAGCATGACATCGGCATGCCCATCGATTCCATGCTGTTCTCCATGTTTTCCAACGATTCAGCCAACATCAAAGCGAGATTGTTCATCGACATCATGGCGGTCTGCTGATGCCGTACGGCCTGAGAAAGTTTCAGGTCGTTGAGGTATTTCATCGCGTTTTCCGTCTGGTTTTCAATGGTATGAAGCTCATCGAAGACGAAATTTTGTACCATTGGCTGCCGCATGGCCATACTACGTAATGAGTCGCGGACCATATTAAAATTATCAGCCACCTCCTTTTGATGGATGATCTTTTCGACCAAAGACGGATCATCGGAACGCATACTGCCAATCTCTTTCAGCAGACCTTCTTGTTCATGTGAGGCATGAACAACATTCTCGAGCAAAATACGCATCAAATGGGCATCTTCAGCCATCTGTTGCATGCCTTGCATCTGCATTTGCATCATCATGTTGTTCGCCATCTGCTGCATCTTTTGTCCGGCATTCTTCTTGTTTTGCTGCGACTGTTGTTGCTGGCTGTTTTGCTCGTTCTGCATGGCGTCCTGCAAGTCCTGATCGATGCTTTCTTGCATTTCCTCGTCCTTTTGCATGTCGAAGGGCTGCTGTAAGTCTTGGTTCTTTTCCAGGAGTTTGTCGAGTTCGTCCATCATCTTGTCAAATTCCTCTTTGGCTTCCTCGGCCGATTTTTGGTCGTTCTCCTCCCCTGCTTTATATTGATTATCAGCTTGTTGCTTCAATTCTTCACCAAGTTTATCCAGTTTATTGGCCAAATCATTGAGGTCCTTTTCCATCTTCAATTGCTCCAAAAGTGAAAGGTTACGGTCGAGCAGTTCTTGCATGGATTGGTTGTTTTTCTTGATGTCCTGCATCATCTGCTGCATCTGTTCACGCGGCATCTCCTCAAGCAACTTGTCGATTTGTTCCATCATCTTCTTCAGCTCTTCGGGAATCACCTCGTCGAATAGTTTGTTGATCTGTTCCTGCTTCTTAATGAGGTCTTCGTTGGCCAAGTCGTGCTCTTTCATGAAGTCCTCAAGCTTATTTTGTTCTTCTTGCAACTTATTCCATTCATCCTGAATCTGTTGCTGCTTTTCCAACAGGTCTTTCATCTTCTCCTTGTCCGACCAATCCAAATCTTTCTTTTGGATGAGGTCTTGCAGCATCTTCTCGATTTCGTCCTGCAACTTGTCAGCCTCCTGCGACTTCGCCTGCAGGCGTTCCATGATATCCTCAGACTGTTGGTCGGCAATACTATCCAAAGCTGTCTCAGAGGGTTTATAATAGGTAAACGTCTCCGAGCGCTTCGACTTGGGTCCGTGGAAGCCGTCATTGTCCCACACCACAAAATAGACCTCCATGTTCTGTCCAGGCATGATGCCCAAACTATCCATGTTGAACTGATAAAAGAATGAGGTGCGTGTCTGCTTAGGGTCCAAAGGCACCGTCTTGACGATGTTTTTCTCAATGGGCTCCTTGACGATACAGTTGAAGGTAAGCTTGCTGAAACCGTAATCGTCGGTGACGAGACCCGAGAAATAGACATCGGCAGAAAGCTGTTCATCGAACGACTCCACACGAATATCAGGATAGGCATCGGGGATGACATCAACAGAGAAGGGTAGGGGATCTATGTTTTGGTTCCAGGTGTTCTGCACCTGCACCTCAAACTTAGTGGATTGTGCTGCGACGAATTGATATTCAAAAACGTCATCCGTAGCCGTCAAGTCAGTGGTCAAAGAGTCGCGTGTGACAGACATCTGTTCGGTGTCGCGTGTGGTAAAGCTGAAAGTGAGGTTGGTGCCTTGTGGGACAATGAGCCGTGTCTTGGCATCCATGGTCTCGTTGGTACGGTGGATATAGGCTGGATAACGCAATTCGCAGTGGTAGGAAAGTAGGGTAGGGTTGGGGTGCACCGTGATATGTAAGGGTCGGCTGGTGTATTCGCCGCCAATGACATTAAAAGTCAAATCAGTGAAAAGATTCTTGAAGGTGTAACTGAAATCGTTGGCTGAGCCTTTGGTCATCAGTTGTTGACCCAATTCGCTTTTCACATAAAAAGCGTCAGGGATGCGGTCGCCCGTGACGCGAATGTTGAACTTCACTTCCTTGCCTTGTGTGGTCTCGATGTCGTCCTGATCGATTTCCACCTGATAGGGTAGGGGCTTCTCGAAATGCTGCTCGTAGTTGACGATACGCTGGGTGGGCTGCACGGCAAACGAAGGTAAAAACACCATCAAGACTATTAATAAAAGGAGCGAGCCAAAGAAGATACCCAAATATTTCAAATTGCCGCGCAAGTCTACAGCATCGGAGAACCGGATAGGGGAGAGGCGGGCACTTCGCTGCTCGATGGTGGCCGCAAGCAGGGCATTGTCGGCATCGGTGGTGGCTTGGTTGCTCAGTTGTATGGTGTTCAGCAGCTTATCCTTGATTTCAGGAAAGAACTTGCCGATCATCACCGAGGCCTGCTCCACTGACATCTTCTTTCGGAATCGGATGAGGTTGAAAAGTGGGATGAGAAAATGGTACACCAAAACAAAAGCGCTACCAGCCAGCAAAAACAGGAAAAGCACAAAGCGACCTCTGGGGGGAAACCAAGAGAAGTATTCCAGCCCATTGATGAGCAGATAGAAGACAATCCACAGCACGGCACCCACCAACACGCCTTGTATCAGGCGGTTGAGGTAGTACTTCCGTGTGAAGCCTTCGATTTTCTCTATCAATTTGTTTGGTGCAGACATCTCCACATTAGATTAATCTGCAAAAATAGTGAATTTCCTCGAAAGAGAAGGAATTATAGTCGCTTTTGGGCAACAAAAAAA
>CACXIM010000033.1 GCA_902767725.1 uncultured Bacteroidia bacterium | reverse complement strand
TGAAGAACAGGATGCGTTCCGAAACCGTAGTCTTACCAGCATCGATATGCGCAGCGATACCGATGTTTCTCAATTTTGAAATGTTTAAACTCATTATTTATGTGATTTTCAATTATTTGCAAATACAAATCAAGCTTCTGATTCGGGCTGCAAAGGTACGGAAAAACTTTGAAACTGCAATTCAAATCATCATTTGACCAACCTGCCGCTTTTCTTCATCCCATTATTATCCAAAGTCTCAACGAAATACACTCCAGACGCCCATTCCGAAACATCCAAGCGAACTACCGAAGCATTATTGACTGAAACCAACTTAACTAGTTGTCCCAAAGCGTTGTAAACATTGATAGTCTTCATCCCTTCCGCTTCAATCGTGACAAAGGACGATGCAGGCACAGGATAGACCTTCAACGACTCCCTTTGTATTTGATTTTCAACCACTCCCGTCGGATCAAAGGTGTCGTTACCGTCGGTGAGCCATTCGAGGCTGAAGTTGTAGAGCACCGTCGAATAACCCGAGGCGCCTGCGTAGGCTTCCTCAACATAGAGTCCGATGGTACCATCGGGCAGCACACAGAGCGAGGAATAGGCAGAGCTGTAAGGTACAATGCACTTCTTCACTGGCCAAGTCTCGCCTTCGTCGTAACTCACATAGACCGTCACATCGGTGCGCGAGTTGCCGTAAGGCACAGAATGGAGCAGTCGATTCTTGTCGTGGCCTTGGTTTTCAGAAGTATAACGGATCATATCGCCATTGCATGCTGGAGCAACAATGTCATACCAAGTGGAAGTGGTGGGCTGCCAAGTCTCGCCACCGTCCTCAGAGATGTTGTACCAGCGGTTGCCCGCATGTCGGATGCTCATCAGGATGCGGCCGTCAACTAGCTCCGTGACCTTGGCCTCATCGCCCGAGGTGGAAGCACGACCCGACACATGCCAGGTCTGGCCGTTGTCATCGGAATAAACAGCGTGGTTGTAAAGCACCTGTGCCGTAGTCTCACGGATGGCGGCCACGAACATGATGCGACCCGTTGAAGTGCGCAAGCCATTGCCCGAGCCGAAGAACGAGGCGCGCCATGTGCGCTGTTCGGGGATGATGCAGTTGTCGCCAAAGATGAAGTTGGTGATGTCTTCGGGTTCCGTCCAAGTCTGGCCGTTGTCATAACTCTTACAGATATAGGTGCGGATCGGATTCGACGGAGTGGAATACCACAAGCCAGGACCACCCACAAAGCCAGCAATGAGACCATTGTCGTCGTTGCTCCACGCCAGAGCGCAGTCGCCAAAACCGTGGTTGACGCCAGTGCCCAAGGCGATGGTGTAAGGTTCGCTCCAGGTGTGACCGCCGTCGGTACTGCGGTTGCAAATGATGTCGATGTCCTCGGGCAGGTCGCCTTCGTTGAATTTACGCTTGTCAGTGGCCGTCACGATACTACCGTCCTTCGCTGTAATGACGGCAGGAATGCGATAATTCGTTGAATTATAGTCTCCTGGCTGCAACAACAAGGTGTGAGCGAGGATGATTTCACGGCTGCCAGAGGGCGAAGGATTGGTGAGTTCGTATGTCTCTTCTGCCGTCGTTATTGACTTCAAAGAAGCATCAATTAAATTGCCTTCGGTGGCATTGTCGGCCACATGAGCCACGACCCAGAGGTAGTTTGTGCCTGTAAACAGGTTGCCTTCAAGGTTGCAGGTCAAGTCACCCGAAGTAGGTTCTATGCTACCAAGCAAAGTGGCACTCTGAGGATGGCGCTCATCGAAAGCATTGACCGTACCCGTGGAATACACTTTTATCTCCTTAACATCACTCAAATCCGTCGTCCCTTCAAGGTTGAGCACCAAGTTTTGTAAGGCGACCACAGCATTGTCGCCACCAAAGGAAACCGCCGCTTTGAGCAACACATCATTGGTGTTGCCTCGACCCGTCTTGCGGGTGTCTTGGGTCAAGGTGACATTCAGGATTTCGGCACCGCCAAAATTGAAATTCACCATTTGCGCATTGTGGCCGTGACCTGAAATGTCAGCCAGCATGTTGTTGTCAATCCAAGCCGTTGAGAAATCGTAGGCTGCTTTTAAACAATTTGCCATACCAGGATGCAGATCAAACAAATCATCCGCACTCATGTCAACACTAATCTCATCAGCATCCAATGCCAATTGGTAGAACCTCACATTGCCGAACGAGCCGTTGCAGAAATAAGTTGGCTGTCCGCCATTGTTGCCTGCCCCTATAAACAAGTCGTGCGTGTTGGTCACAGCCCAATCGTTCACTGCCGCCGCCCAACTACTGTTGGTCTCGCCGTTATGATATATGCGGATTTCGTTGTTGGTGCGGTCCACGACGAGGGCAAAGTGCATCCACTCCCCTGCCGGCACGGTGACACCCGTGTAGACCGAAAGAGCATGACCCGAAGTCTCGGTGGGCGTGTTGAGGCCCAACGACTGCCCCACACTCCCCGTGCCAAAGAGCTCATAACCCGTGCGTTCGCTTCCAGCACCTTGCACCGACATATCGCGCTTGCACACATAACGCGGATAATTGGTATAAGTTTCGTTGCGCACCCATCCCGTAAGGGTAAAACTTTGGTCGGCAGCGATGTTGAAGTCTTCGTGATGCGGAATGCGCATGTATTGGTCAGTGCCGTTGAATGTGATGTAATGGGCAGGTTGTGCAAATGCAGCAGTCAAAGCCATCAGCAGGACAGCAAGAGCAAGGAGTTTCTTCATGGCAATCGGTGTTATCGGATTAAACGTCAATGTATTGGGGGCAAAAATAAATATTATTCCACAATAACACAACTTTTTCATCATATCAACTTCCCCAATTATCACGATCGAGACTCCTATAATTAATGGCTTCTGCCAAATGTTCGCTTTGGATGCATTCACTGCTGGCAAGGTCGGCGATGGTGCGGGACACTTTCAGAATTCTGTCGTATGCGCGAGCCGAGAGGCCAAGGCGGTTCATGGCGTTTTTCAAAATGTTACGACATGGCTCGTCGAGTTCACAGTATTTTTGGATGAGTTGCGAATTCATCTGCGCATTGGCATGGATGGTCGGATATTCCGCATAGCGTTCTTCCTGAATCTTCCTCGCCTTGATGACACGTTCGCGCACCGCCGCACTCGACTCCCCACCGCTTTTCGACGACAAATCTTTATAGGCGACAGGTACCACTTCGACATGCAAGTCGATACGGTCCATCAAAGGACCACTGATGCGGTTGAGATACTGTTGCACCATGCCAGGTTTACAGGTACATTCCTTGTCGGGATGGTTATAATAGCCACATGGACAAGGATTCATTGCCGCCACCATCATGAAACTGGCAGGAAAATCCACCGTCATCTTGGCGCGTGAGATGGTCACGACACGGTCTTCCATGGGCTGTCGCATCACCTCCAATACGGTGCGTTTGAACTCTGGGAGCTCATCAAGAAAGAGCACTCCGTTATGTGCAAGCGAGATTTCCCCAGGCTGAGGGTAGGTGCCTCCGCCCACCAAGCCCGCGTCGCTGATAGTGTGATGCGGGCTGCGGAACGGTCGTGTCCTGACCAAGGCCGCATTGCGGCCGATCAATCCTGCCACGGAATGGATTTTGGTGGTTTCCAAAGCTTCCGCCATTGTCAGTGGTGGCAAAATGGTCGGCATACGCTTGGCCAACATGGTCTTACCGCTACCTGGGGGACCGATGAGAATGACATTGTGTCCGCCCGCGGCTGCAATCTCCAAGGCACGCTTAATGTTTTCTTGCCCCTTCACATCGCTGAAATCGTATTCATAGCAAGGCTCTGGTCCATCACCGTAAGCGTCGACTGCAACAGGTGTGATGTGAGCATTCCCGTTCAAGATTGCCACCACCTCATGCATGGTCTCCACACCATACACCTCCAAACCTTCGACCACTGCTGCTTCGCGCGCGTTTTCCTTTGGGACAATGAGACCTCTAAAGCCGTCTTTCTTGGCCTTAATGGCAATGGGCAAGGTGCCTTTGATGGGATTGATCGTCCCATCCAAAGAAAGCTCACCCATGATAATGAACCGCTCCAGCAGGTCAGTATTGATTTGTTCTGCTGCGGCCATAATGCCAATGGCAATGGGAAGATCGTAAGCCGAGCCTTCTTTGCGGATGTCAGCGGGCGCCATGTTAATCACAATACGCTTGTGCGGATAATAATAGCCAAGGTTGGTAATGGCCGCCTCGATTCGTTGCTGGCTCTCCTTGACTGCATTGTCAGGCAAGCCCACTAAATAGAAGTTGATACCTCTGTCGATGTTCACCTCAATGGTGACCGTGATTGCGTCGATGCCGATAAGGGCACATCCAAATGTTTTTACTAACATGATTCTTAGATTTTAAAGTTTCATGCCGCAAAGATGCAACCCTTGTCAAGAAAAAGCCGTTGAACAAACGTTTGTAGTCGACAGTAGTCGTTTGTTGTCGTTTGCTGTCGGGTATATATTTGTTAATCAACACTATAAAATTAGGCTGCCACAATGTGACAGCCCTACTCTAAACTCTAAACTCTGAACTCTAAACTACTTCCTTGGTTTATAACCAGAATCTTGGAATATATTCTGAAGATCCTTTCGTTGCATCAAGTCTTGGAACGAGCTCTCAGTGTTTGAGTAATAGGAGCGGATGATGTTCAGGCCAAAGAACTCGCCCAACCGTGAAGGTGCATCGTTGCTGTAAGCTTGTGTGAAAGGCCCGTCACCGAAAAACATCATGTAGGAATCCAAGCCTGCATCGTAGAGACGTCGGTTCCCCACGATATCAGCCCACACCTGACCTTCATTCTCAACGGCCCAATGCCATTGGTCCGACGAATAGCCCAGCAAAACGCTATCGGGCAGCTCGGGACACATCGCCTCTATGAAGAAGTCGATTCGACCACTGAACATCATTTCATCAATGACTTGCCCTTGCTTGCGCCATTCATACAGATAATTCATATAGAGTTGTTCGGCCACTTCTTTGGACAAAGTCGCCACATTCCTACGCAAGGATATGTATCTCGGCATCCCAATTAGGTCATAAGTTTCTTCATCGTCAAGATACCAGTCCAAAGAAATCACCAGCTGATTATCGATGATTTGGACGGGCGGCTCATCGGGATGCACACCCGTGATGCAAGTAAATACCTTTTTTGGAAGCTCGATATTGGGATAATAGTAATGGAAATGAGCAAACACATCCTCCACCATAGGCTCGATCTTCTTCAGGTCGGGAAAAGCGGCTTTCACTTTTTGATATAAGATAATGCTAAATGGGTCGGTGGCAAAATCTTTGAGGTATTGCACTGCCTCAAGATTGCTGAGATCACCGCTGAGGAAGATACGATAGCCGTCTTGGATCTTCATCAATTCGCTTTGGAATTCGGCCGTATCAAGGTTAAAGAGCACTTCTTCGTATCGGTCAAACTCCAAATCGATAGGATCGGGGTTGATATTGAGTTTTGCTTTATATTCAGGCTCTCCCTCTTGGCAGGAAGCCATGACGAGAAAGAGGCCAAACAAGGCTAATGATTTTGCTATTGTCTTCATCTTCTTCATATTAATTGTTGTCTAAGCATCTCATAAGCAGCTATCGTGGCGCGGTTGATGATATTTTCACGGTCCTTGCCAAAGTTGAAGCGTTGCGACACTACTCCAATTGGCGTAGCCAAGCCGATCCATACTGTTCCGACCGGGTTTTCTTCCGTACCGCCACTCGGCCCCGCCACACCTGTCGTGGCCACACCGAAATCTGCTTCCATCAGGTCGCGGACACCAGTAGCCATACGTTCCACCACCTCCTGACTTACGACACCGTGTTTTTCAATTACCTCAGCTGGTACGCCGAGCACCTTCGTCTTTGTTGGGGTGGCGTAGGTTACCGTTGAGCCCTTAAAGACCTCAGAGCTTCCCGGAATCAACGTGATTACATGGGCGATATTGCCGCCTGTGCAGCTCTCCGCCGAGGCAAAAGTCATACCTTTATTAATTAATAAGTCGAAAACCGTGCGCTCGATGGGTTGGTCCTGCATAGCAAAGATGTATTGGGAAATCAAGTCGACCAAGCGTGCGACTTCGCGATCCAAGGTCTCATGGAGTATTACTGCATCTTCGTGCCTACCGCTCAGTCTGAGGCGCACCATGCCGTGTTGTGGCAAGTAAGCCAAGGAAAGGAAATCAGGCAAAGCGTCCTCCCAATCCTTAATCTTATCGGCCAAAAACGACTCTCCGATGCCCGTGGTCATGATGACACGCTGCTCGTATGGCACGGCATGAAAGCGTTTCTTGATGCGCGGCAACAGCTCATCGTTGAAGATACCCTTCATCTCGAATGGCACGCCTGGCATAAACACAAAAGCCACGCCTTCCTTTTCGAGCCACATGCATGGTGCTGTTCCGTAAGTGTTGGGGACGTACTCGCACGCCTTCGGCAACATGGCTTGACCACGGTTACGTTCGCTCATCTGGAAGCCACGACGTTTGAAGAGGGAAACCAAATTATCGTATGCTTCCTGACAAAACTCAAGCTCCGTATTGAAGAACTTGCACACTGTCGGCTTGGTGATATCGTCGGCAGTGGGTCCCAATCCACCCGTGACCAAAACGAGGTCGGCAGTCATACAAGCATTGAAGGCATCGAGAATGGCTTTCTCGGAATCTCCGATGGTCAAAGTGGAATCCAACCGGAATCCCGCGGCCGACAAGTGTTCGCCCAGCCATGCCGCATTCGTATTAATCACCTGACCAATGAGCAGTTCATCGCCAATAGAGATGTTTTTTATGACTATTTCTTTCATTTCGTTTCAAATTTGTGCAAAGATAGGCCATTTTCCGGCTGTTATCGCGAAAAAAACGGCATTTCAAATAATTTCGTATCTTTGCCGAATCAAATTGGAACTCCAACGAAGTCAAAACGACAAAGACATGAACAAACCTATCCCTGCATCACAACTTGTGCTCAACAACGAGGGCGCGATATACCATTTGAACCTGCATCCCGACCAGCTGGCTGATGATGTCATCTTGGTTGGTGACCCAGGCCGCGTTATCACAATTGCCTCATACTTCGACAAGATTGAGATCGAACGACAAAACCGAGAACTTGTCACTAGAACAGGATATTTCAATGGCAAACGCATCACCGTACTTAGCACTGGCATGGGCACCGACAATCTCGACATCGTGATGAACGAACTCGATGCCTTGGCCAACATCGACTTGAAGACGAGGATGCCCAAGGAAGAGCATCGCACTTTGAATCTCATACGCCTCGGCACCTGCGGTGCCTTGCAGCCCGACATCGACGTTGACGACAGTTATGTTGCTACTCGATATGCCATTGGCCTGGACGGCTTATTGTATTTCTATGAGAAGCATAAAGAAGTGAACGAAGCAGCCCTACGCGATGCTTTCATTGAGCAGATGGACTATCCGAAAGACCTGCCTCTCCCCTATGCTGTGGAAGGCTCAAAGGAATTATTCGACCGCTTGGCACAAGGCTACTACCAAGGCGTAACAGCCACTGCACCAGGTTTCTATGGCCCACAAGGTCGCACTTTAAGAATGCATCTCTCTTACCCTGAGAACAACCACAAGATAGAGGCCTTCAACTATCAAGGCATGCGCGTGTGCAACTTCGAGATGGAATCGTCGGCACTCTACGGTCTCGGAAAGATGATGGGGCACAACTGCCTCACCATTTGTGTGGTCGTGGCTAACCGCGTAACTGAAAAGTTTGCAACAGACTATCACCCTTATGTAAAAAAACTGGTTTTGAAGACATTGGAACGTCTTTCAGCTCAATAAAAAGGAGAAAAATCAAGAAAAAACGACTTTTTTTAATTTTCTTTATTATGGCATGGAAAAAATGTCTATTTTTGCAGCTTGATTAAGAATACTGAATATTAACAACAATAAAAAAGATATTTGAAGCAATGAAGAAATTATTCGTTACGATTATTGCGTTCCTTGCCATTTCGTCTTCAGTGATGGCAGACGGACACGTGGACTCGGTTCGTTACCTGACGACCAAGGCCTGGAAGAACTGGTTTATCTCCGCTGACGCCACTTGCAACTGGTGGCAAGGCAGTATGAGAACACCCGAAGAATACCAGAACAGCTACACCGCTGTGGAATGGGGCAAACCCAACTTCGGCTTTAGCGCCAATGTTGGCAAGTGGATCAACCATAAGGTCGCTGTCAGACTGAGATATGACAACACCAAGATCAACAGCTACATCAACGGCAGACACATCGGATTGGATCACATCCAATTCCTTTATGGGGACGATCCGACTCCTGTCGAAGGCCAGATTTATCCTACTTCGATGCGTTATCACAACCTGATGGCCGACTTTATGTTTAGCCCCATCGACTTCTTCCAAGGTTATTATAACCCCGAGAGAATTTGGACACCAGTCCTTTACGTCGGTGCTGGTGGTGCTTACACGTCCAAAGACCTCTTCGCCCTGCAGACCATCATTAACAACTCGGGTAAAGAAATGAGCGAAAAGGAAGGCAACAACTTTGAATTAGCCTTGGGCGCTGGTTTGTGCAACAACTTCCGTTTGGCCGAACATTGGGACATCAACCTCGACCTTAACTGGACTTTCCAAAGATGGACCATCGACTCTTGGACCTATGAGTTCGATGAAGCTGGTGTCAGACCTAAGAGATTTGACAACCTCTATACCGCTTCTTTAGGTGTCACCTATTACTTCAGCAGAGAGTATGATCTGCCGATCAACTGCTGCGAGGAATACAAGAGGGCACAGAACGTCATCGACAGTCTCTTGAACCTCCCCAAAGAAGTCGTTCATGACACAGTCGTGAAGTTCGTCAATGTGCAGTCTGAAGATGTACTCAGCTATCCTTTCTCCATCTTCTTCAACCGTGATTCTTACGAGCTGATGTCGAGAAGAGATATCGTCAACTTGAGAGAGATTGCTGAAGTTGCCAAGAAGAACAACTACAAGCTTCGTCTGACGGGCTCGTGCGACAGCGCCACTGCTACACCGTCCTACAACCAAACCCTTTCGGAGAACCGCTGCAACAAGATCAAGAGAGAACTTGAGAATTTGGGTGTCTCTCCTGACCAAATCATCATCGAGCCTATCGGAGGTGTGAAGATTCTCGATCCGACGGAATACGACCGCCGCGTGCTCATCCAACTTGTGAAAGAAGGTCAGAAAGACAACAAATAAATCTTAACAATACAAACAGAAAAAGCCTGACGGAATCCCGCCAGGCTTTTTCTTTGTGCCGCATAAAAGGAAGGAAGATTCCCTTAATGCATGATGCCAAACTCAACACCTATGTAATTGTTGCGTAAAATGCTGCCCGTCTGCTTTTCCAAAATACTGACAAAAGCATTGGAGAAAGCATGATCGAAAGTCAATTGGGCAAAAGCCGAAAAGTCGCGATTGATCTCATACTCGGCACCCAGACCAAAAATCATGGAAAACTGAAGCGGACGATATTGGTTGGTGCAATCGACATAACTTGCACCTTCTTCATAGTTCACCCAATAAAAACTATAACTGTCCCTGCAAACATCTCTGCAATTAATACCTAAACCCACACCTGCCTCGGCATACGCTTTGAACGAATCCGCCACATCAAAACTGAGTTTAGCTTTCACTGGAATCTCTACGTTGACGGCATTCAACCTACGCGACACTGGCACATTGGCTGCTTCTAAAAAATCTTCCACATACCTACGGTCAATAAAAGTATACTTCATATTCAGGATGTTGACATCCACACCCGATGAAACTGCAAAATTGCTTGTGACATAATAATCACAAACCAAGCCCAAATTGGCACCTAATCTGAAGCCCTCGTTGGTGGCCGCTGTAGAGCCCGAACTGGCCCAGTCAAAAGTAGGTCCTAATTTGATGCCAAACCTGGCATTCCCAGTCTGCGCATTGGCACCCACGGCCATAGCTGCTACCAAACTGATAATCAACACTGTTTTTCTCATAATAACAAATTTTAGACCTACAAAGATAATTTATTTTGCCGACATTTCCTCAAAATACGAAAATGATTCTTATTTTTGTCGCCAAATCATTCTAAATCATTCACTAAAACAAATCAAAATGAAGAAGACATTTTTACTGATTGCAGCCCTTTTGATGATGGGTAGTGCAGCATTCGCTGGCGGTGGCATCGACCTCGCCATCGGACCCAAAGTCGGTTTCCAGACCGCCTCCCTTTCCTACCAGAAAGCCGACATTAAGGCCGGATTCTCCAACCATTTTACGGCTGGTCTTTTCGGCCGCGTCACCGTTGGCCGCGTCTATGTCCAACCCGAAGTATTGTATTTCAAGACCTCCAATATTTTTGATGGACATGTTACTGGCGTGGAAAGCGACAATTTGTTTAACCTTCCCACTGGCGCCAATCTCAACCTCACCTTGAACCAGATGAATCTTCAGGTCCCGATTTTGGTTGGCTTCAATGTTATCGACCTCGATGTGGTCACCCTGCGCGCCCAAGTGGGTCCCACGGCCAACTTCATCCTCCAATCGCAGACCTTGTATGACGAAACCTATACTATCAATGGTCAGCAATACCAAGTGGAACAACAAAACGCCACTTCAGATGAGAATTTCGATACCAAATCCATCTCTTGGGGCGTTCAAGCCGGCATTGGCGTCGACGTGCTAAAGCGCATCACGCTCGATATCAACTACAATTTCGGCCTGAGTAAGATGTTCGATGCACTGAATGAAACCACCCTTGGTGAGACCTTCGATTTCAGCAACATCGACAACACCAGACAAAACATGTTCATGGTAACCGTGGGCATCAAACTGCTCTAAGATAGTCCATTAAATCCAACAAAAAATGAGAGCGACCGTTCAAGTCGCTCTCATTTTTTGTTGGATAATGCTTGGATTAGAAGAAAATACCGAATTCAACACCGATACGATTCTGCAAAACATTCAACTTAAGGTCACGCTCGCCCAAGTCTTTGTTACCAGCATAATACTTCTCGTAATTAGAGGTCACCAAAGCACCTCTGCTGATGCTGTTCAGGAAGTCGTGAGAGAAATAGATACCGGCAAAAACACGGGTCGTCTCCAACAAAGTGTATTCTGCACCTGCACCGATACGCAATGAAGCGTGGAAAGGATTATACTCGCCATCGGTGGCTCTGTAATCCTTATCATTAATCTCACCCAAAGTGAAAGTATCCATCACCTTCACACGTTGTGTGTAACCAAAAGCGCCACCCACTTGGGCATAAGCACGCAGCGGAAGTCCACCAAGTTCAGGCGTAACCATCTTCAACATCAAGGGAATCTCATAAATAGTAGTTTTGAATTGCCTATCGATAGTACCTAATTGGTAATCGGTAATGGAGTCGATAGCACTGATATTACGCATATCATCAAAACTATAGTGACCTTTAACGAAGTCAACATTAACACCCGTGACAATGGCATAGTTCTCAGCAAAATAATACTCAGCAACAACACCAAGATCAAAACCAGTCTTTGTGCCTTGATTAATTGCAGCACCAGTTTTTGAGCCAGTCCAGTCAAAAGTAGGACCTAATTTGAATCCAAAGGAGAAGCCTTTGTACTGTGCTGACGCGGTCAGCGACATGGCCAACAGAAGGCCAACCATAAGTAAACTTTTCTTCATTTGATTATAGATTTAGGTTAGTATTTAACTTCGTTGAAATGTTCCGCATTCAGCGTAGCCAATTTTCAATTTGGGTACAAAGGTAGTCTTTTTTTTGATTATGTGCATAAATCATGGAAAATTTCTAATTTTGTAGGACTAAAAAGCAACACGATTCCATCATGAATAATCCCATTCCCAACCGCCTTTTCATCAGGAACAGGGCGAATCTCGCAGCCCAGCTACCATCCAAATCCGTAGCCGTCTTCACTGCCAACGAACCCATGCCGCGCAACGGCGATGAGTTCTACCCGTTCCGACAACAATCTGATTTCTTTTACCTTACCGGCATCAACGAGGAAAACGCATTTCTTCTCATTGCACCTGATTATCCGGATGAGACCATGCGAGAAGTCCTCTTCATCGAGCCTTACGACGAGATGAAAGCCACCTGGCAGGGTGAGATGCTCGACAACAAGCAAGCCTCCGAACTGTCAGGCATCAAGACCGTCAAAGGCAGCGACGCCTTCTGGATGACCTTGAACGACATTGTCTTCTCAGGCTACGGCGACACCATCTTCCTGAACAGCTACGAATACCCGAAATACGAATGTGCAGTGGAAACCATCCAGCAACGTTTCGTCAAAAAAGTCAAGGAACTGTATCCCATGCACAACTATGGTCGCACTGCCCCCATTTTGAACGCCTTGCGCATGGTGAAATCGGAAGACGAAATCGCCATCACGCAACAGGCTTGCAACATCACCGCCAAGGCCTTCCGACGTTGCCTTGAGACCGTGAAACCTGGCATGTATGAATATGAGGTGCAAGCTGAAATCGAATACATCTTCAAGCAAAACAACGCCACGGGCCACGCCTACGCACCCATCATCGCAGGTGGTAAGAACGGCTGTTGCCTGCATTACTCCAAGAATCAAAGCATCTTAAACGACGGTGACCTATTGCTTTTCGACATTGGCTGCGAGTTGAAGAACTACTCTTCCGATTTGAGCCGTACCATTCCTATCAATGGCAAGTATTCACCAAGACAGGCCGACTGCTACAACGCAGTGCTCCGCGTGATGAAGGAGATCACCAAACTCTACCGCCCAGGTAGCACCATCAATGAAATCAACGAGACCACACACCGATTGATGGAACAGGAAATGATCAAGCTCGGTCTCTTCACCGCCGAAGACGTGAAGAACCAAGACCCAGAAAAACCCTTGGAACGCAAATACCTGATGCACGGCATGTCGCACCATATAGGCCTCGACGTGCACGACAGCATCGACAAGTTCAAACCTTTTGAGCCCGGCATGATCCTCACCTGCGAGCCAGGCATCTACATCCGCGAGGAAGGCATCGGCATCCGCATCGAGAACGACCTCCTCATCACCGAGGGCGAGCCCATCAATTTGTTTGAAGGTCTACCCACAGAAATCGAGGAGATTGAGGCGGCAATGCGATAAAATTTCTATTTTTGCAAAACCATGAAGAGACATGGTGCGCCGCGTCTCTACAAACACAGAATCAACAATAAAAACAAACCAATATGTTCAATAAAGACGTTTACAGTGGCCGTCGCGCCACCTTGAAAAAAATGATCTCGAAGGGCATCGCCTTCTTCCCTGCCAACAACGAGGCGCCCTTCAACTATCCCGACAACACCTACATCTACCGTCAGGACAGCAATTTCTCCTATTTCTTCGGCCTCAACCATCCCGACCTGGTCGGTGTCATCGACTTTGAGACAGGTGAGGAAATCCTCTTCGGCGTGGAAGTCACCATCGATGATGTGATCTGGTGCGGTCCACTGCCCTCACTGAAAGAGCAAGGTGAAAAAATCGGCATCACTGACTGCCGCGATTTCAACCACTTCGGAGAATACCTCCAACAAGCCATGGCCAAAGGCCGCCAGATCCACATGTTGCCTACCTATCGCGGCGACACACAGATCCAATGCTCGAACTGGCTGAACTGCCATGTCAGCCAAGTGAAGGAACATGTCAGCCTGGAACTCATCAAGGCTGTCATCGCCATGCGCGAAGTGAAGAGCGAACTCGAAATCGCCGAAATGGAACGCGCTGCCAATACAGCCTATTACATGCACACCACGGCTATGAAAATGTGTAAACCTGGCATGGTCGAGCAAGAGATTGCCGGTGTAGTGGAAGGCCTCTCGCTTTCGGGCGGCGGCCCCGTGTCGTTCCCCGTCATCCTCAGCGTGGATGGACAGACCCTGCACAACCACGGACACCACAACGTGCTGAAGGAAGGCCGCATGATGGTTTGCGATGCCGGTGCCGAGACGGAGAACTACTACGCCTCCGACTTCACCCGTACCACTCCTGTGGGTGGCGTGTTCAACCAACGCCAACGTGAGATTTACGAGATCGTGCTCGCTGCCAACCAAGCCGTAGCCGCCAACACGCGTCCCTACATGCCTTACATCGAAATGCACACCTTGGCCTGCCGCACCTTGATTGAAGGCTTGAAAGGCGTCGGCTTGATGCAAGGCGACACCGAAGAGGCCTTGATGAACGGCGCCCACTGGCTCTTCATGCCTCACGGCCTTGGCCACATGTTGGGCATGGACGTGCACGACATGGAAGGCCTCGGCGAGACCTACGTGGGCTACGACGATATCACACCGCGCAGCACTAAGCTGGGCTTCAGCGGCCTGCGCTGCGGCAAAAACTTGAAACCTGGCTTCGTTGTCACAGATGAGCCAGGTATCTACTTCATTCCGACCCTCATCGACATGTGGAAGGCTGAAGGCAAGTTCAAGGAGTTCATCAACTACGACAAGTTGGAGACCTACAAGGACTTCGGTGGCATCCGCATCGAGGACGACCTGCTCATCACCGAAGACGGTTGCCGCATCCTCGGACGACCGATCCCAAAGACCGTTGCAGAGGTCGAGGAGATATGCGCCCAAGGCCGCGAATGGATCAAGATGACAGCAATGTATTAAACGAAAAGCGAGGCGTTGCCTCGCTTTTTTCGTTTTAAAACTCCATTACCAACTTCACGTTGACATATCGCGGCGTCAAGTAATTTGGTGCAGGATACTGAATGTTGTCGATGTATTTCACCCAATTGTAGGAAATGACATTGGGAATATCCAACAAATTGAAGACATCCACACTTACGTACATATTCCTTACATAGCGTAGCGGGTTGCCTTTGTTGAAACTAGAAGCCTCGCTGATGAGTTGCTTGCTGAAACCAATGTCGACACGACGATAGGCAGGATAACGACTTGAAGTGGAATAAAAGTCAGAGTTGTTTTCGTTGACAGGCAAACCCATGCCGAAGGTCAATGTCATGTTGACGCGCCAAGTCGGGGCATTAGGGATGTAATCTTGGAAGAACAGCGAGAAGTTGACCAACTGGTTGGATGGGCGATAGTGCCAACCCAAAGCTAATGTATCGGCAACTTCGGCATCATTGTGATTATAGAACGGAAGCGTATCGCCATGCATGCCAACCAAAAGATAATCGCCACGAATATCTTCCCTTGCACGCATGAACGAAAGGCTCGCCCAACTATCAATGCCTTTCACAAACTCGCCGTTCACCTTGAAATCAAGGCCCGTAGTGTAGGCTCGCGCCGACTGGTCGGCATAATAGCGGATGCGGACATTGTCGATGTCGTAAGGAATGACGTGGGTGAACCACTTGAAATATAGCTCCGAGGTCAGGATGAAAGGCCTGTTGAAAGCGCGGAATTTGAAGTCATTGCCCGCCACAAGTTGATATGACCGTTGCGCCTCAGCATCCTTGAAAAGGCTGCCGTCGCGGTTACGGATCTCACGATAGAACGGCGTTTGGTTATAAACGCCACCCGACAAGCGATAAACCGTCTCACGTTTCTCATTCTCAGGCTTGTAAGCGACACCTGCCCTCGGGCTGACATACACCTTTTTATTATAACCCCAATAATTAGCTCTCAAACCACCCGTAATGACAAACTCGCCCTTGTCTTTATAGGGAATGGTCCAGGAATTCTGCACAAAACCGTCAAGATTATTGACAGACAGCACATTATTCGACTTATGCACAAAGTCCATCCCGATCTCAGGCAACACATCGGGGTAGCCACCAATGATGTCGGGAACATGGGGCAGGCTGTAACCAGCCGAGTCCATCATCTGCCATTCGTTCACCACATCATCGATATCCTGATGCTGGAAGCGGAAACCCCACTTCAGCATCTTGTTGTCGAAGGCATAGAGGCCTTTGTGGTCAATGTTGTAAACCTGGGCATAGAAACCGTTGCGGGCATGTTTGGTGAGTGTTCCCACTTCGTGGTTTTCAATCACATCGCCAAACTCTTCGGAGCCGAACGAAGTGTTGCGAATGCCGAAGAAATATTGCTCTTGGATGTCGAAAGTCTCGGTTTCGTAAGCAGAATAAGCCGAGGCTATCCATTTCAGGTTCAAGTCTTTGTTAGGCTTGTAAGACAAAGTCATGGCGCCAAGGCCAGTGGCATAGTCGTCGATTTCCTGACCGTCAAAGTACACATTCAGTTGAAGAGGAAGATCAATGGTACCAAAGTTAATCTTCGCATTCTGTGGAATCAGCATGTAACGGTTTTTGGAGTAATAGCCCAAAAAAGACAGACTCCATTTGTCGTTAAACTGATAATTGAACAAAGCTTGCGCATCCGTGAAATTGGGCTTATAGTCGCCTTTGGTGTTCATCATACCGAGTGCCAAAGCTGTGTTTTTGTAGCGCGCCCCGACCAAATAGCTGAACTTCTCATTTTTTGTCGCGCCTTCCACATGGGCTTCAGCACCCAAAAGGCTCAATGACAACGAGGCTGCAATCTCTTTGGGAGTTTTATAAGTCACGTCGAGCACCGATGACATCTTGTCGCCATACTCTGCTGCAAAACCACCCGCCGAAAACTCGATGTTGTTGACTAATTGCGAGTTGACAAAGCTAAGACCTTCCTGCTGTCCCGACCCAACGAGGAAGGGACGATAGATCTCGATGCCATTCACGTAAATCAGGTTCTCGTCGAAGTTGCCGCCACGCACACGGTATTGTGAACTCAGTTCATTGTTCGACACCACGCCTGGCAAAGTTTTAATCAATGTTTCCACGCCTCCACCCATCGTTGGGAGCATGGTGGCCTGCTTGGCATCGAGACGTGTCAGGCTTGAGGCCTCGGTGCCGCGGTCACTGATGACGGCATCGGGAAGCACCGTGGCGGTGGAATGCAACACCATGTCGAGTTTCCGTTTCTCGCCCTTTTTCAGTCGCACCGTAGCCTGTTTCTGCTCGTAGCCAATGAATGAAAAATGGATGGTCCAAGTGGAATCCGACAACAGCGAAAGTTCATAGTAGCCACGCGAGTTGGTCGTGTAGCCCACCAAAAGCTCAGGGACCACCACGTTGGCCATTTCGATGGGATGACCCTGCTCGTCGATGACCTTACCATAAACCGTCCCTATAGGCAACTGTTGAGCCGTGGCAAACAGAGAGGTCAACAAAAAAGCTATGAGGAAGAACTTAGCTCGCATGAATGGATAACTGAAAATGTCGGAAAATATTATCTTTGGGAAAGGGAATGGAAACAATTCAAACAAAAAAAGCCGCTGCGCAAGGCACAGCAGCTCTGATATGGTTCACATCGGCAATGAATTACCAACGTTCAAGGTTACCCTCTGCGGAAGCATCCAAGATGGCCTGATAGATACCCTTCTTGTTGATGGTACGCATGCCGGCAGCAGAAACCTTCAGCACAATCCATTCATCCCATTCCGGAACATAGAACTTCTTGATTTTCAAATTCGGTTCAAACGTTCTCTTGGTCTTCTTGTTGGAGTGAGAAACATTGTTGCCGTGCATGACCTTCTTACCTGTAATTTGACAAACTTTTGACATGACTCTTTATCCTTTATTATTATACTTGTCTTTTTTCTAACGGGCTGCAAAAATACAATTTTTTTCCTTTCAAAACCCTTTTCCGCAAAAAAATGTGACAAAAAAATCACGAAGCACTAAAAATCTTGACTTTACGAGGCCTTCAACTCTTCATGTGAACATCCATTTGCGGGAACGGGATATTCAAACCTTCTTGAGCGAATGCCTTGTAAACCTTCTCGTTCATGCTAAAATACACTGCCCAATAATCAATCGATTCGACCCAAACACGCAAGGTGATGTCGACAGAGCTATCATTGAGTTTGCCCAATTCGATGAACGGCTCGGGCGACTTCAGAATGCGCTCATCGGCATCACAAAGTCCACGCAAGACAGTCTTTGCCCTGTCATAATCGTCACCATATGAGATAGAATATATCCAGTCGACACGACGAGTCTTTTGTTTCGAGTAGTTGGTCATCACCCCCGTGGCAAGGGCTCCATTAGGTAAAATGACTTCTTTGTTGTCCATCGTCAGCAGATGAGTGTTGAAGATTTGAATCTCACTCACCTTACCTTCCATGCCTTGAGCAGAGATAAAATCACCCACCTTAAAGGGTCTGAACATGATAATCAATACGCCACCTGCGAAATTCTGCAAAGTGCCACCCAGCGACATGCCCACGGCCAATCCAGCCGATGCCAACAATGCCACTAATGACGAAGTATTAATGCCTAAGATACCAACGATGGCCATGATGAGGAAGAAATAGAGTACCACTGAGACCAAATTCGACAAAAAACTGTGCAGAGTGGCATCGCCATGACGACTCATCAATCCGTTGGCCATCCATTTCTTGATCAGCTTGATAACCCATCGGCCCAAAAGCAAAACCACAATGGCTGCGACAAGCTTCAATCCGAAAGGAACAAGATAATCCTTCACCAAATCCGGAAGCCATTCCGAAACAGGAGTGGTAGCCAGCTTTTTCACGCCATCCACCATAGCACCGACTGTCGTAGTATCTTGAATGGTCTCTGTCACTTGTTCAACGAGAGTATCGTTTTCCATCATTTCCATTATTTTTAGGATGCAAAGGTACGGATTATTCAATAATTTCGTAATTTCGCATCAAAAAATAACCATTAATGAGTTTCAAAGGTATTAAAGAATACTGCAGGAATCCTAAGAATAGGAGCACCGTGAATGTGGGGCTGTTTATCCTTTTAATCATCAGTTTCCACTTCATCTATTTGGGCTGGCAGGCCCTAGGCTATTGGCCCATCGGTAAATGGATAGCCCAACTCATGTTATGGTCGGTCAATATGGTTTATAGCCAATCATGTTGGGTACTTGAACACATCTTCCATATAGATATCACGACCATAAGTGACATGAGATCAATTGGCACACCTAATAGTGCTGGGGGATGGGCTCTTGTCACCATCGCTCCTGAATGCGCCAGCCTCAAGCAATGGCTGCATTGGCTCTTCCTAATGTTTCTTTTTCCAGGGCCCTGGAAGCACAAAGTATGGTATATTCCAATTGGATTAGTCATTATTGAATGGACTAATGTGGTGCGTATCTGTGGTGTGCTGATGATGCAAATTCCTTGGCCTAACAGTTTCCACCTCGCCCACGATTATATTTTCAAGATATTCTTCTACCTTGTCATCTTCCTTATGTGGATGATTTGGGTAGAAAAATTTTACAACCCGTCAATTAAAGCCAAACAACATGAATAACAATCCTGTCATCTTCATCCTCGATGCCGGCGGCACGGGATTCAAGTTCTCAGCCGTGCAAGACTGGCACGAAATCATCGAACCTTTCACCATTCCTTCAGCAGCTCCCACGCTGGAAGAAGTGCTTCAAAAACTCATCACGGATCATCGGCGACTTGGAGAACCTGCCCACATTCCATGGCGGAGTACCGCTGAAAGCCATGCTTGAGAACGAATTCCATGTGCCCGTCTACATCAACAACGACGGCGATTTGTTTGCCTACGGCGAAGCCCTAAACGGCTTGCTGCCCGAAGTGAACAAACTGCTTGAGCAGCAACGCAACCCCAAACGCTACAAGAACCTATTAGGTGTCACCATCGGCACGGGCTTCGGCGGCGGCATAGTTATTAATAAGGTGTTGCTCAACGGCGACAACTCGGCAGGTGGTGAAATCAACCGTCACCGCAACCCGCTCTACCCCACCACCAGTGCCGAAGACAGCATCAGCATCCGAGCCGTGCGCCGCGTGTATGGTCGCGAGGCTGGCATCGAGTTCGACAAAACACCGCATCCCTACGACATCTACAAGATAGCCATGGGACAGCTGCCTGGCAACAAGGAAGCAGCCTTGACGTCGTGGAATGAAATGGCCACAGCCTTGGCCGACGTGTTGGCCAACGCCATTTCGCTCATCGATGGCATCATCGTCATCGGCGGCGGTTTGTCAGGAGCTTGGCCTGTCTTCATGCCCATGCTAATCAAAAAGATGAACGAGCCCTTTACCGGCCTCAAAGACGGTCACTCATTTAGCCGAATGGAGACCGAAGCTTATAACCTAATGGATGCACAGGACATGATTCGCTTCACCGAAAAGTCGGGCAAGATGATCAAGGTGCCGTTCAGCAACCAAGAAGTTTGGTATGACCCCACCAAGTGCGTCGGCGTGGGCGTCACCAAGCTCGGCACATCATCAGCAGTGGCCATTGGGGCGTATGCATTTGCGATGGAACAGTTGAAAAAATAAACGCTGTTGGAGACGTTTCAGGGAACGTCTCTACAGCGTGCCAAATTCATCCATTTTTTCCCATTTTTTCATATCCTTTTGACAATCAAAAGGAAAAATTTATCAACACATATTGTTGATAAAATTAGCTGTAAAAAGTGGTTTTTATAAGACAAGATTTGCCCTTCTTTCTTAACTTCGCAGATTGAAAAAGAGCAAGTGAAGTTTTTATTGTTTTTGTTTTTAATTTATTAAATATCAACAAGATGAAACCAAATCATACTCAAATGGAATTTGAGGGTGACCTATTTAGTGGACTCGAGGAGCCGGAAGCCGTGCAGCCGGGAGCCACACCATACGACAAGATTATTGAAACACGTAAAAACACCGCTTTTGCCGCCGAACAGATCGAGCGTCAAGACGAGGTACAAGTGGTCGAGAAGGAGCAAGCAAAAGAAGCTCCAATCGTGGAGGAAAAGCCCAAGATCGAGTATCACACCTACCCTCTCGAAGAAGTGAAAGCCGCTGCAAAGGACTATTTTCACGGTGATGCTTTGGCTGGTGACGTGTGGACCAATAAATACGCTTTGAAGGATAGCGACGGTAACATCTACGAACTCACGCCTGACGATATGCACCACCGTATCGCCCGCGAGATTGCCCGTATCGAACGTCGTTATCCTAACCCGATGAAAGAAGAGGAAATCTATGAGGTATTGAAGGACTTCCGCTACATCGTACCTCAAGGCAGTCCCATGACCGGCATCGGCAACGATTTCCAAATCTCATCGCTGTCGAACTGCTTCGTCATCGGCAACAACGGCGACTCCGATTCCTACGGCGGCATCATGAAGACCGACCAGGAACAGGTGCAGCTGATGAAACGGCGCGGCGGCGTAGGTCACGACTTGTCGCACCTCCGTCCTACTGGTAGCCCTGTGAAGAATTGTGCTTTGACATCCACTGGCGTGGTACCCTTCATGGAACGCTACTCCAATTCTACTAAAGAGGTGGCACAAGACGGACGTCGCGGTGCCCTGATGATGACTATCAGCATCAAACACCCCGATTCGGAGGCGTTCATCGACGCCAAAATGACCCAAGGCCGCATCACCAACGCCAACGTCTCGGTGCGCCTCACCGATGAGTTCATGCAATGCGTCAAGGAAAACAAGCCCTTCATCCAGCAATATCCCATCGACTCGCCCAACCCAAAATACACCAAGGAGGTGGATGCTCGCGCTTTATGGAACAAGATCATCCACAATGCCTGGAAGTCGGCCGAACCTGGTGTGATGTTCTGGGACACCATCATTCGCGAATCCATCCCTGACTGTTATGCCGACCTCGGCTTCAAGACCTTGAGCACTAACCCCTGTGGCGAGATTCCACTCTGCGCTTACGATAGCTGCCGACTGCTGGCCATCAACCTCTATAGTTATGTCGACCACCCGTTCACGTCCGAAGCCCGCTTCAACCATCAACTGTTCTCGAAGCATGTGGCCATCGCCCAACGTATGATGGACGACATCGTTGACCTTGAAATCGAGAAGGTAGATGGCATCTTAGCTAAGATTGCTGCCGACCCCGAAGACGACGAAGTCAAGCGCACCGAGGTCAACCTGTGGAAAAACATCAAGGCGAAATGTCTACAAGGCCGCCGAACGGGCATAGGCATCACCGCCGAGGGCGACATGCTGGCCGCTTTAGGCAAACGCTATGCCTCCGACGAAGCCATCGCGTTCTCTACTGAGATTCAGAAACTGTTGGCATACAACGCCTACCGTTCGTCCGTCAACTTGGCCGAAGAGCGTGGCAAGTTCCCAATGTACGACGCCAAACGTGAAGAAAACAACCCTTTCATCAAACGTTTGCGCGCTCTGGATGAGGACCTTTACCAGAAGATGTGTCGCGTGGGTCGCCGCAACGTCGCCATGCTAACTATTGCTCCTACGGGCACCGTCAGTATCTGCACCCAGACCACCTCGGGTATCGAGCCCGTCTTCATGGTGGCATACAAACGTCGCCGCAAGGTGAATCCCAACGACAAGGATGTCCATGTGACCTTCACCGATGTGACGGGCAACTCGTTCGAGGAATACAACGTATTCCACCACAAGTTCATCACCTGGCTTGAGGTAAACGGCTACAATGTTGATGAGGTGTTACATTATGATGATGAAAAACTCAATGCCGTCATTGAAAAGTCGCCTTACTACAAGGCCACAGCCAACGACATCGACTGGGTAAACAAGGTCAAGATGCAAGGCTCGATGCAGAAATGGGTCGACCACAGCATCAGCGTAACGGTCAACGTTCCGAAGGAGACAACTGAAGAACTCGTCAGCCAGATTTACATGACCGCTTGGGAAAGCGGATGTAAGGGCATGACCATTTACCGTGACGGCTCACGCGATGGCGTGTTGGTTTCAAAGGACGAGAAAAAAGAAGGCCCAGAGACCTCAAAAGAAACCAAAGGAAATGCTCGCCCCGATGACATCCGTGAGACAGCAGCCCCACAACGCCCCAAAGAACTGGAATGTGACATTGTGCGTTTCCAGAACAACTACGAAAAATGGATTGCCTTCGTTGGCAAGCTGCATGGCAAGCCATACGAAATCTTCTTGGGCAAGGCCGAGGACTTCTTCCTGCCGCCATACGTCGAGAAAGGTGTCATCATCAAGGAGAAAACAAAAGGCGAGATTACCCGTTACGACTTCCGTTACAACGACAAGGATGGCTATGAAGTGCTGATGCAAGGCCTATCACGTTCGTTCGACAAAGAGTATTGGAATTACGCCAAGCTGATTTCTGGCATCTTGCGCCATGGTATGCCCATCCAATATGTGATCGAGTTGGTACAAAACCTCAACGTGGAGGAAGAAAGCATCAACACTTGGAAGAACGGCATCGCCCGCGCCTTGAAGAAATACGTTCCCGACGGCATGGTCGACGAGAAGGAGAAATGCCCCAACTGTGGCGAGAAGCTCGTCTTCGAGGATGGTTGCAAACACTGCCGCAACTGCGGCTACTCCAAGTGCGGGTAAGCTAAGACGGAAACAGTTGTTTTTTTTATCTTCATAATGGCGGGTCGCCGGCGCTTGCGTCGGCGACCTTTTTGTGTTAAGCTCGTAGAGTGCCGTATTAAGGTTTGTAGGGTCGTCGTATTACACAGCCGTTGTTGATAAAACCAGCGATGCCACAATGTGACAGCCCTACAAACCTAAAAACAATGTTTGAACATTTTTCGTTGTAGCCTCCGCCAATTCCTCAACGGGAATTTGGAGAATATCTGCTATTTTCTGCGCCGTATGAACCAAAAAAGCTGGTTCATTACGTTTGCCACGGCAAGGCACAGGCGCAAGATAAGGGGCATCGGTTTCCAAAACAATCCTTTCCAAAGGCAGAATGGGCAGATACTCCTTCAGACTGCAGTTTTTATAGGTGGTCACGCCGCCCAAACCAAGATGGAAACCCAATTCGAGATAGACTTTGGCTTCCTCTTCAGTCCCCGTGAAACAATGCATGATGCCGCGCAAACCGCCGTCTTGCTTCTTTTCCAGGATTTTCACCATCTTGTCGAAGGCATTACGGCAATGGATGGAAAGTGGCAGACCGAGCTGCTTGGCCCAGTCCAATTGGGTCTCGAAGGCGTCAAATTGCTGGTTTTCGTAGGTCGCATCCCAATAGAAATCAAGGCCGATTTCCCCCACACCGACATAAATGCCACGTTCCAACTCCTTCTCCATCAAGGAAAGCACCTCTTTGTAGTCCTCCTTGACTTCCTCGGGCTGCAAGCCCATCATTACACGGGTACAATCGGGATACTGTTCGTGCAGCTCAAGCATCGGTGCAATAGTCGAGGCATCCACATTGGGCAGGAGCATCATTTTGACACCAGCATCCAAAGCACGTTGCATGGCCTCGTTACGGTCGAGGCTGAATTGGTGGTCATAAACGTGGGTATGGGTGTCGATAAGATACATAATTAATACAAGAAATTGTCATAAGGATACCGTATGGCATGCATATCACGGATTTCCTCATACAGCAAATCCCTGAACTCCTGATAGTTGTCACGGTTCTTGGCAGAGATGAAGATGCAGTTTTCGTTCATCTTGGCCATCCAGGTCTTTTTCAGCTCATCGTATGAGACATTGCGCTTGGTGGGCGGCGTCAGGTCATCGCGATCTTTCTCCTCCCAAGTATAGGCATCGGTCTTGTTGAAAACCACGATGGTCTTCTTGTCGGCACAACCCAATTCGGCCAAGGTTTGATTGACGACCTCCATCTGCGCCTCAAAGTCGGGATGGGAGATGTCCACCACATGCAGCAGAATGTCCGACTCACGCACCTCGTCCAAAGTCGACTTGAACGACTCCACGAGATGATGCGGCAACTTGCGGATAAATCCCACGGTATCAGACAACAAGAACGGAAGATTTTCCACCACCACCTTGCGCACTGTGGTATCCAAAGTGGCAAAGAGTTTGTTCTCCGTATAGACCTCCGACTTGCTCAGCAGGTTCATGATGGTCGACTTGCCCACATTGGTATAGCCAACGAGTGCCACGCGCACGAGCTTACCGCGGTTTTTGCGCTGCACGGTCTTCTGCTTGTCGATATCCTTCAGTTTCTCTTTCAGCAAGGCAATGCGTTCCAGAATCAAACGGCGGTCGGTCTCGATTTGAGTCTCACCAGGACCACGCATACCAATACCACCGCGTTGGCGCTCCAAGTGGGTCCACATACGGGTCAGGCGAGGCAGAAGGTATTGGTATTGCGCCAGTTCCACCTGCGCCTTGGCATGTGCAGTATGGGCATTAGAGGCAAAGATATCTAGAATGAGGCTGGTACGGTCGAGAACACGACACTCCAAGGCATGCTCCATATTACGCGCTTGGGTTGCACTGAGTTCATCGTCGATAACGGCAATCTCAATGTTCTCCGCCTTAATGTATTGGTGAATCTCCTCCAGCTTGCCTGAACCAAGATAGGTCACGCTGCTCGGATGGTCCATGGCTTGCACGAAACGTGCTACGGGCACTCCTCCTGCTGTCTCCAGTAGGAACGCCAACTCATCGAGGTATTCCTCGGTACGTTCGCGGCCTTGTTGTTTGCTGGCAACAGCGATAAGGACTGCGCGTTCTGGTATTTTTTCGTATGTGATGAAATCACCCATTGTGTTGTGTTGGTTGAGACGCGATTAATCGCGTCTCTACAAGCATTAATATGTTCTAAATCCAATGATTTTCCTTACCTCATTCAGCGTCTTCGATGCGCTCTCACGGGCCTTTTCGGCGCCCATACGGGCAATGCGATCGAGGCGTTCGGTATCTGATGAGAACTCGATGATGCGCTCGCGGATAGGCGCGACCGTCTTTTCAAGGTCCTCGGCGAGCTGTTTCTTCATGTCGCCATAACGGATGGAGCAGTCGTTCCATTTCTCGTCGAAATATTTCACCGTGTCAGACTCACTGACGATGTTCATCATCGTGAAGAGGTTTTGGATGACCTCAGGTTTGGGGCTGTTAGGCTCAGTCGGGCCGCTATCGGTGACTGCACGCATTACTTTCTTACGCATGGTCTTCTCATCCTCGAAGAGGTAGATGCAATTGCCGTCGCTCTTGCCCATCTTGCCGCTACCATCCAATCCAGGCACCTTGATGGCATCACCACCGAAGTAGTAGTTCTGGGGTTCAGGGAAGAACTCCACCTGATAGATGTTGTTGAAGCGGCGAGCGCACTTGCGAGCCATTTCCATGTTCTGTTCTTGGTCTTTGCCCACGGGCACCCATTTGGCGCGATGTTGCAGAATGTCGGCAGCCATCAGCGTGGGATAGGTAAACAAGCCTGCATTCACATTGTCGGGCTGTTGGCGCGCCTTCTCCTTGAAGGTCGTCACTCGGCCCAGTTCGCCAATGTAGGCGTTCATGTTGAAGTAAAGATACAGCTCGATGGTCTCCGGCACATCACTTTGGATGTAAATGGTAGCCTTTTCGGGGTCGATGCCGCAAGCGAGGTATTCAGCCAAGATGGTGCGGGCCGAACGTTGTATGTTTTCTGGCTTCGGGTGTGTGGTCAGCGAGTGCCAATCGGCGATGAAAAAGTAACAGTTGTAGTCTTCCTGCATCTTCACGAAGCTTCGCACGGCGCCATAATAATTGCCGAGATGAAGGTTTCCAGTGGGGCGAATACCGCTCAAAACGATGTCTTTTGCCATAATTCAAGAATTTGGCGCAAAAATAAGAAATAATGGGGATTTGCTTCGCAAAGAAATCTATCAAAAACCAATTTAAAAGATTTTTGATGGATTTTTGAATGATTTAGCTTCGCTGAATACTTCGTATTTCTGCCCTTTAGGACATACCAAAAAAAGGCTCGCCTTGAGTGACGAGCCTTCTGAGGTTTTTGGCAGTGACTTCCGATTAGATCTTAATGTCGTCGCCGTTGGCGTTCTGGAAGTTGTACTGCAAAACGTGGAATTCGGGCATCGACTGCACCTTGAATTTCTTGCCGTATTTCTTCATCCATTTGCGGCGAATTGAAAACAGGCCATCTAAAGAAAGGTAGGCATAGATGAAGGGATGCACCTGCAAGGTCAAGTGATTCTCGTTCTGGTCGACCATGAGGTACTTGAGATGGTTTTCGATTTCGTCGATGAAGAGGATGGCGGGGCGAATCTTGCCTTCGCCGGCGCACACAGGGCATTTCTCCTGCACCTGCACCTCCGTCTCGGGACGCACGCGCTGACGCGTGATTTGGATGAGACCAAACTTCGTCGGGGGAAGAATGGTGTGCTTGGCACGGTCGAGGGCCATGGCCTCGACCAAGGCGTCAAACAGATCCTTGCGATGTTTGGCTTCGTGCATGTCGATGAAGTCAACAATGATGATGCCGCCCATGTCGCGCAAACGCAGCTGGCGCGCAATCTCCTTGGCGGCTTCGACGTTGACTTGGAAAGCGTTGTCTTCCTGCGAATTCTCCTTGTTCACACGATGGCCGCTGTTTACGTCGATAACGTGCATGGCCTCGGTGTGCTCGATGACAAGGTAGACACCGTTTCTGATGGTGACAATCTTACCGAAAAAGCCTTTGATTTGCTTTGTGACATTGAAATAGTCAAAGATTGGCTCTTTGCCTTTGTAAAGCTGCACAATGTCGGCCTTTTGCGGCGCGAAGGTCTGAATGTTTTTCTGGATCTCTTCATAGAGTTTCTCGTCGTTCACATGGATGTTGTTGAACGACTCGTTGAGCAAATCGCGCAGCATGACGCTGGTTTGGTCCATCTCGCTGACCATCCTGCCAAAAGTGGTCATCTTCTTCATCTCGATGATACACTGTTCCCACTTGGAGATCAGTGAACGGAGATCGGCGTCAAGGTCGGCCACTTTTTTGCCTTCGGCAACGGTGCGAATGATGACGCCATAGTTGGCAGGCTTGATGCTCTGGATCAGGCGGCGAAGACGATTGCGTTCCTCGCTACTGCGGATTTTTTGTGATACCGAAATGCGGTTGGAGAAAGGCACGAGGACAAGATAACGTCCTGCGAAGGAGACCTCGGCAGTGATTCTCGGTCCTTTGGTGTGGATAGGCTCCTTGGCGATTTGCACTGGGAGCAGGTCGCCCACGTTGAGCAAATCCCCAATCTTACCGTTCTTAGGCAGGTCAGGGTCAAGCTTGAACTTGTCCATGGGCACATCGTCGCCACCGACGACCGCCTTCTTGTACTTCATCAACGAATTGGCCTGCAAGCCAAGATCGAGATAGTGCAGGAAAGCCTCCTTGGGATAGCCCACGTCAACGAAGGCAGCATTAAGACCCGGCAGAATCTTCTTCACCCTGCCCAAATAAACGTCACCAACCGCAAACTGGTTGTTGGTCTTTTCTCTGTGAAGTTCGACAAGCGAATTGTCTTCCAGAAGAGCGATGTCAACCTCCGAAGCGTGC
>CACXIM010000032.1 GCA_902767725.1 uncultured Bacteroidia bacterium | reverse complement strand
CGCGTAATGGCGGTTGTAGGCGGTAGAGACGTAGCGTGCTACGTCTTCCGAATTGTCGTTGCTGTTTTCAGGATAGACGTTGCACGCAACGTCTCTACAGCAGGTGTCGAAATAGGGCAACAGGAGCGCCAAGGCGCTGTCGGGCTGGCGCCACATGAGGCTGTCGATGGCGGACAATGCGAGGGACGGCCCTTCGACAGGCTCAGGGACCTGTTCTATCTGAGACGTGCCATGGCGCGTCTCTATAGGTCCATCGTTGTTATTAGGCATGCAAGCGACTAACATCGCCAACACAAACAACAAGACAAATATGAAATTTCGCGGTTTCATCACCGCAAAGGTAGCAATTTATATTCACTCCGCAAACACCTTCTCCCCAATCACCTCATTCAGCTTGATGTCCTCAAAGCGAATCGAGGTGAGGTCGCCACCGGCGTCCTTGAACTCCACGCGGCTGATGCCTTTGGTCTTCTTGTCGAAACGAAACACCAGCTGGCTGAACATGCGCTTCATGTCGCGACGCTTGGGGGTCATCTCGGCACGCCAACAGTCATCTTCGTCATACAGCACGACGTCGAACACCGAAGTGTCGAACAACTTCTTACCCGAGGCACTGCCCATGATGATGCCCACCATGCCTTGGTACATGCGACCCGACTTGGCGTCCAAGGCCTCGGCCTTGCCGTCCGTCACCTTGATGATGCGTTCGCCATTGACGACCAAGGCAAAGGCGTAGGGCTCGGTATATTCCCACCGCATCCTGTCGGGTGCGGCATAATGCATCGTGCCTTTTGCGATGGAAGGTTCAGCCAGCATCGAAGAGGTCTTTTCCTGCACAAAACGGCATTGCAAGGTCTGCATCGAGGCAGCAGCCTCGGTCAATTCGGCCACTACCTTTTGGCTCTCGGCCTCAGTAAGAGGTTTCCCGTTTTGGGCCCAAACACTTACGCCTAGCAGCGCGAACAAAACTAACAAGATGGCTTTTTTTTTCATTTCATACTGATTAATACACACCCTACTACGATGAGTACCACGCCAATCCAGCGGGTGAAAGGTATGCTCTCCTGAAACAAAAAGAATGCCAAAAACATGCCAAAGATGAAACTAAGACTCGACAAAGGATAGGCCTGGCTGAAATCCATCTTTTTCAGCACGTATGCCCAAAGGGCAAACGAGGCACCAAAGAACAGCACCATCAAGGTAAGCACCCACCAATTGGTCATGGATGTCTGCTTGAGATTTTGATATGCCCAACCTCCTTCTCCAAGTTTATCGACGAACAACTTGAACATTGCCTGCCCGCTTGCCAACGACAAGGCTTGAAGTATTACGAATATGATGTATTCCCACATGATTTTATCTTTCTAATAAAGTTAATGTAAAGTCTTTTCCGTCGGAGCGGTTGAACAGCAGTATGCAAGCAGGTTGTTTGTCGGTGGCCTCATTTGCGTTGACAAAGAGATGCGACGGCACTTTGCCTGAGTTGAGGCATTGTGCGGCCACATAGAAGCCCAATCCCGATGCGGTGAAGTTTTCGCCGAACAGATGTTTGTATTTCAGCAAGGGCTTGTCGCCGAAGAGAGTCTTCGTCTCGGCCAGATAAGCCTTGTCATTCTCGTGGTTGCCGCTGATGCCCGTGAGGATGTAGTCGACGTCGGCAAGGCTGCGCTCGGCCGACTGCAGCATGGTGGTCACGGCATCCATCAGGTCGTTCATGGTAGGCTGATGCAGCATCTTGAGGCCGGTGAGGCGACACAAAGGTTGAGGTCCCTGAGCCTGTCGAAGGGCCGACATGTCTAGATTGCTTCTTCCGTTTTCACGGAATGATGCCTCGCAATGACGGGAAAGGACAACAGAAACGGCAACTTCGCCGCAGCGTTCGTCGTCTTGGCCCATCACACCGCCTTTTTTCATGATGCTATGGAAGGTCTCCGTCATCTCGTCGTGGCAGCCCACCAAGGCGGAACCGATCTTGCTCAAGCGGAATTGCAGCCAGGCGTCGTTCAAGGCACTCTCAAACGAGATGCCTTTGTGGGCATAGGTGGCATTGTAGTTGTAGTTCTTCGTCTGGATGGCCACCAGCGAACTGATGGTGTTGTGCGTCGACTGCATGAAATAGGTGGGTTTCAGCAGCTGTTCGCCTTCGTTGGAGAGGGCGTCGAGGAAGAACTCCGTGTTTTCGATGCAACCAAATCCCGTTCCCGTCATGATGGCATCAACGGTGTCGCAACCTGCTGTCTTCAAAGCTTCTTTGGAGGTGGCCAAGGCACGTTTCAGGATGCGGCCCATGCGCCGCGCTTCAATAGGAGAGATGTATTCCTTGAAGCTCGGGTCGATGGAGCGGGTGAAAGGCACATCATACATGATGGGGTTATCCATCCATTCTTCGCTCAGCGGCTGCTGCATGGAGATTTGCTGGGCGGAGAGGATGAAGATGTCGTTCCTGTGTGTAGGAGATTGCGGGTCAAGCCCGCAATGACGCTCAACCGATAAGTCGTTTCGCGTCTCGCAGTCCCGCAGTCCCGCAGTCGCAGAAAGCAAGAGCGACGAGTCATTCCCACCAAAGCCGAAAGCGTTGCAGAGTACATGTTTCAGTGCTTTCTTTTCGGGTTTTGCCACGGGAACGATGCCGTTGTCCATGGCCTGCGACCAATTGAGGTTGACGGGCAGGAAGCCATGCTGTAAAGCCAAGATGCAGAACACGGCCTCGATGGAACCCGAAGCGCTGGTGGTGTGTCCTGTGAACGGCTTGGTTGACGACACAGGAGGCACCTGTCCGAAGAGGCGCATCATGGCCTGGCTTTCGCTGACGTCGTTGTTGGGCGTGCCTGTGCCATGCGCGTTGATGTAGTCGATGTCTGAAGGCTGCAAGCCTGCCAACGCCAAGGCTTCTTTCATGGCGCGATAGGCACCTTCGCCATCAGGCGACGAAGCGGTCTGGTGGAAGGCATCGCAGGCGTTGCCGTAGCCCGACAACAGCGCCTGTGGCGCAATGCCACGACGCTTGGCGCTCTCGGCCGACTCCAATACCAGATAAGCTGCGCCTTCGCCCAAATTCAAGCCACTGCGGGTGGCATCGAAGGGACGACAGGGCTTGGTGTCGAGAATCATCAGCGAGTTGAAGCCGTTGAGGTGGAACTTGGTGATGCATTCGCTACCACCCACTACGACGATATCGGCCTTGCCACAGCGGATCATATTGGCACCTTGTATGACCGCATTAGCTGCCGACGAGCAGGCCGTAGCCAGCGTGGTGGCAAAAGCGAACTTGCCGAAGTGGCCTGCTGTCATCTCCGAACAGCTGCCACAGTCGTAAACGGCGATATATTCCTTGTGAGCGTCACCGTTGAGGTAGTCGAGATAGTATTGCTCGCTCATGTCCATGCCGCCCACCGTAGTGCCCGAGATGAAACCCACCTTAGGCAGCATCTCAGGGGTTAGGCGAGCCTCCTCCAAGGCCTCGCCCAAGGCCAACATGCCCATCAAAGCAGTGCGGGTGGTGACGGCGTCGGGCGCAATGCCCAAACGCTCACGCATCTCGGCATCGGTCAGCTTCACCTCGCCGACGGGAAACTCCTTGTGTTCCGTCTTCAGGTACTTCAGCTGGCCCACGCCCGAACGGTTGTTCAGCAGCGCCTCAAGGGTGGCTGCCTTTCCAATACCGATTGCCGATACTACACCGGTGCCTGTTATGTAAATCGGTTCAATCATTTATTTCGTCCTGTTCTTCTGGATGTAATCAGCCATCACGGCCACTGACTTGAAGATTTCCTTGCCCATGGAGGGGTCTTGCAGCTTAATGCCGTAGTTCTTCTCCATCAGCACGATGAGCTCAAGGGCGTCGATGGAATCGAGGCCGAGGCCTTCGCCAAACAAAGAGGCATTCTCGTCGATGTCTTCGGGTTTCATGTCTTCAAGGTTCAAGGCCTCGATGATCTGTTGCTTTAAGGTGTAAATCAGTTCGTCCATTTTGTTATTGTTTAATTGTTGATTGTTTAATCGTTGAATTGTTGATATATCTAGACTGTTTAACAGTTCGGTTTCTAATGATTCTATGTTGTCAAATTGTTGTTTTTCAACCAAAAAGAGACGCGCCTCGAAGTGGTTTTCGTCGGTGCAATCGAGCCAACCACCGAGGATGCTTTGCGTCATCGGGTCTTGGAAGGCATTCATCAATTGCCGTGCCATAATTTGCGCGTCGCACGATTCTATGACGATAAACGAAGTCTCGCCAAAGTACTTGTTGCGGATGGCGATCTCGCCTGTCACGATGTTGGGCAAGGTATAAACGAAAGCCGCAGGGCTGGGGAAGAAGTTCTCCGGGTCTTGTATCGTAGCCTGATAGTTGGTGTCGGCCTGCAACGATGCCGTCCGGTTGAACAACACCACAGCACGGTCCTCGCGCGGCACAAAACGTTCCTCGCCTTCGTCCTTCAGCAGTATTTCCGAAGCCACAAAACCCAGCTTGCTCAGCGTGTCCATCTTGAAGAACTTGGGGTAGTCGCCCACATGGGAACGATACAACTCGGTCAACAAAGCGTTGCCTTGCTCGGCATGGCTCATATCCATGCCGTTGAGCTTCACGGTCTCGGGAGTAATGATGACAAAGTGTTTCAGCATGACATACCTCCTTTCGCAAAAAGCAGGGCCGCATTGCAGCCGCCAAAGCCTGAGAGCAGCTTGATGAACATCCGCTTGTCGGTCACTTGGTTTTGGTTGGAAAGCACCAAAGGATGGGTGACGCCTAAGGTCTCGTAGCCTCTGGTTGCCAATATGTTGTGCTCGTCTATGGCGTACATCGAGAGAATGGTCTCAAGGATGCCAGCGGCACCCATGGTATGACCATAGTAGCCCTTCAGTCCGTTGACAGGCACTTGTGAGAGCCCTGCCCGTTCGATAGCCACTGATTCCATCTCGTCGTTATACATCGTGGCGGTGCCGTGAGCGTTGATGAAAGCGATTTGGTTGGGGTTGACATCGCCAAGGGCGACTTTCAATGCCCTATAGCTACCTTCGCCTGTGCGCGACGGACCACTGATGTGGTTGGCATCATTGCGGATGGCACCACGGCAGGCCACCCATTCGTTGGGACCGACCGTGTCTTTCCGTGTATAGATGATGGTGGCGGCAGCATCGCCAAGGTTCAAGCCGCAGCGGTCGGCATCGAAAGGCTTGCAGGGCTCAGGCGACAAGGCCTTGAACGACTGGAAGCCCGAGACGATGAAGGCCGACTGCACATCGCAGCCCACTGTCACGACATAGTCGAAACAACCGCTTTCCAAGTTGCGCATGGCTTCAATCTGGGCACATACGCCCGAAATGCAAGCATTCGAAACTACAATCGGAGGATTGGGATTATGGAAGAATTCCGTCATCTGACGCACTGCTGAGCCTAACAGCACCCTTTCTTCGGGGAAACCCGTCTCACGCTTGTCCAAAAGGAACACGTTGCCCTTTGTGGTGGAAAGAATGAACAACACGCGTTCGGACTTGGTGTCGATGCCCGCTTCTTGTATGGCCTTGGAAGCCGAAAGGATGATTATCTTTTCGAAGAAGGTGTATTTTGCGTTGTCGGCCAAAGCCGCAAAGGCATGTTCCACCTTGTCACGGTCCACCAACGAGGCCACAAACGGCTCGGGTAGGTCCCACTTGCCTTCATAGCGCCTGAGCGCCGACTGCCCTGCCTTGACGGTGGCATAGTTCTCGGCAGTGCTCATGCCCAAGGGCGAGATGATATTGTTGGCCAGGCTGACAATCATACGTCTACCTCCCATCTTTGTTTCCATTCCTCGTAAAACTTAGGGCAGTACAAGACCAGCTGATGTGTAATTTTGTCCATAAAGACCTGCACCGAATGACCCGTGACGAAGACTTCCTTGGTCTCCGCATCGCGGATTTCGTAGTCGAAGATGATTTTGGCGGCATCGGTGGGATGATAGATGAGCTCCACCTCGGGCTTCATGCCATAAATCATCGGTCGTTTGTATTTGAAAGAAAGCTCGACGATAGGTTCAAAGAAGCCTTGGTCGTACATCATCAGGTAGCCCAAATCGTACTTCCGGCCGAATTCCTCGCGGGCGTCTTCGAAGTACTTGGCATAGTTGCCATGCCATACCACGCCCATCGAGTCCACTTCACTGAAGCGGATGTCGAAACACTTGGTGACCGATAATACTGTATCTTTCTTCATGATTTTCAGTCTTTTGAATCAATGTCTGTCAGAGCGATTTTCATGTTGCAACGTGCCAGCTCCTCTTCTCCACTCTTCACTACGGCTTCCACCAAGGTCACCTGAAACACTTCTTCGAGAAGTTGTATGGTCGTCACAAGATGCTCGCCCACCTTGGGTGTGCGTGCGATGTTCAAGTTGCTGATGGAGCCGATGACGCCAATCTTGACCGTCTCGCCGCTGTTCAGGTTGATGTAGCCGATACGGGCAGCACAGGTCTGGGCGATGTTTTCCACCAGGCCTGCCGCTGTCATGCAACCATTGTCGACAAATAGGTTGTCGGGGCGCACTTCGAGCTCCGTCACGGAATACACCTTGTCGCTCGACACCAACCGGTCGATCATCACGAACGGCGGACGCTGCGGGATTAGTTCCTTCAATGCTATGTCTTCAATCGATCTCATGCTTTCCAAAAATCAAAATAGTTGAACCATTGCGTGGGATAGCGGCGTACGATGTCTTCGAGTTGTGTGGCAAAGGCCTGTGCCAGCTGTTGCATTTGTTCGCGTTTGTTGGCCATCCGATCGCATTGGATGGGTCGCACGTATGCGTGATACGTTCTCATGCCCTCTTTCATCACGAAGACGGCCAACACTTGTACGGCCTTCTGCACCGCCAAGGCGAATCCGCCCATGGGAAAATGCGCTGTCTCGCCAAAAAACTGGCAATCAAGGGTCTTTTGTGAGCCGAAGATGCGGTCGCCAGGCATGCTGACGATTTCGCCATTGTCAAGCGCCGCATTCAAGGCAAACAAGTGCGAGAGGTCTTCCTTTACGAGAATCATGCCCATGTTGTTTTGCGACAGCAGCCTTTGGCGGTTTTCCATCACCGTGGCCGTCTCGCCTGCAAACACCAAAGCATTGATTTTCTTTTGTTTGGGTTGCAGTGAATAGCCGCCCATCTCGTAGTTGCCCACATGACTGCTCAACATCATGAAGCCTTCTGGGTGCGTCTCCAAGGCGTCCATCTGCTCCTGCCCTTCCTTGATGAAATGGTATTTCTTGCCAGCATACACGCCGAAACGGTCCAAGATGACCTGCCCGAAACGGAAGTGGTTGGCATAGACCTTCCAAAACGATTTCCATGGTCCATAGCCGAAACGCTTGCGGAAGAACTGGTACATGGCTTTGTAGCCTTTTCTGCTGAACAGCATATAGAAAGGCACCACCATGGCCATGATGCCGTAGGGCAGCCACAGCGGCGACACACGGAAAAACGGGATGAGTCCACGCTGCATCCACGGCAATCCGTCGGTCTTGCCCGACCATTCGTTATGTTGCAAGGTGTCGGCCATGCTCTGGTCAGGCGATCTTTTTCTCGATGTAGTCGCAGAAATCGTTGAATGTCTTCACATTCGCCATCTCTTCGGGACGATGACCACGATGTCGACGAAATCAAGGCTGTCGATGCCGATGTCTTCTTTCAGGCGGGCTTCCGGCTGGATCTTTTCTTCGTCAATCTCAAGGTCATCGATGAGGAACTCTTTGACTTTTGCTTCTATTTCTTGTCTGTCCATGTATATTGTTGAATTGTTTATTTGTTGATTGTTTAATTGTTGTTTTTGACTCGGGACTGCGGGACGCGAGACGCGGAATTCATTCATCATTCATCATTTCTTGCACACCATAATGCTGTGTCCAAGGCCGAGTGCGTCGTGAATGGTCTCCACTTCAAGGCCAGCCTTTCTGACTAATTCGGCCATGTCGCCGCTGTGGTACATCTTGCTGTTGCCATTGGCCAAGGCGGTGAAATACAGGCTCGTCATGGTCAATGCGAAGGCCGCGGAAGAATAACGCTGGCGGTCCCAGAAGGTTTCCATGATGCAGAGGCGGCTGTCCTTGTCCATGATCTTTGCGGCACGCGACACGATGCTCATGATCTCGTCCTCGCCAAAGCAGTCGAGGAACTGGCTCATCCAGATGATGTCGTAATGCTTATCGGTGGGGAACTGTTGGCTGTCGTCCAAAAGGTTGATGCCATAGCCGTCGATGCGGTCGGCACCTTTCTTACCTTTGGTAAACTCGCGCATCATCTCCAACTGCTGCGGCAGATCCATGATGGTGACATTGACATTATCATCGTAGTCGACGCAGCGCAAGGCCCAACGACCCGTGTTGCCACCCACATCCAGAACGGTCTTGGGATGGTCACCAAAGAGCAGTTGCAAGGCTTGGTCAAAGGAATGGTCGGAATAGTAATGGTCGAAACCGAACCAGCTCTTCTGCACCTGCGGCGGCAACTGCGAGAGACCTTCGTAGATGGTCGGCCAGCTGCCGAAATGCTCCAAACCTGCTGGACGGCCTTCTTTCAAGGCTTCCTCAAGATGGAACCAGCCTTCGTAGTTGACATCGTGGTTGAAGTCGATGTTGACACGGATGGCGGGGTCGGTGAGCAGGAACCAGCCTGTCTTCGATAGTGTGAAACGGTCGGTCTCGGTGTTCACCAGCACGAGGCCTATGCAGAGCGAGCCTTCCATCAGCACCTTAACGGCATAGGGTGAGAGGCCTGTCTTTTCAGCGATTTCGGCTTGGGTCAAACCTTGTTCGTTGTTGCGCAGCATGTCCAAGATGCCAAACTTGATCATCAGTCGGCCCACTTGGAAGATGATGGGACCGAAAGCGATGAAATAAGCCAACTCTTGGGCTTCGCCGGCTTTTTTATGTTCTTTGGTATAAACTTTTTCTAAAGCAGGAAACAATTCCATTTGTCTTATATTTTCTTGATTACCAATGCACTATTTGTCCCACCAAAACCAAAGGAGTTGGAAAGAATAGTGTTTAAAGTCTTGTTTGTTGTCACGTTGATGATGTTGAGGCCTTCCGAGTATTCATCGGGATGCTCGAAGTTGATGTTGGGCGCAATGAAGCCACCGTGCATCATGAGGATGCAGTAGACGATCTCGCTGGCGCCAGCCATCCAGCACTCGTGACCTGTCATTGACTTGGTTGACGAAATAGGTGTTTTTGTAACACCAAACATGTTCTTCAAAGCCATGGCTTCAAACATGTCGCCTTGGGGCGTTGAGGTGGCATGAGCGTTCACATAGTCGATGTCTTCAGCTTTCACGCCGGCCTCGTTCATGGCGCGGGTCATGGCTCGCTGGCAGCCTTCCTCGCTGGGTTGTGAGATGTGGCTCTCGCCATTCGAAGAGAAGCCATAACCACAGACTTCGGCCAAAATCGTTGCCCCACGGGCCACGGCATGGTTGTAGTCCTCAAGCACCAAAGCTGCTGCGCCACCGCTGGGCACGAGGCCGTCGCGGTCTTTATCGAAGGGACGCGAGGCTTTGGTGGGCTCGTCAACGCGGGTCGAGAAGGCGCTGATGCCATCGAAGCTGCCCATCGAGAGATAATTGGTCTCTTGGGCACCACCGCACAGCACCATATCCTGCAAGCCATTGCGGATGAGCATAGCGCCCAACCCGATGGCATGTGACCCACTGGCGCAGGCTGCGCTGATGGTCATGTTGATGCCTTTCAAGTGGAAGATGGTGGAGAGGTTCATCGTCACGGTGGAGTTCATCGACTGGAAGATGGCTGCCGAACCCACCAAAGTGGTGTCTTTTTTCTCCAAAGTAATCTCATGCGACTCGATGACGGCCTTGGCCGACGAATCGTTGCCGAACAACACGCCAACTTCATTTTCAAGCAGATAAGCATCATCAATACCAGCCTGTTGGAAAGCCTCAATAGTGGCCATATAGGCGTATTCGCCTTCTTCGGCGAGATACATGCGAAGCTTGCGGTCGAGTTTGCCTTTCAACTGCGGCTTTTCAACGATACCCGTCAAGGGTGAACGGTAGCCGTATTCGGTACGAATCGGTTCGATGCCGATGCCTGAACGGCCTTCGCGCAAGGCGGCTTCCACTTCTTCTTTGTTCTTTCCGAGGCAGGACCAGATGCCCATGCCAGTGATGACGACTCTTCTATTATGATTCATAGTTTGATGCTTTCGAGTCGGCCCTTCGACGAGCTCAGGAACCTAGGTCGTTGAGCCTGTCGAAACGCCGGTATTTTATGTATAAAGCCCTCCGTTGATCGAAATCACCTGTCCCGTGATATAAGCTGACTCATCAGAGGCGAGGAAACTGGTCAATGCAGCCACTTCCTCGGGTTTACCAAAACGTCCCAACGGGATGAGCTTTTTCAGTTCGGCCTCATCCAAGTCCTTGGTCATGTCGGAGGCGATGAAACCTGGTGCAATGGCATTGACGGTCACCTTGCGGGCAGCCACCTCCTGTGCAAGAGCCTTAGTGGCACCGATGAGAGCAGCCTTGGCGGCGGAATAGTTGGTCTGGCCTGGCAAACCTTTCAATCCCGACAGCGAAGCCATGTTAATGATACGGCCGTAGCGGTGCGTCATCATGTCTTTCAACAGGCGGCGCGTGATGTAGAAAAAGCCGTTCAAGGTGGTGTCGAGCACCTTGTTCCACTGCTCTTCCTGCATGAAGATCATGAGGTTGTCCTGACGGATGCCTGCATTGTTGACCAACACGGAGACGTAATCGTCAGGGTGAGCCTGCGACCAAGTATCCAAAGCGTTTTCGATGGCCTGAGGGTCAGCGACATTGAAAGGCAAAAGCTCACCTGTTCCTCCAGCCTCTTGGACTTGTTTCAAGGTATCTTCGGCGGCTTCTTTGTTGGATTGGTAATTGATGATAACGGCGAAACCGTCTTTCGCCAAGCGCAAGGCGATGGCTTTGCCCAAGCCACGTGAAGCGCCGGTGACAAGTGCGTATTTCATTACTTCAATTTCAAGGGGTTGGTTTTCAAATAGTTCTCAACGGCAGCGATTTCCTTGTAGAAAGGCGTGTCCTCAATGAAGAGCGGGATAATCTCACGCACTTTGTCGTACATTTTACGCGAGGTAGGAGCCAGTTTGTCGGCAATCTTCAGACAGTCGGTGGCCTGTGCCAAAGCGATGTATTGGATGGCCATTACTTGGAAACAGTTTTCCACCACTTGCTTGCAGAGCAAAGCGCTGTTGGTGCCCATGCTGACGATGTCCTGGTTGTCGTTGTTGTTGGGGATGCTGTGCACGTAGTTGGGCATGGCCAAGGTCTGGCATTCGGCGGTCGTCGAAGTGGCCGTGAATTGACAGGCTTGCATGCCATAGTTCAGTCCCAGCGTGCCGAGGTTGAGGAAAGGCGGCAGGATGCCGTTGATGCGGTCATGGAAGAGATAGTTGAGTTGACGCTCAGCCGTCATGCAGAGGCGCACCAAGGCAATCTTCACCTTGTCTTCTTCCAAGGAGATGTAGTCGCCATGGAAGTTACCGCCATGATAGACATACTCCGACTCTGGGTCGACAATGGGGTTGTCGCAGGCCGAGTTGAGTTCGTCTTCAAGGATTTGGCGCGTATAGTTCAAAGTGTCATAGATGGGGCCTAAAATCTGCGGCGTGCAACGCAGCGAATAATAGGCTTGCACCTTGTGCTCAAAGACCTTCACATCGGAGTGGCCGTAGTCGTAGAGTTCGTGGGCGCGTTTCTTGAGGCATTGCGAGCCAGCCGACAGTTCGCGCAGACGACGGGCAACAATCTGTTGGCCTTCGTGACGGCGGCAGTTGTTTTCGCCTTCCGACATGTAATCGTCGAACGAAGAAGCTATTTCATTCATCCAGACGGCAGCCAAAGTAGCCCAGTCGAGCAATGTCTCAGCGTTATGCTGGTTGACCACGCTGATGCCAGTCATCACCGAAGTGCCGTTAGTGATCGAAAGGCCTTCGCGGATGTGCATCTTGAGCGGAGTAAGGCCGTTTTCCTTCATCACCTCAGCTGTAGGTCTCCACTGACCTTGGTAGTGCACTTCGCCTTCGCCGATAAGGCAGAGAGCGATGTGGGCCAACTGCACCAAGTCGCCGCTGGCACCTACGCTACCATGTTGGGGAATGAAAGGAAATATCTCGCGATTGATGAATTCAACGAGCAGTTTCGCCACGTCGGTGTGCACACCCGAACGGCATTGCAGCACCGTGCCGAGGCGGGCTATCATGGCCGACTTTACATAGATGTCGCCCAAAGGCTCGCCAGCTCCTGTGGAGTGGCTGCGGATAATATTATATTGAAGATCATTGAGATACTTGTCGTCGACACGCCATTGTGCCATGGGTCCAAAGCCCGTATTGATGCCATAAATGACTTTGTCGGAAGCAAACTTTTCTAAAAAGCGGTAGCAAGCCTCCACACGGTCCATCCACGCCTCCGAAACTTGTATCTTCTCGTTGGAATACAGCACTTTTTCAACTTCTTCCAGCGTGATTCTGTCATTGAATGTAATCATATTAACTCCTATTTAAATAAAGTTGCAAAAATACAAAAAATACCAATATGAGCGTAATTCTTGTTGGTATTATTAAAAAACGCGTCACACCTATCATTTTAATTCCTATCTTTGACCCGTGAAAAACTGATTTTTATGACCGAAACAAATCATAAATGGCTGGTCGTCGTCAATCCGAAAGCCTCGGTAGGCAGAGCGGGAGAAGACTGGCCGTTGATCAAACAAGCCCTTGTTAATGAAGCTATTGAATTTGATTTCATAATCACCGAACGTCCAAAACATGCCATCGAAATCGTAAACAAAGCCATTGTGGAACAAGGCTACCGTAAGTTCATCTCGGTGGGTGGCGACGGCACCAACAACGAAATCATCAATGGGATTTTCAACCAAGACCTCGTTCCTACGAATGAAATCACCTTTGGTTCTTTCCCTGTCGGAACGGGCAACGATTGGTCAAGGACCTTTGGTTTTCCTCTTGATTACAAGGCAATTGCTAAAATCATCAAAGCCAACAACGTTTTCGTCCACGATATTGGTCAAGTCACTTACAATAATGGGGGTGACCCGAAAAAGCGCTATTTTCTCAACGCAGCTGGCACTGGCCTCGATTATATGGTGTGTGAATCGACCAATGAATTGAAACAAAAAGGCAAAAAAGGTACCATACGTTATCTGCTCAGCGTGGTCAAGAGCCTTATAAAATACAAAGGCGATCACGTTCAAATCACCATTGACGACCAACTGGTCTTCGACGATAATATCCTAAGCCTCTCGATAGGCAACTGTCGTTTCAATGGTGGTGGCATGATGATGATGCGTGACGCCATTCCTAACGACGGACTCTTGGACATCACTGCCGTGCGTAGCGTATCCATGATAAAGTTTGCCCTCAACGTGAAAAACATCTATAACGGCACCTTCATCGACAAACTCAAGGAAGTGTCGACCTTCAGAGGCAAAAAAGTCCATGTGATTTCTATCCCGCCTAACCAACTCAAAGTGGAAACTGAAGGCGAAACGCTGACCAACTCACCATTCGATTTCGACATCTTGCCTTTGGCCATCAATGTGGTAGTCCCTGAAAAGGCTACTGGCCTCTGGCATTAGGCTGTTAGCTATTAGCAATTAGCTGTTAGCCTAGAAATAACAAAGCTAATGGCTAACAGCTAAAAGCTAAACAAGCTAGAAGCCAAAGGCCAGAAGCAAGAATCAAAAAACTTGAACATTAAATCTTTAAATATCAATAATATGGTAAACATCGATCAAATCAATTTTGAAAACAAGCGCGTGGTTATCCGCGTCGACTTCAACGTCCCGTTGGACGACAATTTCAACATCACCGATGACACCCGTATGCGTGCCGCCCTGCCGACCATTAACAAGGTCTTGAATGACAAGGGCATGGTCGTACTGATGTCGCACCTCGGTCGCCCGAAGAAAAATCCCGACCCGAAGTTCTCCATCAAACCCATCATCAAGCACTTGGAAGAGCTGTTGGGCCGTCCAGTGCAATTCGCAGAAGATTGCATGAAAGCCGCCGACCAAGTGGCTGGCATGAAGCCCGGTGAGGTGCTCGTCCTCGAAAACCTTCGTTTCTATGCCGAGGAAGAAGGCAAGCCGCGCGGCATCGAGAAAGAAGACCCAGGCTACGACGAAGCCAAGAAAGCCATCAAGGCCTCGCAAAAGGAGTTCACCAAGACTTTGGCCAGCTATGGCGAATACTACATCAACGATGCCTTTGGCACCGCCCACCGCGCCCATGCCTCCACGGCTCTGATTGCCGACTATTATGATGCCGACCATAAGATGTATGGTTACCTGATGGGCAAGGAAGTGGCTGCCGTCAACAAGGTGATGAACGACATTCAACGCCCCTTCACCGCCATCATGGGTGGTTCGAAGGTCTCCACGAAGATCGAGATCATCGAGAACTTACTCACCAAGGTCGACAACCTCATCCTTTGCGGCGGCATGACCTACACTTTCAAGAAGGCTCTGGGCGGCAAGATTGGCAACTCCATCTGCGAAGAGGACAAGCTCGACCTCGCTTTGGACATCATCGAGAAAGCCAAGCAGAAAGGTGTCAACCTTTATCTTTCGTTCGATGTGGTGGTTGGCGACAAGTTCTCCAACGACGCCAACACCATGGTCGTCGACCCGATGAACGTGCCCGATGGCTGGGAAGGCATGGACTGCGGTCCCGAGAGTCGCAAGTTCTATGCTGGCATCATCAAGCAGTCGAAGACCGTGCTTTGGAATGGTCCCTGCGGCGTGTTTGAGTTCGACAAGTTTGCCGAAGGCTCCAAGGCCTTGGCCGAAGCCATCGTGGAAGCTACTGAACAAAATGGTGCTTTTACCCTCATCGGCGGTGGCGACAGCGTAGCTTGCATCAACAAGTTCGGTTTGGCCGACCGCGTGAGTTATGTCAGTACTGGTGGCGGTGCCCTGCTTGAAGCCATTGAAGGCAAGGAACTGCCTGGCATTGCGGCTATTAAAAAGTGATATTTCAATATCATTGTTTAAAAAAAGGCGGCTTCGGTCGCCTTTTTTTTACTAGTAAAAAATGACCATAAATTTGTTTTTCTAAAGTAAAAAATCGTAATTTCGCTAAAAGTTTGAAAATTTACCGAAAATGAAAAAAGTAACCTTGTTTTTAGCCTTGTTTTTCGGATTCATTCCGATGCTGAACGCCCAATGGACAAGCCCGGGGAACGGTACGACTTATACTTTGGATGATCTCGTGGAAGTTAGTGGATGCGTAAGTTTTGACCCTCAAATCTTCTATTACTTTATCACGGGGGACATCACCATCTCGGCCAATGACAAACTCTACATCAATCGAAATAATGGACTGATTTTCATTACGTTTGGTGGCGACTACACCATTACCATCAAAGGCTCGATGGAGGCCATGGGACAAGATGAGGAACATTATTTGCCAATAGGAATGGGAAGCGGACACCTCCGCTTTGAGGATGCTTCTGACCCCAGCTTTCTCAGCTACTGCTGGTTTGGTGAAATGAACGGCATCCAAATCATCAACAGCGATGTGACTTTTGATACTTGCCGATTCCACTATTTCTATTCCCAACAACACTCGAGTACGGTCAATATTATGAACTGCGACCCCGTGTTCACAAATTGTGAGTTTTACAGTAACGAAGGTGCGGCTATCGGTTCACCAGCTAATGGGCAAGCCTCTCCACAAATTATGAACTGCCAGTTCACCAACAATGTGACCTCCAATGCCAACCTGCCTCAAATCAACCTTGGACCTGGCTCACAAGATTCCATTCGCATTGTGAACTGCACCATTGAAGGACATTTCGACATGTCGGGTGGCATCGCCATCACCGATTTGATGAACACAGGCGATACCAAAATACTACTGAAAAACAATGTCATCAAAAACAACCGCTACGGTTACAATCAGCAAGGTTATAATTTAAGTTCAGTAATCGATGGCAACCAATTCATTGACAACAATTTGGAAACCAATCCTATGAACGGAGGCAGTGGCATCAGCGTTTTCGGCATGAACGAAAACAACAAGGCTTATATTCGCAACAATGTGATTACAGGAAACTTGTGGGGCATCACGGCCATCAACGCCTTTAACATCGACCTCGGTACCGAAGGCGATTGGGGCCATAACAAGATTCATGACAACGGCAATGGTGGCGTAATTTATGACCTTTACAACAACTCCACCAGCGACATCTTGGCCGTAGGCAACTATTGGGGAACGTCTGATGAGCAGGAAATAGAAGACCATATCACCCATCAAAACGACGACCCAAGTTTAGGTTTGGTCATTTTCGTTCCTTTTGACAGCGATGATGCCATCATTGAGTCGGAAAACGCGGTTTTCGAATTGTGGCCCAATCCTGCCCAAGGTCGTTTCTTAGTGGAAGGCAAAGGAAATATGACTATCACAAACATGCTTGGACAAGTCGTCTTTACCAAAAAAATCGATGGCGAAGAAAACATTGGATTGCCGCAAGGGATGTATTTCGTGAGATTGGGCGGTGCCACGCGAAAGGTCGTGGTGAAATAATTTTTTGGCACGTAGAACTCGCAGAACTATATGAAGCGCGAAGCGAAGCGGTTTCGTCCGACAGACTTCAGCGTATTCTGCGGTTTCTGCGCAAGATAATGTCACACCGTGGTTTGTAGGGCTGTCACATTGTGACAGCTGCAACGACAAAACGATAATGCGGCTGTCGTGGTATAACAGCCCTACAACACAAACAATGTTTTATCATTGAAAAAATTCCCTATCTTTGTGCCAAAATTATAGCACTATGTCAAAAACTATCGTCAATATCATAGACAAAAGCAACCCTATGCCGGCTTATCTTTTCACTAAGGAATACTATGCAGAAGGAGACAATTTGCTTTTTATTTCAACAGAAGAAGAAGCCGACTGCATACAACTTTTGGCCCGGCAATTGGAAGTCGACGAAACACTAGTAAAAAGCATCATCGTCAAAAGGCATGAGGACAAGATGCTCTATGAATATATTTGCCGCACAATCAAGAGCAGATTGGATTCAAATACGGAATACTACCTCAATCTAGCAGGAGGCAATCGTTACATGACTTTGTCGGTTCAGCATGTCTTCGAAGAATTCAACACTTTGTTTTTCTATACCCAAACCCGTGAGAATCTGATTGTCAAGACCATCTTCGACCATAGCATCTATGATGACGACGACGAGGTGTTTCCCATCCAACACCGAATGACTTTAAAGGAATATTTTGGCCTCTATGGATTGCAAAGTGATGTTGACGAGCCGCGAAAACAAGTGAAAGAGACCGCTTTTTCGCAACATCTGTTCACGATGTTCTCGCAAAACATGTTTGGCCAAGGCGACTATAAGGTGATGGAATTATTACGTGAGAAATACCGTAATTGGAAGTTCCTCATCATTTCGGAAGTAGAGAATCCACACAAGGAATACATGACAGCTATTCCAAATCTAAGTAAATTCTTGAACTTTATTGGTTTTGTTCCTGAGCGTCCAGGCTCGTTGCAAAGCTATGAAATAGAATACCTTACAGGTGGTTGGTTTGAGGAGTACGTCTACGCGCTGATCAAGAACGTGTTGCAACCCGATGACATTGCCATGGGTGTGCACATCTCTAACGGCATCATCAAACACAACAACGAGCTGGATGTCTGTTTCATCAAGGCTAACAAATTGTTTGTCATTGAGTGTAAGACCGGCGTGACGAGTGAAAGCTTGTATAACGAGATTGTCTACAAGGTCTGCGCCTTGAAGGAAGTACTGCTCGGCACCAGTAATTCCTATATCTTCTCGTTGAAGAAAGACCACAAGGGCAACTGGAAAAAGACCGCGAAATACATGGGCATCACCTTCTGTGACTGGCTTAATTTGACCAAGCCAGAGCTGCTGAAGAACATACTCAAGTCAATGGACAAGATTGCAAAGGAAAATTGATCCTTGAGTGGTAACTTCTATTACTGATTTCTTTCCCAAAACAACAGCCCTATTATCATCGAAATGCCCTGAAGGGAAACCAAAACACACCGGATAGTCGTGGCCTGAAACGGCTTCGGCAATCACTTCTTCCACCGACATTCCGAAGGGTTCCTCGTTGTCGTGTATCTTGGTCAGACCGCCAACAACGAGTCCTTTTAACTTCTCCAGTTTTCCAGCCCGTTTCAAGCCGTGCATCATCCTGTCAATGTGATAGATGTATTCATCCACATCCTCGATAAACAGAATTTTTCCGTCCGTTTCAGGGAATGAATTGGAGCCTATCATGCCATACAAAACGGACAGGTTACCACCCACTATCTCGCCTTCCATCTTGCCCAGACGATTCAATGGATGCGCGGAAAATTCATATTGCAAAGGTCTACCCGTCAAGGCATCAAACAAGGATTGCTTGGCTTCGAGGGTCTTTTGGTCGAAGCAAAACGGCATACAGGCATGGAGACTTGGACACCCTAAGCGGCTCAATTTTCCATGAAATACAGTGGTGTCGCTGAAACCAACGATCCATTTGGGATGCTGCATAAACTTGGTGAAGTCCAATTTGTCGATGACACGGATGCTGCCGTAGCCGCCTTTCGACAGCCAAATGGCTTCAATGCTCTCATTATCAATATATTCTTGCAGTACTGCAGCCCGAAAATCGTCGTCACCGGCAAAGATGTAATATTCAGCAAAAAGTCGGTCATCATAAACTGTTTCAAATCCTCTCTCTTCCAACCACTGAATAGCAGGTTGCATCTGTTCGCGGCTCATCTTGCGCGCAGGAGCGGCAATGGCCACTTTGGATCCTTGATGTAGATAAGGTATCTTCTTCATTCTTTGATGATTTCGTTGTCATCCAAGGCTTCGCCATCGTACTTCACTTCTTTGCCTTGGTCGTATGTGATGGTGAAATACAGTTGACCCGTATCGAGGTATTTCTTCCAATCACCATGTTTCACGCCGACTTTATAACTCTGTATTTCACGCAACTTGCCGTTTTCATAGTAGAAGAAATGCTCACCATCGGGATAGCCTGCATTGAAAGTGCCACGAAAAGCTATTTTGTCGTTGTCGAAATACGAAATCCACTCGCCCACTTGTTTGTCGTTGCGATACTCGCCTTGGGTGCGCATGTCGCCAATTTGTTCGGTCCATTTGCCGTTTTTCATGCCGTCGAAATAGGTACCTGAAACGATGAGATTGCCTTTGGCGTCGTATTCCTTATAGGGTCCGTTGGGCTGACCCTTATAGAACTGTTCTTCAATCTGTTTTTGTCCATTGTCGTGATACCAAGTCCAGGCTCCATCGGGATTATCTTCCTTGTAATTGCCAACCTCTTGAAGTTTTCCATTGTGATAGTAAAACTTCCACTCGCCCGAACGCAAGCCATCAATGAAAAGACCTTCGGCACGCAAGGTGCTGTCAGGATAGAATTCCTTGTATTCACCACGACGTTTACCATCGGTATCTACAACGCCTTCACCCACCAAAGCGCCTTTTTTGTAAGTCTGCGAATTAATGACTATTCCATCCTCGTCAAACTCGCGCCAAACACCTTCGCGTTTGCCATCGCGAAACGAAGTTTCGCGTTTCACACGACCGTTTGGATAATACTCATGTTTCACAATGAGTGGTTTTTGATCGCTTTCGAGCAGCTGTTCCACATCATTTACATACTTCGTGATTTTCTTTAAGTTTCCTTTTTCGTCGTATTCCTTATAGAATCCGTCGCGCAATCCATGTTTGTAATAGCACTCGGTTTGTATGCTCCAGTCGTCATAGAAGGTCTTCCAATAGCCGTGTTTCTTGCCTTCGCGGTCGTAACGATTCAAGGCCTCACGAGTCATGACGAACCCTTTGCGATAGGTGATGATTTCGCGCAACAATCCAGTGGTATCGAAAACAGGCGAAATGCCTTCTTCCAAGCCGTTTTTGAATGTCATGGTCTGTATGAGATGACGCTTACGATCATAACGTTTGCCTTCACCTTGTTTGACGTCATTGACAAAAGGCTCTTCCAAGATTTCTTCTTTACCGTAGGTAAAGCGCGGCCCGTTTTTCACGTCTTTCTTGTAGTTGACCATCAAAGTGGTGTCGCCCGACTCGGAGAAGAACACCCAGGTGCTGTCCAAGAGGAAATCCTTACGCTTGCCCACCGATTTCAGTTGACCGCTCTCATAATACGTCTTCCAAAGTCCATCCGGACGGCCATCACGCAAGGTTCCCTCGCTCGATATCTGTCCATTTGGATAACTATATGTCTGATATTCAGTCTGTGAGAAAGCCTTTAAACTGAATAGCAAAACTATCGCCAGAAACAATAATATGATCTTCTTGCCTTTCATTATCGCTTTAAAAACGGGTCAAAATTAGACATTTTTGTCGGATTAATGGCACACCTGTTTCAATTCGCCGAAAAAATCGACCACTGTTATCAACACCCAAAACATCATTAATAAATTCATATTTTTAATTTTTTGAATTAATTTAAAAAATGGTACTGCTGTTAATAAGCCTGTGAATTGGTTGATAACTTTTCAATAAAAATCTTGCATTAATGTTTTTCAGTTTGAGATACTACCCCATGAAAATGACAAAGGTTTCTTTTTCAGTCTTATCAATACCTTTTCGGCTATTCGGTGAAAACCGAAAAAACGGATAAAATGAAGTCGTTTTTTTTGAAAATATGTTCATTTTTGCCTGAATTTGGGTTGAAAAAATGTGGAATCAACAGTCCCTCATTTTTATCCACCTGAATGAAAAAGTTATCAACAAAAAACCTGTTGATAACTCAATATAATATTGATAATCAATTAATTAAACAAAAACCGTTGACAATTTTGAAGCGGGTAAGTCTTTCAGAAATAGTAGGATATAACGGTAGAGAATAATGAAAATATGTAATTTTGCGAATCAAATTATCAACAGCATAAAAATGGAACACATCATTCCCATAGCGAGCGACCATGGAGGCTTCGAGATGAAGGAATTTTTGATTGAAAAACTGAAGGAAGCCGGATACGAGGTCAAAGATTATGGTACCCACAGCAACGAAAGTGTCGACTATCCCGACATGATTCATCCTTTGGCATCGGCTATTGAGCATGGTGAATATCCGCTGGGCATCATCCTTTGTGGTAGCGGCAATGGTGCTCAGATGACGGCCAACCACCATCACCATGTGCGCGCTGCCTTGTGCTGGAATGTAGAACTGGCCAAGCTTGCCCGTCAGCACAACGATGCCAATATCCTTGCACTACCAGGTCGTTTCATTCCAAATGAATTGGCCTGGGAGATGGTGCAGGCTTTCCTGAACACCGATTTTGAAGGCGGTCGCCACACTAGAAGAGTTGAAAAGATAGAACCCGTTGAAGAAAACCATGACGATGAGTGACCCAAAGACCATATTCAAAGATAGTTCTGCCTTGGCATTTGATGAGGAGCATTGGCAGAAGATCAACTACAGCACAGGTTGTTTCGAGACCAATTTTGCCAAAGGCAAGGAAAACTACCGCAACCTGGAACTGGAAAAACAGCGTGCCTATACCCTGCGCAACAAGTCGCTGTTGAATACGGAGAAGCTGTTGGTTGACTTTGAGACCCACTTCACCGAAAATGGAAGTAAAGTGCTTTGGGCGCGCAATGCCGACGATGCCTTGACCATGATTTTCGACCTCATCCGCAAGGAAAAAGCCAACGCCATCATGCGTTCCAACTCCACTGTACTTGATGAGATTGAGTTGAATGGCTTCTTGGAGCGCAAAAACATCCGTGTGGTGGAGACAGAAGTAGGTCGATTCGTGCTTCAGAAAGGTCAACAAAAACCCTATCATCCACTTGCACCCTCCATCCATCTTTCTAAAGAAGAGAATAACGCCATCTTGACTACGAATTTCAAGTTGAAGCCCGACAGTTCCATCAAGCAGATGGTTAATTTTGTAAGGCATGAGGTAGGTGTAGAGACCCAAGATGTTTCGATTTGCGTCACGGGAGCCAACTTCCTGCTTTCTGATACGGGAGGTGTGGTACTCACTGAAAACGAAGGCAACATTTTGAAAACCACATCATTGGCAAAAATCCATATTGTGGTTGCAGGCATCGCCAAAGTGATTCCGAATATGGACGACTTGAGTGTGTTGTTGCCTTTGCTGTCGTTGCATTCCAATGGACAGAGCATGGCGGCTTGCAATAGTATCACTTTTGGTCCATCCACTACAGGCAATGGTCCCGAGCAGATGTATGTCATACTTTTGGACAACAACCGCTCCCAATTGCTGGCGCATGAAACCCAACGCAAAGTGATGTCATGCATCCATTGTGGAGCATGCATCAGCGTTTGTCCTGTCTATAAGAATATTGGTGGTTATTCCTACGGCACAAAACATATCGGTCCGGTAGGTACTGTAATGGCTCCTTTGATGGAGGGTTTGGAGGACTTCAATTACCTCAATTCCGCTTGTTCCTTGTGTGGCAAGTGTGTTGATATCTGTCCCGTGAAGATTCCGTTGGACGACTTGATTATAGAAAACCGCCATTTGTCCATCACGGAAAAAACGGGCAGTGCAAGATACGAATCCTTAGTGAAAGCCATGATTTGGCATTGCAAGACGCGCAAAAAAATGGATAGTCCGCTGTTTTTCAAGAAGTTGGAATTAAAACGCTTATTGGGACCACTTTGGGGTGAAAAAAGACCCATGCCCGAGTTTGCGGCCAAGTCGTTCAGTCAGCAGTGGCGGGAAAGGAATCTTTAGTATTTTGAAGCAAATCTTATTCAAGTTTTGCTAGTTATGGTGCATCCCGATGGGATGCTGTTGTCCCTGTGTTTTGTTTTTACCGAGCGCTCATCCCGATGGGATGCCATTATGTCCAACTAATCCCGTAGGGATTAACTATCGGTAAAACAAAACAACATCAGTCCTTTACATCCCGTAGGGATGTGCGAAACTTGAAAATCTTACAAAAATCTATCGCTAACAATTAATGCTGCCAATAAACCAGCTGCATTTATTCTTTTGTTGAGCTTTTATAGTATTCATTAACTAGGCTGCGATACCCTAGAGCCTTGAGTTGCTCGTAATCAACTCTGTAGTTGGTCCTATTATGTTTTCCCGTACTCAAAAACCGGATATTCTGCTGCAAATAATGGTCGATTTCCTTCATGCCTTCCGTTTGGTTGATGACGGGAAAGAACCAGCGCGACCAGGTGAGCGTTTCAGGGTCGTCGCTCTCAAAAAATTTGCGGTTAAAGTAGTTGATGAGGCCTTTCATGGCTTTCTCGGGATCGATGTGGTTCTTATGGCTCCAACGCAACAACGACCGCGCCTTGCGAGAAATCTTACCTTTCATCTTCTTTTTGGTGGCTTCAGAGATGTCAATGTCGTGATCATGGCATTTGAAGCCTAAAAACTCGTAAGCCTCATCTGGTGAATAGATTTTCTCCTTTTCAGGGTTGACTTCCAGATGATACTGTGCCAAAAAATAGCACATCTGATCTTTGTATTGTTGAAGTGTGTCATAGTCAGGCGCGAACATGATGATATCGTCAGAATAACGGGCATAGGTGACACCTTTATTATAATAATAGCGGTCCACTTCCTTTAGGTAGACATCGGCGAGGAAAGGTGCAGTGGGCGTGCCGGCCATCACGCCATGTTTTTCCTTGATGACTTGGCTATTGCTGATGGCAAGATTGGTTGTCAGCAGTTTCTCAAAGAAATGGTACAAAGATAGGTCGTCGGCCAGCATCTCTTTCAGCATAGGCAGCAAAATGTCAATATCAATGGAGTTGAAATAGTCGTGGATGTCGAGTTTGTAGGCCCACATTTTTTGTCCGCGAATAGCCTTGTTAATCTTGAAGACCGCATCGGAAGCTTTCAAGCCGCGACGGAAGGCATAGCAGTTGGGTGCAAATAGGTCGTCGTACTTATAGAGCAGGAAGGTGATGAGTTTGAGGATGAGCATCTCGTCGGGTGCGAAGCTGTAGACCACGCGTTTCTTGCCCGAGCCCATCTTGTTGATCAACTTCTTGGTTGGGAGACCCAGTCCTTCGCCTAGTGCGATTTTTGTGGCCAAGGGAAGATAGTTTTTCTTTTCCACAAAGGCATCGGCTTCGTCGAATTCGTGCCAGTTGAAGCGGCCTTTCAGTAGACGGTAGGCGAGAAATTCTTCCCAGGTTTCTTGAAGAGTCAGTTGGGAGATAATAGAGACAAGAGACGCGGGTTTTAATCCCCCCAACCCCCTTATAAGGGGGAGCTGTCCCGTGTCTCGTGTCAAATTCATGTTCTATAAGCGATGAAAAAGAAAAAGGGGAAAGATTTTGAATCCGCAAACTTGCGGATCACGAGAGGGTACCTTGTCGGGTTGCCTGCAAAACCGAGAAATGAACGACAAGGCTGCCTCCTTCGGCAGGCGCAGCGGTGCTGCATCCCCTTTTTCTGTGTTTTTATTTCAAGAACTTGCGGATGCGGCCGATGACGTAGTCGCGTTCGTTGGGCATCTGCGTGTAGAAGTTGATGTAAGGGATGCCCAGTTTCTTGGCGTACATCCTGGAGATGAGGTACTTCACGTTGCTGTCGTGACTATGGCCTTTGCCGAGCATCACCACACCTTGCGGGGTGCCGGCTTGTTCGAGAACGAAGGTGTAGGGTTGACCCCATTCGGCTTTATAGGCTTGTTGGGGACGACTCTTATAGAGTTTGAACTCATCGGTGGCAAAGCCAACCACGTTGGTCACGGCTACATTTTCCTTGAGGCTGTACTCTGGGAACTCAGATGTGAGAATGTCTCTGAAGAAGGTTACCCATTCCGCGTCGGTTCTTTCCTTTTCTTCGTAGTGTGTGGTAGTAGCAGGTTGTGGCGTAGGTTTGGGCTGCGCCGTAGTGGTGTTTTGTCTCTGGTCGGCTTCGATGCTGTCCTTGACGGTTTTCACCACTTTTGAGAAGAGTTTTCCGAAGTCCATGGTATTAGATTTTTAAGTTTGGTGCAAAAATAAAGTTTTTTTTCAGATAATGATGGAATGAGTTTTCCTTTTTACTTTACCGCCACTCGTACTATATGGTTTTTCCCATTGGTGTCCATGATTCGAAGCAGATAAAACCCTTCCACCAAACCAGCCACATTGATTTCATGCGCATCGCGCATGGTCTTCACCAACTGCCCATGGATATTGTAAACTTTCACCTCGGCGGGAAGGATGCCTTCAATAACAACCCTGTCCGTTGCTGGATTGGGATAAACGCTAACGTTTTCCACTTCTTCCTCGACTCCATCAAAAACCTTAAAATGAGCCATAAGGTCCATATCCTCCACCAAATCAAAACTATACACGGCTTCTCGCGACAATACCATGCCATCCCATTTCCAACAATCGAACTCATACCCTTGCAACGGAACAGCCTCAACTGTTGCGCTTTGACAACAATCAGGTTCTACTGAAATAGTGGCTATACCCATTTGATTATTATCACTCTCAACAGAGAGATGGTATGGAAAATCAGCGATGATGTTATTGAATAGATTCCAGTTAACCGAAGTTTGGTACTCGCATAGAGATTCACAAGGAACTTCAATCGGCATATTATGGTCTCTGAAAGTGTTATTGTAAATCGAAGGAGGCACTATGGGCTTGGCATACACTTTCTTAAGGTTGGTCGAATTGAAAGCTGACGGTCCCATCTGCGCCACCGACCCGCCCAAAGTTAAGGTATCGAATTGTGAATCCATGAAAGCGATTTCTCCCACGGAAACAACCGATTCTGGCATAATGAGATGCCCTTTTGCTCCACAACTAATAAAGGCTCCTTCTCTGAAGTTCCGAACTCCTTCGGCTATTTTCAGGGAATCCATCTGCCTTGTGAAACCGAAAGCATAAGACCCAATGTATATGTCTTCACCTCCTCTTTCCTCTATTGTCAGCGACTTGATGTGGGAGTATAAAAAAGCATCTGTTCCGATATAGGTCACCGAGCTCGGAATGGAGATGTGGGCTTCAAACCTTGAAGTGTTTACAAACATACTGGCCGGAATAGCGGTCACACCCTCGCCTATGGTTAATGTTGTGACATGACAAGTAGCATCAATGAGATTGTAGGACATATCTTTGCAATGAAGGGCGTTGAAATGAACCGTTCTCACATCATAACAACTGCTAAATGGCATAGGGCCAATACTGTCGACAGAAGTGCCAATGGTAAGTTCTAAAAAGTCTTTTGCATGTTCAAACGCGTAAGTGTCAATGAAAGTAACCGAATTAGGTATTATAAGATGGCTGGTGAAGCGCACTGACGTAAAAGCACTTTCGCCAATGCTTTCCAAAGTGTTTGGCAATGAAAGGACACGTAAATTAGAGCATTTGAAGAAAGCAAAATTCCCAATAGCCGTCACGGTATAGGCCACACCCATATAGTCCACGCTTTCAGGAATCAATAGATCTCCAGTAGGCTTGTCATAACCATAATAGTATTCATATTCCCCGTTTTGGCAAGGAAAAGTAACTGTTACGGAAACTCCATCGGCGTTGATGTTATAATAAAGTGTTTGACCAGAAGTACAGATGGCTTCGAAATTATAAGCATAAAGTCCTCTCGCACTCAGCAGGAGCGCAAGAAGAATATAAATTTTCAGGCGTTTCATTGTTGTGAACGTTTATATTTGTATGCGCACAAAATTATAATAAAATTCAATAAAAATTTCCAACACAAGGCTTTGTCCCTATGATTTTGTGTTTTTAACTTTTTAGATATTTGTTAATCAACAATTTAATAAATACCAGAAGTTTCGCATTACAAATGCTGATATTCGATTTTGGCGGATTGCAAATCCGCCAAAACTGGTAATGCGGACAAAAATAACAAAAAAACCCCGCCACGGCAACCGCAGCGGGGAAAAAATGCAATACTTATGAAAAAATACTCTTTTATTCTTCTTCCTTCTGGCTTTCTTCGTACTCCTTGAGGAGGCGGTTCTGCACATCGGTGGGCACTTGCTGATATTCAGCATACTTCATGGTGAAAGTGCCACGGCCCGAAGTCAGCGAGCTCAGTGAGGTCGAATAGCGGTCCATCTCGGCCAACGGAACCTTGGCATGGATAGTCTGGTAGTTATGGTCGCTGTCCATACCCATGACGATGGCGCGACGGCCTTGCAGGTCGGTCATCACGGCACCCATGAGGTCGGCGGGCATGCGCACGTCGAGGTCGTAGATGGGTTCCATGATCTTCGGGCCAGCGTTCTTAAAGGCGGCGCTGAAGGCCATA